>NZ_JABZXW010000014.1 GCF_015265375.1 Rothia sp. (in: high G+C Gram-positive bacteria)
CCCCCGACCTGTCCATCGCGGACGAGCTGGAGGACCTGGCCGTTGAGCATCCGGCGCGCAATGCCCGTACCGAGGTGCGTACCGCCTCCATCAACCTGGATGAGGCACCCGAAGATGCGGTCGACGCGTACCTGCGTCTGCACCTGCTCTCGCACACTCTGGTTCGCCCCAACGAGCTGAACCTGGACGGTCTGTTCGGCACCCTGGCGAATGTTGCGTGGACCAACCACGGCCCGGTGCTTGCCGCCGAGTTCCAGAAGCTGGCGATTGGTCTGCGCAAGCTGGGCCACCTGAGCGTGAGCCACATTGATAAGTTCCCGCGCCTGGTGGATTACGTGGTTCCCGCCGGCGTGCGTATTGGCGACGGTGACCGTCTACGCCTGGGTGCGCACTTGGCGTCCGGCACGACCGTGATGCACGAGGGCTTCGTGAACTTCAACGCCGGTACCCTGGGCACCTCCATGGTTGAGGGCCGTATTTCTCAGGGCGTTGTGGTGGGCGACGGCTCGGATGTGGGTGGCGGCGCCTCCACGATGGGTACCCTCTCCGGTGGCGGCACTCAGCGCGTGTCCATTGGTGAGCGTTCTCTGCTGGGTGCGGAGTCCGGTATCGGTATTGCCCTGGGTGATGACTGCGTGGTTGAGGCTGGCCTGTACGTGACCGCCGGTTCGCGCGTGAGTGTTCTGCTACCCGGTCAGGAGGCGCGCGTGGTGAAGGCTGCGGAGCTGTCCGGCGTGTCGAACCTGCTGTTCCGCCGCAATTCGATCAGCGGCGCGATTGAGGTTCTGCCGCGTGCAAAGAACACCGTGGAGCTGAACGAGGCGCTGCACCTGAACTAGTCTGTGCACTAGTGCTGGTTGTCTTTGCAATCTTTTGGGGTCGGGATGTGTGAAGCATCCCGGCCCCTTTTCTGTGCCCTGTGTTCCTTCTTCTGCCGCTTTCACAGGCTGGGCGCGAATCCGTGGCGGCTACGATGACCGTTTTCAGGGCGGGCGGCTCGGGCTTTCGCTAGGCTGGTAGTACCGGGTACAGCGCACCCGCCATGACTGACCGCTTATACAGTTCAGAGAGGAATTCAGATGCCCGAATCGACTAAGTCAGAGTCGACGATGAGCGAAACCTACCGGCACTTTACGCGTCTCTTCCCCTACCCGCACGAGCGTATTCCAATGGGCGCTTCGGCTGCTGATGCCATGGCTCGTTACGATGAGCTGTCTAAGCTGGGGCGCGCGCAGGGGTTCGTCCCTTTCTTCCTGAACCTGAACGATACGGTGCTTGAAAGCATGGTTATCGCGGTGTCCCTTGAGCACGACATCATTGACGATGTTGAGACGCTAACCCCCGAGCAGGTGAGCGCCTACACTCGTGCCATCCTGCAGCGTTACCGTACCGCCCGGGGCGGCGCCTCCGCCGAAGAGTACGGCAGCGCAGTCATTGCCCAGCAGCTGCGCAAGGTTACCGGTGACGGCGAAGATACTCACGAGGACGCCCCTGACGAGTTCGACCTCAACAAGCTTGTTGACGAGTTTATGAGCTCCGATTTTCTGCCCGATGAGGAGCCCGAAGATGACGCCCCGACTCTTTCCGCTCTGCTCTGCTACGAGCTTGCGGATGAGGAGGAGAAAGGCGAGATGCTCCTGCTGCAGATTCCGACCGATGACCCCGCCGATATTCCCGCGTACCTGCCCTTTGGCGGCTGGAATGACTGCCCGGACGCTGAAACGCAGCTGGCGTTCACCCACTATTGGCGTGAAAAGTACGGTGCCATCCCGGCGGCTCTTGACGGTGCTGACTGCCTAGAATTTCTGGTGGAACGCCCCGTCACCGACCCGGTCGAGGCGAAGAATCTGGCGGTCGAGCAATTCGCATTTTGTTCCGATCTTCCGTTCCAGGTGTTTGAAGATATTGAGCAGCTGACGGAGTTTATTCACCAGAGCCGCCAGTGGTATTTCTGGTGGGATTAGAAGTCGGATCAGAAATCAGCTGATACGCGGATTCAGGCGCTGGGCAAAAGCGAGTGGCGACACACCTCAATAACGCCTCCCACGTGCTCACACCAGAGTGCACAAGCGCACAGTGTCCGAAGGTACTTACACCTCGTGCACAGCTGTACCATTAGATACAGCTCAACAGCTTTTGTCCCCCATCCGGAGCACTTTTTCCGGATATATAAAGCCCGAAAGGACATCATGAAGGTACTCGTTACCGGCGGCGCCGGCTACATCGGCTCCCACACTGTACTTGAACTGCTCAAGGCAGGCCACGACGTCGTCGTCATGGATAACCTCGCGAACTCTTCCGAGGAGTCCCTCAAGCGCGTCGCTGAACTCGCTGGCCGCGCCCCCGAGTTCCACAAGGTTGATCTGCTCGACCTCGAAGGTATGAAGGCTCTCTTCAAGCAGGTTCGCCCCGACGCTGTGATTCACTTTGCGGGCCTGAAGGCTGTGGGCGAGTCCGCTGAGAAGCCGCTGTGGTACTACCAGACCAACGTGGCTGGCACCCTGAACCTGCTGTACGCAATGGACGAGGCTGACTGCCACTCCATCGTGTTCTCCTCCTCCGCTACCGTGTACGGTGAGCCCGAGTCCATGCCTCTGATCGAGAAGATGAACATGGATGCGCAGTCCTGCTACGGCCGCACCAAGGAGCACATTGAGGACATGCTGGTTGACCTGGCTGCTTCCGATCCCAAGTGGAACATTGCTCTGCTGCGTTACTTCAACCCCGTTGGTGCGCACGAGTCCGGCCGTATCGGTGAGGACCCGGCGGGCATCCCGAACAACCTGGTGCCCTTCATCGCGCAGGTTGCTGTGGGTCGCCGCGAGCACCTGAACGTCTTCGGTAACGACTACCCGACCGTTGACGGTACCGGCGTGCGCGACTACATCCACGTGGTTGACCTGGCTGACGGCCACCTGAAGGCGCTGAACTACATTACTGAGCACGGCGGCCTGCACACCTGGAACCTGGGTACCGGTAACGGCTACTCGGTTCTGCAGGTTCTGCACGCGTTCGAGGAGGCGTGCGGTAAGGAGCTGCCGTACAAGATTGTGGATCGTCGCCCCGGTGACGTTGCGGTCTCTTACGCTGATCCTTCCTCTGCTCTGGCGGATCTGGGTTGGAGCGCTAGCCGCGACATTAAGACCATGGTTCGCGACCACTGGAACTGGCAGAAGAACAACCCCAACGGTTACGAAGCCTAAGCTGTTTTAGCCCCTTGTGAGGGGTGTTGAAAAGTGCCCGTTAGGTGTTTATCTCACCTATCGGGCACTTTTTTGCACTTTTTTCGAAATTTTTACCAAGTCGTGACTACCTCCCCAAAGGCGTTTGACACCTCGTGAGTGCGTAGAGAAAGGGAAGAATATATTCCCTAGTCAGAGCCTTTTGTGAAGATGGGGTGTTTTTTACCCATATTTTTACGTCAAAAATACTATAACTATGCATTCATGCTTAAAAATTCACATTGCTTACCCAGTAAAGTGAATATTTTGCAGACAGGAAACCGTCTGAGGCGTAAGCTGAAAACTCAGCATACAGACAACCCGCATCATAGACGCACCTCACGTGAAAGGGTTCAAAATGTCCGCACAGGCAGCTCCCGAAGCGCAGAAAAACCTCATCGAAATCGCCAACGTCAACAAGTACTACGGCACCAACCACGTTCTGAAGAACATCAATCTTTCCGTGGGAAAAGGTGAGGTCGTCGTCCTCCTCGGCCCCTCCGGTTCCGGCAAATCCACCCTCTGCCGAACCATCAACCGCCTCGAAACTATCACCAGCGGATCCATCACCATTGACGGACAAGAACTACCCGAAGAAGGCCGCGCACTCGCCAAGCTCCGCGCCGAAGTCGGCATGGTTTTCCAGTCCTACAACCTCTTCGCGCACAAGAACATCCTCGATAACGTAACCCTTGGGCCCCGCCGAATCCGCAAAATGTCCAAGTCAGAGGCAGAAGCAGAAGCCATGAACCTGCTCGCGAAGGTCGGTGTGGATTCCCAGGTGCACAAGATGCCCGCAGAGCTTTCCGGCGGTCAGCAGCAGCGCGTCGCCATCGCCCGTGCACTCGCCATGAAGCCCAAGGTCATGCTCTTCGACGAACCCACCAGCGCGCTCGACCCCGAAATGGTCAACGAGGTGCTCGACACCATGGTCTCCCTCGCGAGGGAAGGCATGACCATGATCGTGGTGACCCACGAGATGGGTTTTGCCCGCAAGGCGGCAGACCGCATCGTCTTCCTTGCCGACGGCGAGATCATCGAAGAGGCGCACCCGGACGAGTTCTTCACCAACCCGAAGAGCGAGCGCGCCAAGGACTTCCTCTCCAAGATCATCAACCACTAAAGCAGAGGGACCGACATGCAAAAATATTCACGTAGGCTCGCGGCACTCGCCGCAGCAGCATCCCTCGCTCTGACCGGCGTCCTCGCCGGATGCTCCAGCGCAGACAGCGACCACAAGATCCGCATCGGCATCAAAGTAGACCAGCCCGGCCTCGGTTACCAGGACGGCAACACCTACACCGGCTTCGACGTGGAGGTGGCACGCTACGTCGCCGGTAAGCTCGGCTACTCCGAAGAGCAGATTGAGTTCGTCGAATCCCCCGCCGCTAACCGCGAAAACATGCTCAACACCGGTCAGGTAGACATGATTTTTGCGACCTACTCCATCTCTGAAAGCCGCAAGAAGACCGTGGACTTCGCCGGCCCCTACTACACGGCTGGTCAGGACCTGCTCGTGCGTGCCGATAACACCGATATTCACGGCCCGGACGACCTCAACGGCAAGAACCTCTGCTCCGTCACCGGCTCCACCAGCGCCCAGAAGGTGCAGGACAAGTTCGCCAAGAACGTGAACCTGGTCAAGCAGAACAGCTACTCCGACTGCGTGGTCGCCCTCAACGGCGGCGTGGTGGACGCCGTCACCACCGACGACATTACCCTCGCCGGTCTGGCAGCCACCAAAGCGAACAAGGGCAAGCTGAAAGTGGTCGGCTCCCCCTTCACGACCGAACGCTACGGCGTGGGTCTGCCCAAGGGCACTGACAAGTGCGAAGCCGTGAACAACGCCATCAACGAGATGGTTGCCGACGGTACCTGGGAGAAGCTCATCACCAAGTACACCGAAGGCACCGGCTACCACTACAACACCGAAACCAACCCGCCGCACCTGGGCACCTCCTGCGCCTAGGCCTCTAGAGAGGTTCACGAATGTCATTCTTTGACCAACTCGGCACCCTCCTGTCCAAGTACGATGTGGTTGGCGCCTTCATGACCAATATTCAGCTGACCTTCTGGGCGGCTCTTGGCTCGTTCGTTCTCGGTACTGTGCTGGCGCTCATGCGCATCAGCCCCGTCCCGTCCCTGCGCTGGGTGGGCACCGCCTATGTGCATACTGTCCGTAATACTCCGCTCACCATCATGATGACTTTCGCCATTTTGGGTGTGTGGACGCAGTTCCAGCTCTCCTTCTCGCACGATTTCGACACGAACTTCTTCGTGTACGCGGTCATTGCCCTATCGATTTACCATTCGGCGTTTATCTGCGAGGCGATCCGTTCGGGTGTGAACACCGTGCCGAAGGGTCAGGCTGAGGCGGCACGCGCTATCGGTCTGGGTTTCTTCGACACCGCCCGCCTGGTGATTTTCCCTCAGGCTCTACGCGGCGCCATTACCCCGCTCGGCAATACTCTGATTGCGTTGACGAAGAACAGCACTGTCGCCTCGGTCGCGTCGGTGGCGGAGGCCTCCGGGCTGATGAAATCCATGATTGAGTTCGACGCGAACATGGTGCTCGCTATCTTCATCATGTTTGCGATGGGCTTTGTCATCATTGTTGTTCCCATTGGTGCGTTGACCACCTGGTCATCCCGTAAGCTGGCGGTGAAGCGATGAAAAACCCTTTTATCAGTAATGACACCCGCGCCGCTTCTTCGGTGCTTTTCGACGAGCCGGGTCCTATCGCGCAGCGTCGTATCCGCATCTTCAACATTGCTGCGGTAGTCCTTTTTGCACTATTTGCGGTGTATGTGCTGACCGTGATGGGTCAGAAGGGCCAACTGGAGCCGGAGAAGTGGACTGATCTGTTCACCGCCCGCGCCTGGAGCTCCTACTACCTGCCGGGCCTTGCCTCGACCCTGTCGGCGGCAGCGGTTTCGGTGGTTACCTCGGTTGCGTTCGGTGTGGTCTTCGGTATTGCTCGACTCTCCCAGTACCGCGTTATCCGCTGGTTCGGCACCGTGGTGGTAGAGTTCTTCCGCGCCGTGCCGGTGCTGATCATGATGATCTTCTTCTGGCTGTTCTTGGGCAAGTACAGCGGCCTTCCGCCGGCTCAGCTGCCCTTCATCGCCGTGGTGATTGGTCTGACCCTGTACAACGGCTCGGTGATTGCTGAGCTACTGCGTTCGGGCGTGAAGCAACTTCCTCGCGGTCAGGGCGAGGCGGGTCTTGCGATTGGTCTGACCCCGACCCAGACGCTGATTCGGATCCTGCTTCCGCAGGCGTTCACCGCGATGATGCCCTCAATGCTCAGCCAGTTCGTTGTGATTCTGAAGGACACCGCCCTCGGTTACATCATCTCCTACCCCGAGCTGCTCGCTTCGGCGCGCCGCATCGGTTCCGGTGACGGCAACGTGCTGCAGACCCTGATTCTGGCGGCGGCACTCTTCGTGACGGTGAACTTCGTGCTGACGGCTGTAGCAACCGGCATTACGGACAGGCTGGCGTCGCGCACCTCCGCAAAGGTGACCCGAAACCTGATTCCGGACGCTCTGGATAACCCGAACCCGCCGACCGTTCAGATGTTCGTTCTGCCCGGCGACCGCAAGTAACCCTTCTCGTTCGGGCTCCTCAGCCAACGATTATCAGCAGATACGGCAAAGCCCCAGCACTCCCCTTTCGGGAGGGTGCGGGGGCTTTCTGCTATGCGGGCTAGTTACTGTCGGAGCTACTTAGCGGCAACGTTACTTAGACGCAGAAGCCTTCAGACGCTCAGCAGCCTTCGCCACCGCCTCATCAGAGGCAGTCAGGGCGATACGCACGTAGCCTTCGCCGTCCTCGCCGTAGAACACGCCGGGGCCAGCAATAATACCCAGCTCCGCCAGGCGACCAATCGAATCCCAGGTGGACTCACCGAAAGTGGTCCACAGGTACAGGCCAGCCTCAGAGTCCTCAATGCGACCACCGGCGGCGGCAATCGCCTCCTGCAGTACCTCGCGGCGGGCACGGTACAGGTCCTTCTGAGCCGCCACGTGCGCCTCATCAGCCAACGCAACCATCATGGCAGCCTGCACGGGGGCGGGCACAATCATGCCGGCGTGCTTACGGCTATTAATCAGGTTCGGCATGATTTCGGGAGCACCGGCGATGAACGCGGCACGGTAACCGGCGAGGTTCGATTGCTTCGACAGCGAGTACACCGCAAACAGGCCGGTGAAGTCGCCATCGCACACGCGCGGATCCAGGATGGACGGCACCGGCTGACCGCCGCGCGCCTCATCCCAAGCACCCCAACCGAGCTCCGCGTAGCATTCATCGGATGCCACCACGGCACCGATTTCGCGCGCCTGCGCCACAATCTCACGCAGCTGCTCCACGGTACGGACCGTGCCGTTCGGGTTCGCCGGGGAGTTCACCCAAATCAGCTTCACACGGCTACGGGTGTCAGCGTCCAGCTCATCCAAGCTATCGGCGGGCACAGACTCGGCGCGGGCGAAGCGGGCACCCATATCGTAGGTGGGGTACGCAACGCGCGGGTACACGACCACATCGCCCGTGCCCAGACCCAGCAGGAACGGCAGCCACGCCACGAGCTCCTTCGAGCCGACCGTGGGCATGATTGCGTCCGGGCTCAGACCGGTCACACCGCGGCGGCGCGCAAACCACTCAGCAATAGCCTCACGCAGGGCGGGGGTGCCGTGGGTGGTCGGGTAGCCGGGAGCGTCAGAGGCAGCCGCCAGCGCCTCGCGAATGTTCTGCGGGGTCGGGTCAACCGGGGTGCCGATGGACAGGTCCACCGGGCCGTCCGGGTGGGCGGCCGCGGTTGCGCGGTAGGGGGCGAGCGCCTCCCAGGGGTATTCGGGCAGGTTCAGGCCGTAAGTCATTGTGTCACCTGGTTGCTTGGGAATAGTTTTCGTCATTTTAGTCTAGCGTCCGTGCGCTGGCGTGCCTACAGCAAGAGCCTCCATTCCAGCGCCTAGACGGTGCGTGGGCACCGGGTGCTGTGATGGAGGCTCTTGGCACCCGTTAGCGGGTGCGGTCAGTCTATGCGGTTGTCGCTATTATTCGCCGCAGGGATTACTCGCCACGAGGGGGCAGCGCCGCGATGAAGGGCACGTCCTTGCCGGTGGGGCCGAGCTTTGCTGCGCCACCGGGGGAACCCAGGTCGTCGAAGAAGTCTGCGTTGGCGCTGACGTATTCGGTCCACTCTTCGGGGACGTCGTCTTCGTAGTAGATTGCTTCTACGGGGCAGACGGGCTCGCAGGCGCCGCAGTCCACGCACTCATCCGGGTGGATGTACAGGGTGCGTTCGCCTTCGTAGATGCAGTCGACGGGGCATTCTTCAACGCATGCGCGGTCTTTGACATCCACGCAGGGAAGCGCGATTACGTAGGTCATTGGTGTGCCTTTCTAGAAGCTGTTCGCCCCGTGCCCGCCGTTCTGCGGGTCGTCTGCTGCAGGGCAAAATCTACAGAGTAAACCGCCGAGTGGTTGGTACCCGGCGGGGAAGTCTGTGTATAGTCTATCGCGCGCTGACTGTTTAACAGTATTTTCGTGGCGTAGCATACAGCGAACGTTTGGCTTTGCGGGGGTATTTTTTAGGCTAGCCTGCCCTGGTATTTTTTTGCGTTATAGCTAGTCGGTACGCTTTTAAAAATACCTTGAGCAAAAAATGAAATCTTCATCACATTAAATTTTTGATGAAGTCAATACTTTTTCCCACGCATGAAATTCATCGAATAACGCATAAATTTTCTTCCCTATTTTCCGCTATCCGGCGGGTACAGAAGATAGCAGCGGTGCAGCACCAAATCAGCAGGAGGGGCGCCCCGGCTAACCGGAACGCCCCTCCCCCACGTTATAACTGAGCAGTAACCTTCAGACTACTTCTTAGCGCGCGCACGCTGATGCGCCGCACGCGGCGAGAAATACTGCGCGTCCTTCACACGAGCGCGCGTGTACACGAGCATGCCCAGCATCGCCGCAACCGGGGCACCAAACCACCACAGGGCACCGTAGAAGCCAATCGCCGAATGGCCCGGGTTCACCAAAACAAACGGCGAATCGGGGCGACCGTAACCGAGCACGTACACGGTCACGAACACTGCAACAGCCACGACCGCCGCCGCGTA
Organism: Rothia sp. (in: high G+C Gram-positive bacteria); assembly: GCF_015265375.1. Taxonomy (GTDB): domain Bacteria; phylum Actinomycetota; class Actinomycetes; order Actinomycetales; family Micrococcaceae; genus Rothia. Next base: position 9,350 of record NZ_JABZXW010000014.1, read on the forward strand.
GCCACGACGCAGCGACAGGGCGCACCACAGGGCGGTAAAGAAAACCGTCAGGTACGCCACCAGCAAGCCGAGGGGCAGGGCGGTATCCCCCGCATACACGACCCAAGCGTGGTAAATCGACCCGGCAATACCGGCAAAAATACCCAGAATCGAGCCGGTCAGAATACCCGCAACCAGGCCAGCCTCCTGCGGCTTCGGGTGCACGGTCGCGGTCGGGTCACCGTCGAGCACACGGAAAGTCTCCACGGCAGAAATCTTCTGCGGCACCTTATTCGAGTACTCAAAAGTCTTCTCGTCCACCACCGTAATCTGGGTGCGGTGCGCCTCCATTGCCTTGCGCTTGGCGGTGCCGTCACCATAAATAGCAGCCTGCAGACGCTGATCCGCCGCGTCGAATTCGCCCTCAATACCCCAGGTAAGAATCGGGCGGTCCTCGTCATCTTCAAGGATCTGCAGGGCACGGTGCACGATCTCGTACACGCGCACGTGGTCGGGGTGGCCGTAACCGCCGTCCGAATCGTAGGTGACCAGAACATCCGGGGTGAGGGCGCGGATAGCGGCGACCAGCGCCTGAGCCTGCGGTTCCAGCGGCTGCGCGGTCAACGAATCCTCCGCCGCCACCGGGTTAGCGACGGGCTTACCCTCCGGGCCCCACGCCATGCCGGAGTCACGGTACAGCGGCAGCGCGCCCTCCGCAACGGCGGGTTCCTGCCCCAGGAAGAACTGCTTCTTCACGCCCAGCGCTTTGATAGCGCCGGCAAGCTCACCGGTACGGTACTCGCCCAGCGCCTCACCGTTATCGCGGCAACCGGGCTTACCAACCTCCAGGTGGTGCAGTTCCTCGGGGATGACCTCGCCCAGCTCACCGCGGGTAGCGGTCAGCAGGTACACCTCCGCGCCCTTCTGCGCGTAGTACGCCATGGTTGCGCCGGTTGAGGAGGTCTCATCATCCGGGTGTGCATGCACAAACAGGATGCGCGCCTTCTTCGCATCGTAATTATTCGGCAGCAGGTCACGGCGCGAGCCGGGGGCGATGCGCTCACCCTGCGTGGGGTAGCTGGGGGTCGCAGAATCAGGCTGAGTGTTCTCGGAATCAGACACAGGCTTTCCCTCTCATACGCAGGGTCGGGCTTTTCGGACAGTCAACAGCGCCGTGCGGGGTGGCGGGTAGGTGCCACCGCCTCGGGCGCATTATTTTATCTTACACACTCACCCGCACGGTGCGGGGCGTTCAGGCTTTTCGGAGGCGGTTTTAGGCAGAAAGCAAAAGCACACTCCCTCCCCTACCCCACCGATATTTCCCGAAGACGTTCGAGGGTTAAATAGAACCGCCGCCACCTTCCATACAGAAGGTAGCGGCGGCTCTATGCGACAGTTACAACCACTAGGAAGTAACTTCGGCAGTATTAGTCGTTCGCACGTGCGCGGCGGCGGAACTCGCGGACACGCTCGTTGGAATCCAGGATGACCTTACGGATACGAATCGCCTCGGGGGTCACCTCAACGCACTCGTCTTCACGAGCGAACTCGAGGCACTCTTCCAGGGTCAGCTTCTTCGGCGGGGTCAGGTTTTCGAAGTTGTCCGCGGTCGAAGAACGCATGTTGGTCAGCTTCTTTTCCTTGGTGATGTTAACTTCCATGTCGTCTGCACGGGAGTTCATACCAACGATCATGCCCTCGTACACCTCGGAGGTGGGCTCCACGAAGAAGGTGCCGCGCTCCTGCAGGTTAATCATCGCGTAGGGGGTCACCACGCCGGCACGGTCAGCAATCAGCGAACCGTTGGTGCGGTACTCAATGTCGCCAGCCCAGGGCTCGTGCTCAATCGAGTAGGAGGAAGAAATACCGGCACCGCGGGTCTCAGTCAGGAACTGGGTACGGAAACCAATCAGACCACGTGCGGGAACAGCGAACTCCATGCGGACCCAACCGGTACCGTGGTTCGCCATGTTCTCCATGCGGCCCTTACGTGCAGCCATCAGCTGGGTAACAGCACCCAGGTACTCCTCGGGCACGTCAATGATCATGTGCTCCATGGGCTCGTAGACCTTGCCGTCGATGGTCTTGGTAACCACCTGGGGCTTACCCACGGTCAGCTCGAAGCCCTCACGGCGCATCTGCTCCACGAGGATAGCCAGGGCGAGCTCGCCACGGCCCTGAACTTCCCATGCGTCCGGACGCTGGGTGGGCAGAACCTTGATGGACACGTTACCGATGAGCTCGCGGTCCAGGCGGTCCTTCACCTGACGTGCGGTGACCTTTGCGCCCTTGACGCGGCCAGCCAGCGGGGAGGTGTTAATACCGATGGTCATGGAGATCGCGGGGTCGTCCACCTTGATCAGCGGCAGGGGCTTGGGGTTCTCAGCGTCGGTCAGGGTTTCACCAATGGTGATGTCCTCGATACCAGCCACTGCGACGATTTCGCCGGGGCCAGCGGACTCTGCGGGAACGCGCTCGAGAGCCTTGGTAGCCAGCAGCTCGGAGATACGGACATTCTTGATCTCACCGTCGTGGCGTGCCCACGCAACGGTCTGGCCCTTCTTCAGGGTGCCGTTGAAGATACGGACCAGTGCCAGACGACCCAGGAACGGGGAGGAGTCCAGGTTGGTCACGTGTGCCTGCAGAACCTCGTTGGGGTCGTAGGTGGGAGCGGGCACGTGCTCGATGATGGTCTTGAACAGCGGCTCAAGGTCGTCGTTGTCGGGCAGCTGGCCGTCTGCGGGCTGGTTCAGGGACGCAGCGCCAGCCTTACCGGATGCGTACACCACCGGAACGTTCAGCACAGCATCCAGGTCCAGGTCCGGGACCTCGTCCGCCAGGTCGGATGCCAGGCCCAGCAGCAGGTCCATGGACTCGCCAACGACCTCGTCGATGCGGGAGTCGGGGCGGTCCACCTTGTTGACCACGAGGATCACGGGCAGCTTAGCAGCCAGTGCCTTACGCAGCACGAAGCGGGTCTGGGGCAGCGGGCCTTCGGATGCGTCCACGAGCAGCACAACGCCGTCAACCATGGACAGGCCGCGCTCCACCTCGCCACCGAAGTCGGCGTGGCCGGGGGTGTCAATAACGTTAATAGTGATGGTCTCACCGTTGGCGGAAGGGCCGTTGTAGAACACGGTGGTGTTCTTCGCCAGAATGGTGATGCCCTTTTCCTTTTCGAGGTCGCCGGAGTCCATGACTCGGTCTTCAACATCTGCGTGGGCAGAGAAGGCGTGGGTCTGCTGCAGCATCGCGTCGACGATGGTGGTCTTGCCGTGGTCAACGTGTGCCACGATGGCCACATTGCGAAGGTCGGGGCGCGAAGCGGTGTTTTCAGACATGCGTTAAGTTTCTCGCTTAAATCTAGGGGATAGTCTTGCCAGCGGGTGCGCTCTAGAGGCGCGGGGGTCACGGGGCCGTACCTTATTTTTCAGGTATTTGCCGGTTCGAACGTTTGCTCCTGGAGCCGCTCTGCAATGAGAGCGTTTCCGGGCACGCCAAAACGGACCCCCCTCCGTTGGGCTTAGCTACCAGTGTATCACTAGGGCTTTTCTGCGAGCCACTCATCAAGCATGCGGCGGGCGACAGCATTCGTGCCGGGCAGCTCCAGCTTGGCGGGGTCATCCTCGGCGCTGTTGCCGCGCTCCTCCGAAATGGCAATCGCCTCACGCAGCTCCGCGGCGGTGAACCAGCGCGCCGCACGAATCTCACCGTCGTGGTGGATGATAGGTTCGTTCTCATCCACGCGCGCCCGGTAGCAAATCATGAGCGAGCGCGGGAAAGGCCACACATCACTCATACGGTACTCGGTGCTGAGGGTGTGCAGGCCGGTCTCTTCGTAGACTTCGCGGGTAATCGCCTCTTCGAGGTTTTCACCCGGATCAACGAATCCGGCGATGAGGGCAAAACGGTTGGGGTGCCACTGGCGGTTATTCGCCAGCAGCACGCGCTCGCCGTCGCGGCTGGTCACCAGCGCCATCACGGCGGGTTCAATGCGGGGGAACACCATCTCGCCGGAGGCGGTGCGGCGGATGCCCTTCGAGCCGAGGGGCGCCTCCTCACCGCTGTATGCGGAGTAGCGCATGTCGATGAGGTAGTCGCGGCGTGCCAGGGCGGTGGCGTAGTGGGCGCGGCCTTCCGGGTCGTCGTGGACCGGGTAGTAGCGGAAACCACTGGCGGAGGCGCGCACCCGAGAGTTGTTCAGGTCGGCGGCGACTTGCGCGAGGGTTTTGTCCTCGCAATAGAGCACGTGCACCTGCGCCCCGTTCTTCTCTGCCTCACTGTTCTTCTCCGCATCTGCGCCATAGGCGGCGGGGCGAATCACGCTGCGCGCCAGGATAGCGTCCTCGGCCAGCGGCTCGGCAGCATTGCTACCGGTCAGGTAGTGCAGGGTTCCGTCGTCGTTGAGGAGGGTCTCTCCCGCGCGGGAAATCAGCAGGTAGCGCAGTGAGTGAGTATCAGCGGGCGTGTGTTCAGGTGAAGAAGTCATGGATTTTACTCTACATCTTGATACTGTAAGGCCCACAATAGGGTGCCAGGTTTCGATTTTTTCGCCGTATCGTCCCATATCACTCTCGAAAGAGATGACAGAGGCACCCGAAAATAAGAGAATGGAAGCATGACTACTTCTATTGACCCCACGACTACTTCTGCATGGTCGGCTCTGTCCGCTCATCACAAGTCCCTCACTCCGAACCTGCGCGAATGGTTTGCCGCTGACCCGGAACGCGCGCAGAAGCTCAGCTTCACCGCCGACGAACTGCACGTCGACCTCTCCAAGAACCTGATTACCTCCGAGACCGTTGAGCTGCTGCTCAAGCTCGCTGAAGAGGTCAAGCTGGAGCAAGCTCGCGAAGCAATGTTCTCCGGCGAGCACATTAACGTCACCGAGGACCGCGCAGTACTGCACACCGCGCTGCGCCGCCCCGAGGGCTACACCCCCGCACTGACCGTTGACGGCCAGGACGTAGACGCAGACGTTCATGCCGTACTGAAGAAGATTTACGCATTCGCTGAGCGCGTGCGCAACGGCGAGTGGACCGGTATCACCGGCAAGCGCATCGAAACCGTCGTGAACATCGGTATCGGTGGCTCCGACCTGGGCCCGGTCATGGTGTACGAGGCTCTCAAGCCCTACGCAGATGCAGGCATCACCGCACGCTTCATCTCCAACATTGACCCGACCGACGTGGCTGAGAAGGTCTCCGACCTGGACCCCGAGACCACCCTGTTCATCGTCGCATCCAAGACCTTCGGCACCCTGGAGACCCTGACCAACGCACGCGTGGCACGCGAGTGGCTGCTCTCCTCCCTGCGTGAGGCAGGCGCGCTGGAGGGTAAGGAAGCATCCGAGGCTGTGGCTAAGCACTTCGTGGCTGTCTCCACCGCACTCGACAAGGTTGCAGCATTCGGCATTGACCCCGAGAACGCTTTCGGCTTCTGGGACTGGGTTGGCGGCCGCTACTCCGTAGACTCCGCAATCGGTACCTCCCTGGCTATTGTTTTCGGCCCGAAGGTTTTCGCTGAATTCCTCGCCGGCTTCCACGCAATGGACGAGCACTTCCGCACCGCTCCCCTGGCTCAGAACGTACCCGTTCTGATGGGTCTGCTGAACATCTGGAACGTGAACTTCCTGGGTGCTGAGACCCACGCGGTTCTGCCCTACGACCAGTACCTGCACCGCTTCCCCGCATACCTGCAGCAGCTGACCATGGAGTCCAACGGCAAGTCCGTTCGCGCAGACGGCTCCTTCGTCAACTACGCAACCGGTGAAGTGTTCTGGGGCGAGCCCGGCACCAACGGCCAGCACGCTTTCTACCAGCTGATCCACCAGGGCACCCGCCTGATTCCCGCGGACTTCCTAGCATTCGCTAACCCGGTCCACCCGACCAAGGACGGCGAGCAGGACGTTCACGAGCTGTTCCTGGCTAACTTCTTCGCACAGTCTCAGGCTCTGGCGTTCGGCAAGACCGAGGAAGAGGTCCGTGCAGAGGGCACCGCAGAGCACGTGGTCAACGCACGTATCTTCAGCGGTAACCGCCCCTCCACCTCCATCATGGCGCCGCGCCTGACCCCGCGCGTTCTGGGCTCCCTGATTGCCCTGTACGAGCACATCACCTTCGTTCAGGGTGTTGTTTGGGGTATTGACTCCTTCGACCAGTGGGGCGTTGAGCTCGGTAAGAAGCTGGCGCTGGACCTGGTTCCCGCTATTGAGGGCGACCGCGAGGTTCTGGAGCGCCAGGATTCTTCGACCGCTTCGCTGATTGACTACTACCTGAAGAACCGCACCAAGTAGTAGCTCAAACCTACACCCGAGGGTTTTATAGCCTGCAGGTGTAGGATGCACAAACCGCCGGATAGGCTCCCGTTTGGGAGACTATCCGGCGGTTCTGCTATATGGGTTCTGGCTGACTCAGTACTGTTAGTCCAGCGCGGGCAGGGTATCGGAGACGACCTCCGCGATGATGCGCACCACGGTGGATTCGGGCAGCTGCGGGATGCCCTGCTCGTCGCGTACCACGCCACCGGCGTCACGGTGAGCGGTCAGTTCTACACCCTCGGTTGCTTTTTCACCGGCGGCAGTCTCTCCACCATCGGCGCGGGTTGCGGGCACGTGCACGAACCCTGCGGGGATGCTCAGCCCCAGCTCGCGACTGATGCGCTGCCCCTCATAAAACACGTGGTTGCACACGTAGGTTCCGGCGGTGTACGAAATCTCGACCGGCTCCCCCGCCGCACGCAGACGCTCAAAGCTGGCACGCACCGGCAGGGAGGAGAAGTACGCCTCCTGACCACCGGGGGCGATTGGCTCATCGCAGCGCTGGTCGCCGTCGTTATCTTCAATACCGGCGGAGTCCAGGTTGATAGCAACCTGTTCGAGGCTGACCACGTCACGGCCAACCGCCACGCCCAGGCTGATGAGCGCGTCGGGTTGCACCTCCTGCAGGGCGGCACGCAGGGCGGTGCTGGAGCCGTCGTAGCTGACGGGCAGCTCGCGGGTGATGACGTTCAGATCCGGGCGCATCCGAGTCAGCAGACGCTGGGCACCCTCGGCGAGCGCCACGGTGGGGTTCACGGGCACGCCGGGGAACGGTCCGAAGAAGGTCAGCAACAGGGTGCGTGCCTGGTTGGGGGTGGTTGCCATAGTCAATCTCGTTTTCTGCGGTGGTTTTACTCAGCAGTGCTTGTTTTATTCAGCAGTGTTTTTCTCAGCTACGTTCTTTTCGGCAGCGCGGCGTTCCAGGTCCTTGGCGAGCGCTTCCAGCAGCTCTTCGGGGGTGGTCGCGATAATGAGTTCGTCCAGGTAGCGCTCGTTCAGCAGGCCGGTGGACGCCATGTAGTGCATGGCGTCGATGAGCTTATCCCAGTAGCCGTTGACGTTCAGCAGGGCGACCGGCTTGGAGTGAATGTCGAGGAACTGCCAGCTGAAAACTTCAAAGAACTCTTCGAGGGTGCCGGGGCCGCCGGGCATAGCGACAAACGCGTCAGCCTTCTCGATCATGGCGATTTTGCGCTGGTGCATGGTGTCCACAATGTCGAGGGTGGTCTGGCCGGGGTACACGCCCTCCAGGCCGACCAGCTTGTGAGTGACCACGCCGTAGACCACGCCGCCGGCGTCCAGGGTTGCGCCCGCGACGGTGCCCATGAGGCCGGTGCGGCCGCCACCGTAGACCACGCCAATGTTGTTCTGGGCGCAGAGGGTGCCGAGTTCGCGGGCACGCTCGGTGAAGAGCGGGTCGTTACCGGAGCGTGCACCGCAGTAGACGGCGAGGTTGTAGTCAGTCTTCTTCATGGTTCTCCTTGAGGGATGGGCGAGGGTACCGTACGCGTCGCTGCGTGGCGGCTTCGCCTCGCGGTGTTCTGTGTTGAGGGTACCGGATGTACCTGTGTACCTCATGTGTGCCGCCCGCCAGTTCAGGGGCACGTTGGGCTCGGCGGTTACGGTAGCGGGGTGCGCGCCAGTAGCGGGAAAATCTGCTCGGTATTCAGGGGTGCCTGCAATGCAGAATCGGAGGGGCTGCTCATGGCGGGGTTGACCCAGCGCAGCTCAGCGATTTCGGCATGCGGCACCAGCGTAGCCAGCTGCTCGTACTGCTCGTCGATGGGGGCGTATTCGAAGGTTTCGGCGCGTACCGTAAAGCCTGCCTCGTTCAGTGCCGCCGCTTCCAGCAGTCGGAGGTGGTGCATCCGGGCGGGGTCGGGGGTGAGCCCGATTTCTTCGCTCACTTCGCGGCAGGCTGTCTGTAGCGGGGTTTCTCCCGGTTCGGGTTTGCCGCCGGGCATCATGAACCCGTCGCTGCCCTGCTTGCGCACGGTGAGTACGAGCCCGTCCCGGTTGCGGATTGCCACGGCGCACACGTTCACGACGCGGTGGGCGTTATCGATGGCGCTGTGCTCAGTAGCGTTGCGCTCGGCTGGCTGAGCAGACTGGGCGGTCTGGGCGGGCTGGGCTGTTTCTATTCGGTTCTGCGGGTTCTTCTGCGTGGGCATCTTTCTACCCTAGCATTTCCCTGTCTTCTGCCCAGCGCTGTACGTGTTTGTCTTATTCATCCGCCCTATTGTGCGCCCTGCGGGCAGTGGTTTTACGTAATATTTCGGCGAGTTATCTTATGTCCGGTTCATGCGTTTAGGTGCGTGTTACGGTGTAATTAACCGCGATGTCGCGGTACCGTATACGCACTCGACTTGGCGTGATACAGGAAGAGTGCGAATCGCTCAATCACTCATGTAGAAGGAACTTCGTGATGGCTAACTCTTCTCCTGCCCGCCGCTACGGTAGCGCCGGTGCTTCTGTTCTTCTTGCCGCCTCCTTGAGCCTGGGCGCTCTGCCTTCTGTTGCGGCAGCAAATACCCCGAATCCGGATAACCCGCCGGTTATTACGGTCTACAACTACAAGGTTGAGGCCAACACCCGTGAGTTGAAGACCGCTCTGCGTCTGAACAAGATTACGTTCAAGGCATCGAAACTGCCCGCGAAAACTACCGCTTTCGCCCCGGCTTTGCATGAGGCAAACCATAGGGGTTTCCCGTTTCTGAACCCGATTCAGACGGTGCGCGTTGACGGCCCGTTCAAGGACGGCACGGCGACTGCGACCCATTACGTTCCCGGTAGCCTGATTGACCCGGCGAAGAACTACAGCTTCGTCGCTAATATCATCGTTGATGGTTACGGGGGCGGTCAGGTTCTGCGCATGGACGTTGTGAAGGATAGCGCCGCACCGGTTCTGCACGTGGATTCCCCGCGCCTGAACACCAAGGGTGAGACTGTGTTGAAGGTGCGCGGTACCGGCTACACGGGTGAGGCGACCCCGCACGGTGTGCGTGTGGTGGTGTCTGATACGAACGTGTGGGTTCCCGGCCGTTTTCCCCAGCAGGGTATGCGTTTCGTGGCTCAGGTGACGGTACCTGCTTCGCAGATTCACAACGGTGTCTTTGAGACGGAGGTGAAGGTTCCGGCGGATGTTGCGGCGACGCTGAATACCTCCCACAAGTACATTGCGGGCACCATGGCTGCCGGCGTTGAGGGTGCCGAGTACGGTTCGTTTGATGCTCAGAAGCCTCTTGAGCTTTTCGCGCAGGAGCCCGTGGTTTCGGCGGTTCCGACCGACGCGCCCACCGTGGCACCGCTACCCGAAGCAACCGTCGGTGTGAACCCGACCGACGCACCCACCGTGGCACCCCTGCCGGAGGCAACCGTCGGTGTGAACCCCACTGACGCACCCACCGTAGCACCGCTACCGGAAGCAACCATTGGTGTGAACCCCACCGACGCACCCACCGTGGCACCCCTGCCCGAGGCAACCGTGGGCGTGAACCCGACCGACGCACCCACCGTAGCACCCCTGCCCGAAGCAACCGTGGGCGTGAACCCGACCGATGCACCGACCGTCCCGGCACTGCCTAAAGCTCCGATGCCTGCCGACAAGGCACCCGCGGCAGATCAGGCACCGGTTGCCGATAAGACCCCCAACGCTGACAAGCTGGAGGATGCAACCGTTGCGCATCCCAAGAGCAAGCCCGCTCAGGAGGCTCCGGTGACCGCCGCCCGCTCGGCTCAGGACACGCTGGCAATGAACACCCCGGCAAAGGACAGCCCCAAGAAGGCTACCCTGGCGAGCACCGGTGCATCCAGCGTTGGCGTGATTGTTGGCATTGGCGTTGCCGCTATCTGCGCGGGTCTGGGTTTGAGCGTTCTGCGCTCGCGCCGCCGCTCCTAAGAGCTGCAGGGCGCACAGCCTAGCCCGCCCATCCGGAATAAACCGCGCATAGCAAAGAGCCGCCGGCTCCCCATTCAAGGGGAACCGGCGGCTCTTCACGTATCAGCTAATTCAGCCAGCAGAGTCTATCAGCTGGCGTATGCGTTCGCGTTACTTCGAAGCCTTAACCTCAATGCCGCTCACGTCAATCTGCTCCAGCGGAATGATGCGGTCGCGAGTGACCACGCGGTGCACCAGCCAGACCGCAATAATCACGGGCAGACCAATGTAGGAGCTCAGAACGCCAAACCAGTCGCCGCTGAGGAACGCCTCGTAGTTCTGACCGCCAATGACGACCAGGCACATGAGGAAGGCGATAATCGGGCCTGCAGGGAAGAACGGCGCCACGTAGGGCAGGTCCTTCAGGCTGTTACCCTGCTTCAGGTACGCGCGGCGGAAACGGTAGTGAGCCACGGCGATACCCACCCAGGTGATGAAGCCAGCCAGACCGGACACGTTCACCAGCCACAGGTACGCGCCGTCCGGCGAAAGCAGTGCGGCGATGAAGCCGACCGCGCCGATAGCGGCGGTTGCCAGCAGCGCGTTCATGGGCACGCCACCGGAGTTGATGCGGGTGAACATCTTCGGAGCCTTGCCCTCCTGCGCGAGCGCGAAGAGCATACGAGCCGAAACGTACAGGCCCGAGTTACCCGCAGAGAGCACTGCGGAGAGGATCACGGCGTTCATAATGGCTGCCGCGAAGGCGATGCCCGCACGCTCGAAGATGAGGGTGAACGGGGAGATGTTGATGTTGCCGTCCGCTGCGGTGAGCAGGTTCGGGTCGGAGTAAGGAATCAGGAAGCCGATGACGACCATCGCACCAATGTAGAAGAGCATGATGCGCCAGAACACGCTGGTCAGTGCGCGGGGCACGTCGCGGCGGGGGTTCTCGGACTCACCAGCAGCCACACCAATCATTTCGGTGCCCTGGAAGGAGAAGCCAGCCACCATGAAGATGGCGAGCACGGCGGGTGCGCCGCCAACGAAGGGTGCCTCACCGACGGTCCAGTTGGAGAAGCCCGGCGAGCTACCGCCCAGGATGCCGAAGATCATCGCAATACCAGCAATGAGGAAGACGACCACGGTGACGACCTTGATGGTGGCGAGCCAGAACTCACTCTCACCGTAGGAGCGTGCCGAGAGGGCGTTGATGCCGGTCAGCAGCACGAGGAATCCTGCCGCCCACACCCAGGATGGGACGTCCGGGAACCAGTACCTCATCACCTCACCGACGGCGACGAGCTCGGCGGCGACGGTAATCGCCCAGTTGAACCAGTAGTTCCAGCCCATGGCAAAGCCGAAGGACGGGGACACGTAGCGTGCCGCGTAGGTCTGGAATGCGCCGGGGACGGGCAGGTGTGCAGCCATCTCGCCGAGGGACTGCATGAGGAACAGCACCATGACGCCGATGAGGGCGTAGGCGAGGATTGCGCCGCCGGGGCCTGCAGTGGAGATGGTCTTACCGGAGGCGACGAAGAGGCCGGTGCCGATTGCGCCGCCGATTGCGATCATCTGCATGTGGCGGGCGGAGAGGCCTCGCTTCAGTTCACCCTCTGCGGGGGTGGCTTCCGATGCAGCGCCGGAAGTCTCTGTAGGCTGTGCCATGTCAGGTCTTCTTTCTGAGGCTATTGCTTCGTGCGTTTGCTAGCGGTCTAGTCTGGTGTCCAGTCTAGTCCTGCTGCGGGTGGTGCCGCCGAAGGTTTGTGCCTGGGTCAAGAAATTCTTTAATCTTAAGGATTTCTTACGTACCGTAAGTTTTCCTAATCTGAGGGTCAATCCTACTCGCTTTTTAGGCTCTTTTCCACCCAAAACCACAAAAACACAGAAAAACCCTCCCGTACCCGCTTCATCACAAGCGGTACGGGAGGGTTCCCTATCAGGCTAATTCACCCGATCTATTCAGCTCACCCGGCTTTAGTCAGCCAGGTTGTGGAACGAAACGTTCGTGGGGTGCTCCACGGTACGAGAAACGGTGCAGTCCTTCTGCTCACTGAGCTGAATCAGACGGTCCACCATCTTCTGTGCCTTGGCGCCCTGCTCATCGGCAGGGAAACGCACATCAAAGTCCACCTCAACGTCGTCGAGGCGCACCGCGCCGTCTTCGGTCTGCTTCAGCGCCGAGGCGAGCACCTCGAACACCTCGGGGGTGGAGCGGCGGGAGGTGCCCGCGTCCACGTCTACGGAGGAGCAGCCGGCAATTGCGGCGAGCAGCAGCTCGACGGGGGTCAGCAGGCCCTCGCCCACACCGAAGTCGAGGGTTGCGCCGTTGGCACCGTAGGCACGGTAGCGCAGGCGGTCGATGCGCTCGATCTTGGTCTGGCGGTAGTTGTCGAGTTCGCGGCGTTCCTGCTGGCGCGAGTACACCTTCTTCTGCTCTTCTGCAGTCTGCTCGGCGTTGTTCTGCACGCTGTTGTTCTGTTCAGCGTTGTTCTGTTCAGCCATTGAGGTTCCTTTCGGGTTGTCTGCACGGTCGCTAGGTTATTCAGCGCCGCGTTGTTTAGCGTCATTCACTATAAGCGTGTTTCTCATTATTTTATTCCCGGACTCTTTTTCTCGTCGGTCAACCGCTTGCTCCTATACACTGGAAAACCGCGGCGGAGCTTCGAAGTCCCTCACGCACACAGTAGATTTTTTGAAGAGCACAACATACACAAGGAACTTCTTTTATGGCACAGACCCCCGGCACTGGGCGTCCCGGCACTGGGCGTACGAGCACGCAGAATGATTTCCGCTTGGCTGTTGCGGATTCTTCCGTGGTGATGCTCGGTATCGCTGTGCTGGGTTTGGGTCTGGGTATTATCCTCAACGCGCACGGCCTGCCGATCTGGACTGCGCCGCTGCTATCTGCCCTAGTTTTTGCCGGTTCGGTGGAGTTTTTGATGGTGGGCATGGTCAGCGGTGGCGCGCCCCTAGCGTCGATTGCGTTGACGGTGTTCCTGGTGAATGCGCGCCACCTGGTGTACGGTCTTTCCTACCCGTTGCACAATGTGAAGGGTTTCTGGGCTAAGGCTCTGGCGATTCACACTCTTTGCGATGAGGCGTTTGCTCTCAACTCCGGTCCCGATCGTAATGAGCGTTCGGGGGCGCGCATTCTGTGGGTGAACATGCTGATTTACGTGTCGTGGGTTCTGAGCGTAGTCCTCGGGTATGTGCTGGGCGCAAGCTTCCTCAGCAGCCTGAAGGGCGTGGACTTCGTGATGGTAGCCATCTTCACGGTTCTTGCGATGGACGGCTACCGCGCTAACCCGGATCGTGTGACGGCGCTCTTTGTGGCGGTTTCGGCTGTGGTTGCACTGATTTTTGCGCCGTCCTCGTTCCTGGTGGTGGCGTTGGGTTCGTATGTGTTGCTGCTGCTGGCGCGTTTCCCGGTGGCGAAACGCCGCGGTACTCTGCCGCATCGTACTGTGCATGAGGTGGCGGCTGAGGCTGAAAGCGCCGCTACCGCTGATGCACCCGCTTCCACACAGCGGTAAGAACGTTACATACGTGTTCAAAACCGGTTAGGATAGATGAGTGGAGCTTCGCTCTCCCCCTCTTTCTATTTCTAGGATTATTAAGATGCCTCCCGCGCGAACCTGCGCGGAGGCTCCCAGAGGTGAAGGTACACCATGACTCAGATGAAAGACACCGCTAAGGAAACTAGCGACGCAGAACGCTGTGCCGCCCCGGAGTAACACCGCACCGGGAGCGGCATCACCCGAGGTCACGCACGAGAACTACTGGCGCGCGCAACTACCCGCCCAGAACTATCTGCACAGAACTATCCACGCAGAAAACTCGTGTAGGAGGAACGACCCTCCGCCTCCATGTTTCGCGGCTTTCATCAACTCACGTACCTACCGCACTACTTAGCCCCCAGCCCCTTCTTCGGTTGGGCTCTCCCTACCCTTTTTCGCGGATGTTTTCACGGCTTTATCCGCACGCTTCTTTCAGGGCTCTTCCGCTCTTTTCGGGGCACTCTTTCGGGGTCTTTCGCTGAGTATGTGCAGAAAGAGAAAATCTTCATGAACAGTGAAGTGACCACCGGCTATATTCTTGCCGCGATTCTTGTGGCTGCAGGCATTACGTTCCTGCTTCGTTTGCTTCCCTTCGGTTTGAAGAAGGCTCTGGCTGGCTCCGAACTTTTGGATGCGCTCAGCCACTGGATTCCGCTCGGCGCGGTTGCGTTGCTTGCCATCTATGCGGTGGCAAAGATTGATTATTCTTCCATTGAAACGGCGGCACCGTACCTGGCGGGCCTGGTGGTGACCGTGGGTGCGCACCTGTGGCGTAAGAATATGGTGCTGAGCATGGTTGCGGGTACCGTCACCTGTGTTGTTCTGGCTAACTGGGTTTTCTAGGGGGTCATGATGAGCATCTCTAAGAATCCTGTTTCTTCCGCTGCTTCTTCTCAGCCTGCACCGCAGCAGGCGAGCCAGGCGGCGCCCCATCAGGCTTCTCCCGAGCAGGTGGAGCAGGTCATTGCTTCTGCGCTTCCGCTAACCGGAATGATTCCCGTGGTGGAGGCGCCCGCCTCCCCCGATGCACAGGAGCCTCAGCAGCCGCGCGAGAGCGGCTTCGCGGAGGCGATGCGTGTTGCCGGCGTGATTATGCTGGGCCTGTTCTTTGTCGGCATTGGTCTGGGCGTGCTGGTGCACAGTTACGGCCTGCCGTTCTGGGTGGCTCCCCTGCTGCCGATGCTGGTTTTTGCCGGTTCGGTCGAGTTTGTGCTGATTGATATGGTGTCGAATCACGCCTCGCTGTTCTCTATCGCGGTGATGACTCTGCTCATTAATTCGCGCCACCTCATGTACGGCCTGTCCTACCCGATTGAGCGTGTGCGGGGTGGTTTGGCGAAGTTCTACACCGTGTACACCCTCATTGATGAGGCGTACGCGCTGAACACCGGACCGGACCGCCATAAGCTTCGTGCCTCCCGCATCCTGTGGATCCACGCGGGCCTGCACCTGAGCGTTCTGGCGAGCGCTACGCTCGGTTATGTGCTGGGTGCAAGCTTCTTGAGCGAGCTCAAGGGCGTGGATTTTGTGATGACGGCGCTCTTTGCGGTGCTCGCTATCGATGCGTATCGCAGTTCTAAGGACCGCACGACTGCCGCTATTGCGGGTGTGTCTGCGGCGGTTGGTCTGCTGGTGGCGCCGCAGTCGATGCTGCTGATTTCGATGGTGGTGTACATTCTGCTGCTGGTATCGCGTTTTGTGGTGGCTAAGCGCCGAGGCACCCTGCCGGAGCATATGCTGGTCGCGGATGAGGAGCCCGCCGAAGCCGCCGAAACTGCCGAAACCTCCGACGCTCCCGGCCATCCCGGCATCTCTGCACACTAAGTCTGAATCGCGCACTAAGTCTGGATATAGTAAAGCGCCCCGCCCACCCGAAATACCGGGTGGGCGGGGCGTTATGCTGTCGCCAGCCGCATGTGTGGGTGAACCCTAGATCATGCGCTGTAGACGTTCAGTATCTGCTGTGCTGTGTACCGCCAGGTGTCCCTGACGGAAGTACTATGCGGGTGCCGGGCTTACGTCCGGTCCCGTACTAAGCTTACTTGATAGCTGCCAGGGCTGCTTCGTAGTTGGGCTCGTTGGTGGTTTCGGGAACCAGCTCGGTGTAGACAACCTCACCGGCGGGGTTCACGACAACCACGGAGCGTGCCAGCAGACCAGCCAGGGGGCCGTCCACGAGCTTCACGCCGAAGTCCTCACCGAAGGAGGAACGGAAAGCGGAGGAGGTCACGACGTTCTCAATGCCCTCGGCTGCGCAGAAGCGGCCGATTGCGAAGGGCAGGTCGTTAGAGACGCACAGCACGACGGTGTTCTCCAGGCCTGCAGCCTGCTTGTTGAAGGTGCGGACACTGTTTGCGCAAACACCGGTGTCGACGGAGGGGAAGATGTTCAGCACCAGGTTCTTACCTGCGAAATCTGCGGAGGAAATCTCGGAGAGATCAGCCGCAAGAACCGAAAATTCGGGCAGCTTTGCGCCGACTGCGGGCAGGTCACCGTTGGTGTGGATTACGAGTTCGTTATGTAGAGTTACTTCAGCCATGCTTTCATTGTCCCTTGGATACGGCGGGTGTGCAAGGGGACACAGGCACTAGCGGGCGGAGTTTCCGCATAGCTGATTTTCTGCGGTGCCGCTTCGCCTCCCCTGGCTCTGCTGTAGCCGCTGTCTAGCGCTAATCCCGGCCTGTGACTCTACGGTAATGAACAGCGCTGACCGCACGCGCCGCGCGTCCGCTTCTTTTTCCCTATACTGGACGAGTTCACACTATTCACTTCTTGACCAGCACCGATGCGCGTTGCAGCGCATCTTCAGGAGTATTCATGTCTTCTACTCACCGCCGTTTCACCGGCCGCACCGCTTTGGCTCTACCCGCACTGGGCGCCGCTCTAGCTCTTGTTGTCACGTCCTGCTCGGCAAGCACTGATTCTGCTGTTTCGGGTACCGTAGTGTCTTCTTCTAGCAGCGCTTCTGCATCCGCGAGCGCGACCTCCACTCAGGCACTGTTCCCGACCCCGTCGGCGAGCCCTAGCGCTACCCCGAGCGCATCCGCAAGCGCTACCCCGAGTGCTTCGTCGCCTGCTCCGGTGCCGTCGGTGGTGACGATTACGGTTCATGCTGAGCCGACCGCCTCCGAGTCGAAGACCTCTAAGTCTGAGTCGAAGAAGGATTCCACCTGCGCGTCTGATTCTGCATCGACCGTGGTGTCTAAGGCTCTGCGCGAGTTGAAGAATAAGAGCAAGTGGGATCAGTGGACGAACGTTTCGGCAAGCTACGAGGGTTACGACCCCTGTGCTGAGCTGTCGTGGATTGACGCGATTCCGGGTTCTTCCCCGTCTTCGTGTTGCACCGCGGCGATGGTGCACCACATTCTGCTGTTCCACCGCGGCAAGTTCATTGGTACCGCAACCTATGAGCCGTACTCGTTCTCTCCGGTGATTACCCGTACCTCGGACAGCTCGATTAGCGTGACCTACCGTTACATGAAGGAAGACGAGAAGGTACACAACGCGAGCGGTCGCACGACTGCTGAGTTCAGCTGGAGCTCTTCGCAGAACAAGGTTGTGATGACCGGTGAGGTTCCGCCGAGCTACTAGACCGAGCGAATAGCCGGTTCACCTTATAGGCTACGTGTTTGATGCCCAGGAGATTGGGCATACGAGAAACCCGCCGTCTCGCATATGGTGCATATGTGAGACGGCGGGTTTTCGTTGCTTAAGGATATGTAGAGTGCCCGAGGGCTAGCTATTTAGGCAACGAACTTCTTGTAACCGAAGTATGCGGCGCCTGCCAGGATAGCGATGCACAGAATCTTCTTCACGGTATAACTCCTTTGATTGTTCCGGTAGGCACCCGGTGTTTTACTCCGTCTGGCGACTCACCTGAAGGTGAGGGCAGGCGGGGTGTCATCCGCACGTGGTGCCGTTGCTCCCTATCTTACCTGCTTTTGAACAACGTTTTCTGTTTGACGTGCCAAGTCCGCATTTTAGACAGTCAAACACGCAGCGGTTCAGCGTGCCCTGAGCCAAGGAATACGCCTCTGACGGGCGCATAATGGGAGCATGAGTATTTTTAAGAAGAAAGAGTACAGCGCTGAGCGCTCGGCTACTCGCATGGCTCGTGCCCTCGCTGTGATGGGTGCGCTGCACTTCATCATCCCGGATCCCTTCGACTCGATTGTGCCGAAGTACCTGCCGGGTCCTGCCCACGCGTACACTCACGGTTCGGGTGTAGCTGAGCTGGGCACCGCTGCCCTGCTGGCTAATGATAAGACCCGCCGTACTGGTGGTCTGCTTGCGGCGCTGTTGTTTGTTGCGGTGTTCCCCGCGAACATTCAGATGGCTCTGGATGCGCGTAACCAGTCCACTCAGCGTAAGGCTATTGCGTACGGTCGCCTGCCCCTGCAGCTGCCGCTGATTTGTAGCGCTCTGAAGATTTGGCGTAAGTCGAAGTAGTCGCTTCGTCCGTTAGGAACGGCACCTCAGTGTTTTACACGTAAAACATTGAGGTGCCGTTTACCTTAACATACCCGTTATTAAGCTTTCCGTAACCAGTATTGCCTACACTGGAACTAACACACCACCTGTCACAGCGGCAGGTGTACAACCTTTGGAGAGAACAATGGGCACTATTATCGGCACCATTATTACCGGCGCAATTATTGGCGCGATCGCACGTTTCTTCATGCGAGGCCGTCAGAACATTTCGATTCTTTGGACCATTATCTGCGGTGCTGTCGGCGCGGCTATCGGCACTTGGGCAGCGACCCAGCTGGGTGTAGCGGACACCAGCGGCATTGACTGGATCCGCTGGATTATTTCAATTTTCGCAGCAATGCTGACTATTTCCGTCTACCTGGGCCTTACCGGCAGGAAGTAAAACATTCCGACCTATTGAGGGCGCGCTGAGCTTTTCTCAGATGAGCCCCTCATACACAAAGGCGGCACCTCCCCTAGCGTGAGCTAGTGCGGGAGGTGCCGCCTTTTCTGCGCCTCGCAGGAGGCGTTTTACGTCTTCTTGGCTTATATCGCCTTGGCTTATGCCTTCTTCACGACGGAGGACTTCAGGTACATCTGGCCTGCACCGGGGACCTTCGCCTCAATGTCGTGGCCGTTGACGGGGGATTCGAGCAGGCGGATGCCGCGCACCTTGGTGCCTGCCTTGATGTCTGCGCCGCCCTTGACCTTCAGACCCTTGACGATGGTGACGGAGTCGCCGTCGACGAGCTCGTTACCGACGGAGTCGAGAACCTTGGCACCTGCTTCTTCTTCGGTTTCGCCTGCTGCGGTGCGTTCCCATTCGTGGCCGCACATGGGGCATGCCCAGAGTTCGCCCATTTCGTAGGTGTAGTTTTCGTTGCATTCGGGGCAGGCGGGTGCTTCGATTTCGTTGAGGTTTTCGCTCATGGTTCCTTCTTCGATCTGTGCGGACGCGCCGCTCCCCTGCGGTATGTGGCTGCGGCGTGTGGGCGCGCGTCAGCGAGGGCGGGGTGCGACGGTGGAGGGTGCGAGGGTTCTCGCGTTCGTGCTGACTATACCATTTGGCGGGTGTGAACCGCATGTGTGAGGCTGGTTTTTGCTGGTCTTTTGGGGTGGGTTCGGGGCGTGGGTGAAGCCGAAAATAAATTTCGCATGGTTCATGCGTAATATTTTGGTTGGAAGGTGCTTCTGAACGGCTGCGGCGTGTATAGTGCTTAGAGTATTTGTACGTTTTGAGTAGTGAAAGGCACGGCTTCATGAAGCTTTCTGCACGTAACCAGTTCGCTGGCAAGGTTGTTGAGATTACTGAGGGTGCGACTAACGGCATCGTTAAGATTGAGATCGCTCCGGAGGTTGTTATCTCTGCTTCCATCACCAATGAGTCCATCAAGGAGCTGGGCCTGAAGGTTGGCGAGACCGCTTACGCAGTCATCAAGGCATCCAACGTTATGGTTGGTGCTGACCACTAATCCCGGTCAATAAGACTTACACCCGGGCGGCTACTTCTATGGCGCGCGAGGGTTAATAGGGCGGAGCCCCGCACTGTACACACAGTGCGGGGCTCCGTTTTTTATGTTTTTATCGCTTAGACGTTGAAGCGGAACTCCACCACGTTTTGCACGAGACGAACGTCATATCCTCACAGAGAGGAGCGAAGGCGAGGGCGGGTTCCGCCCCTGTGAGGACATCCGCGAAGTCATGGAATACGGCGATGCTCGCGCCGCGAGGTTGTCGCGTAAGATCACGAAGGACAAGAAGAACAAGCGCGGCGAGATGGAGGGCGGCACGGTCACGACGACGACGTTTCTCGTGCACTTGCCGCGCACGTGAACTTCACCGAGTCCGACAAGTTCGCCGACTTCGCGAAGGCGGTGACGGCTGGCAGAGAGCAGCGGCGAGAGCGCACTCTCGACAGACAGCAGCGTAGTCAGCGCGTGATCGAGCAGCGGCTCAACAAGGCCAGCACGACCACCAAGAGTACGACTCATGACTGCGATAGCAGCAACGACTCATTTGAGATGGGGCGAAGCAATGTTGTTTCGATTGGCGAATGGAAAGACCATTGAGGTTCATCACGGACCGATTGATCCGAAGCTCGCAACGGCGAAGAAACGTGAACGTGAAACTAAGAGCACGAACGATCGCAAGGTGACAGGCACACAACCAACACAGCGTGATGATGCTCAGAAGGCGTAAGAGAGAACGAGAACCCCCGACACGACTGAGGTCGCCTCGGGGGTTTTCGTTCGTTGTAGGGGCTCCTGAGGGCGTCAGGGTTGGTCTGAGATGTGCAGACGCTTTCCGAGCGCCTTGACTACCTTTTCCAGCGTCCCGGTGGAGATGTTGACACCAGTCTCGACACGAGCGATAGTCGGACGTGAGACCTGAGCACGGTTGGCCAGCTCGGTCTGGCTCCAGCCGAGGGCACGGCGAGCGATGCGGATGTCCTGACCGACACCGTGCGCCGGGTTCGGTACACGACTCATGACAGGCTCCCAATGACGGGTGTAATGGCACGCTCAACACGTACACGCAGGGCGTGTCCATAGGCGCTCATGCCCTCCCAGTCCACCACGTCCTCGCCCTCAGCATTGGTGACGACGGGAACCATGATGCGAGTTCTTCCAAGTCTGCGCATATTTGCGATATTCCCGTACGAAAACTTTCCAAAGGTCTGCAACCGCACACAACCAGCAAGGAACATCAATGCGGATTCTGAAGCATCGGCGTATCTTGGTTCCAACGCAGTCACATTATTGGAACCCCAAAAGGGAACAGGTTGGTATGTGCAATATCCGACTCCTCCAGCCCCAGTATTAACCATGGCTAACCATTTCCCAGGAAACAGTGGTTGCTCATCAACAAACCCCACCTGGCTGTTGTGG
Source organism: Rothia sp. (in: high G+C Gram-positive bacteria) (assembly GCF_015265375.1). Lineage (GTDB taxonomy): Bacteria > Actinomycetota > Actinomycetes > Actinomycetales > Micrococcaceae > Rothia. Next base: position 30,440 of record NZ_JABZXW010000014.1, read on the forward strand.
CGTGAAGCCGCAACAACATATGGAGTCTTGCCACTATCATTTCGGGTCGCCTGCTTGCCACGGTGTTGAATGAACAATTCATCTATCAACATTGGTTCGAACCTCAGTTCCGGGAGCGTGTCGTCGTCAGCGAGGCGAGTCTCGCGAGCGCTGTGTGTGCGTGTGACAACCTGGTCCAGCAGCTCTGCGCCAAGGCGGTCCATGCCGTCCCAGTCGGCCTCGATAGTGCCGTCGCTCCCCACAGCCGTCGGAACCATAACGGTCTGACGATTCAAACGTTGCAAGTTCAGCTTCGACCCATAGGAGTACTTGTTGACACATTCTCGTTGAATGATCGCGCAACAGACAAGAAGTGCGGCTTCGGAGACATTCTTAGCGATTGGCTCAAGGGCAATCACGTCATCAGAAGCGAAGAAGGGTGCTGGTTGCAAGCGAGTTTGTCCCACTGATCCGTTGTAGACAAGAGTAATCCATCCGCCAGGGAAGAGCGGGTCAACATCGGAAAACCCTGTGATGCTGTTGTAGGACTCAGAGCCTCCAACGAACGGAGTCTTGCCAGGTTGACGATGCGCTGCCACAAGTCGCTTCCCCTTGTGGGGACGAAACATGTCGACGATGAGCATCGGCTGAAAGTCGAGGGTGTCGAGGACGCTCATTCGCCGGCCTCCTCGTCACTGGTGACGTTCAGAGACGGCGTGATGAGGTCGCCGAGCCCGTGGGCGTGCATATCAACCTGCCAGGTCACGTAGTCAGCGACCGTCTTCATGAAGTCCTCGTAGGTCGGTGGCACGTCGTTGAAGTAGAAGTAGCTGTGCTGCCACTCGTCCTCGGCAGTGACCTCGGATCGGACGATGAAACTCGTGTCATCCTGGGCATCACCGCGCAGAACCTCCAGGAGGTGCTTGCGGCGCGAGGCGACCGTGCCGTCGTCCACAAGGCCACGGTGCGGGGCGACGCCCCAGCCGTCCTTCTCAAAGTTCACGAAGCGAACCTTCTGACCCTCAGGGTGCTTGCGTCCTGCCGTGAAGATCGCGATGACCGTGTGGGGCGTGTGCCCCGAGTTTGCAAAGGTCATCGGGTTCATGGTGATTACCGTGTCGAGCGTGTGGTGCTCAAGGATAAAGCGCTTGCGTGCCTTATCCTCCTTAGTCTTGCCGACCATCGCGGACTGGGGCACGATCACGGCGAGCTTGCCACCAGGGTTGAGGAACTCCAGCGCACGCTCGATGAAGGCGAGCTCGGAGAGGTTGCGGGTGTTCTTGTCCTTGGCCTGCGAGTAGGGCGGGTTGAGGAGCACCTTGGTGAAGCCGTGTCCGAGGGCGATTGTGCCGTCAGACAGCTTCATGTCCCCGCGCATTTCTGCCATTGGAGCCTCGAAGATCGAGTCGCGACGGAAGTTCGCCTTGCCATCGCCTCGCAGGATCATGTTCGTGGTGCCGATTGCGAAGAGCTTGTCCTGGAGCTCGATGCCGTAAAGGCGGTTCTTGCGGATGTCCTCGCGCATGGCCGCGTTGTCGCCCACGTCGTCGAACATCCGTTGCATGGCAGCGATAAGGAAGGAAGCGGTGCCTGCGGTGGGGTCGAGAACGTAGTCGGTGGCATTCACGTCGATCAGCTCAGCCATGAGCGTCGTGACGTGCTCGGGCGTAAGCACGATGCCGAGGCCCGATCCGTCACCTCCACCGTACGAGATAAACTCGTGATAGAAGTTGCCGAGCACGTCGAAGGCCATCGAAGGGTCAGTGACAACGTGGTACACGTCGTTCTCCAGGATGCGAGTCATCCATTTGAGGGGAGACTCGCCGAGGTCTCGGTGGGAGCGGTTGAGCTGCGGTGCCTGCTTGATGAAGGAGAACTGGTCAAGGAGCGTGCCGATCTTCGCCTGAGGCATGAGTGCTTCGGACTTCATGTACTGCTCGGCAGCATCGTAGATGATGCGCCCATCCCACACCTGGTAATTGTTACGGGGCGAAATGCTCTTGAGGCTGTCGAGGTCGAAATAGGGGTTCTTGAGCGCCAGGAGAATCGCTGAGACGAGCGGCGCCTTGCGGTCGTTTTCAACGGAGCCGTAGTTGCGCATCCCCTCGTGCAGGCGCTCAGCAGCGGCACGAACATCGTCAAGTCGAACTTCAGCGCGCGGGCGCTGTCCGCGAACCTGAACGGCATAGTACTCGCCAATCTCCTTCTCGGAGAACACTTCGAGGTTGTCGAGGTCGTCAAGGTGCTTGACAAAGCCAGGGGCCAGGTAGGACACGGCGATCTCATGGTGGACTTCGCCACCGCCGACACCCACGGCGAAGACACCCTTGTCGAACGGGATGCCGTTGGCAAGCATCGTCTTCGCGTAGTGGATCGCACCATTGAGCGCGTAGTCAGCACGGTAGGGATGCTCGGTGATCGGGTCACCATCGACGAGGTAGCGCGTGCGCTGCACGTCCTTCTTGTCCTCAACCACGACGACGAAACCATCTGAGACGAAGACGAACTCAGGCTTGCCCTCAGCATTGGCCGAGGCAGACTTCGACCCACCCTTGAGGGCATCTCGCTTCCACTGGGGGCCACCGTCCTGTTCCCAGGGGCGATTAAAACCAATTTCGCGTAGCATGTCACGGACGATCTGGTCCGTCGCCCTCTCGTTCGCCATGTTCTTCCTCTCTTTGGCGGGCCGTTTCTACCTCAGACTGTATCAGATATATTGCATTGAGAATAGTCAGACACGGCAACAAAAGGACGGGTTTTGTCTGAAAAACGACCCCCTAGAGGTCGGTGTGACCTCCAGGGGGGCAGATGTGCGTTCAGTGGGCACGGAAGATAAAGACGCCGCCGTCAGGGACGTTGGCGATGGCATAGTCGAATCATTCATCGCACTACCAGGCGTCGATGTCGAAGTAGCTGTGTAGGTGCTCGGGAACCTCGTCCCAGATGCACATCTCCTCGGCGAGGTGGGCAGAGCAGTCGTTCTCCGAGTCCCAGAAGCTGCAGTAGCGATCCTCGAAGTCAGACGCACACGGCAGGCCGTCCACATCAGCCACGTAGCAGCTAGTCTCCACCCATGCCAGCAGGGCACCCCACTGCATCTCCCCCGCCTCCTCGTAGAGGTCACCCCACGAGGTAGCAGCAGACGGCGACATCTCGCCGGTACCGCTCGGGAAGCCCGTGAGGTCGAAGCACCATAGTTCTTCGTGAGAAGTGGGGGCGATGGATGTCCTCAGGGGTGAGGTCGGCGTCTCCGTTGGCTGTCACGAGAAGCAGACCTCGGGACTCCGTGCGATCAATCCAATCCTCCAGCTCCCGAGGCTGGCGTATGAGGCGGTCAAGGTCATAACAGACAATCGCATCGAGGAGCTGGGCCTGAAGGTTGGCGAGACCGCTTACGCAGTCATCAAGGCGTCCAGCGTTATGGTTGGCGCTGACAACTAATCCCGGTCAATAAGACTTACACCCGGGCGGCTGCTTTTTGTAGCGTGCGAGGGTTAACAGGGCGGAGCCCCGCACTGTACACACAGTGCGGGGCTCCGCTTTTATGTCACATAGGTTTTCAGACAAATCCTACTCTCAGATAACCTGCTGTTTGTAACAGACATATTATTGAGGCTCTACAGGATCTCCTAACGCCAGGTTAAGTGACTGCTCAGCGCGTGCACGCAAAGCACGACAGTAAGCATTCATTCCGTCCCAATTATTTTTCCTTCTTCTGCCGCTTCAATGATGACGGGAACCATAATTCGAGTCTGCTTAAGACGTGCCATCGAGACTTTTTAAGAACCCACAATTTTCTGACATAGATCATCAATCTTTTCCCTATTACCGTCAATAGTTTCAGAATTTCCACCGAGTCGCAAAGCGATGTGATGCGGAGACACAAGATGAATAAAGCATAGAATTTCTTTAATAAACTCCCTGAAATCCCCTACTTTTAGAGTAGGTTGAAGACTAATATTATCGCCCAACATTTGATGGCCAGAGTGTGAATCTGTATTAATATATACCTGAGAAATAAATTTATCCATAAAATCGCACTCCTTTCGCATCCGGTTCTCCCTATAGTATTCTTGAATTTTCGCTATAGAACTTCTATTAGCAACTCCAGACTGTCCTAATTCAAAACGCAAAAACGCTTCCCAAACACGACGAATTTCATTTGCCGCCGGCACATCATCCACTATGGTCTCATCCGTAGCAAACTTAAACATTCGAGCTAGCATTTCTCTATATTCGTCAATATATTCAAAGTTTGTCGATATTAGCTCATCCTGAAGATGCCAACATTGTAAAACTACACTATTAGATATATATGAAATTAATTTTGACAACTCATGAGCAACAAAAATATCATGAGTAGTAATTAATAATTTGGAACTAGACCCACTAGGGAAAATCTTACGAATTATGTATCCCAGAAGTTTAATCACCCCAAATTTATTATCATAATCAAAACTAGAAATTGGGTCATCAAGGATAATAATTTTGTTACTATTCAAAGAATTTTCATATTCCTCCCCGTCTGCGATTTTAACGAAGAAGTAGCACAGAGAAAGAATATTTTGCTCTCCAGTAGAGAGCCTACTCGGGGGGACATCTTTACCCTTATTTACAACACGATACCCATGCCTTCCTCCAGCTTCTAGAACGATTACGTCAGGACCGAATACTATCGATAGGAGATCATTAATTTTATCCGCAGCTTCACTTTCACTCCTTAATTTAGCCTCTTCAATCCCCAATCTTTCAGAAATACCATTTATTTCCTCTTCAATATTTTCTTTACGACGGTTTACTTCCAATATTTTAGTTTCCACTTCTTTTAGGAGTTGAACATCTTTATATGTTTCAATAATTGTAATTTCATGATTTATATCTTCACACCTTCGACGTATATCTTTGGCCTGCCCACCCTGAGAGTTATACTTCTCAACCATTTTAAAAATTTCGTTATATTTTTGATTTATTCGACTCACTACGACGCTAGGGTCAATATCGTCAAGGTTTACTCCCTTATCAGGATTATCAATTTTTTCTTGAATTGCCGAATTTATCCCTTCACATATTTCATAAAGTGCAGAAAAATCACCTTCGATAGATTTGATCATTTCATCAGGCAAACAGATATCAGGCAGTTTCTGCATCTCTGGACGCCAAGAAAATTTCAACCTTTGTAGCTCTTGAATTTCTCGATTATTATTAATATCAACAATATATTTATTAATTGATTCAATGATTTCATTCTTGACATTTTCACCAATATCCTGAAAACAATGCGGACAAAATGAAGAATCTTTTGAAAATGTTACTCTGATACGGCGCTCAAGCTCCTCCATCCCTGCAGAAGATTGATGAACTCTCTGATAGTATTTATCCGTATCATTTGTCCCACGAAGCACCTGAACAGCATCTATGCTTTCTTTAATTTTATTTAAGCTAAAAGGAACAGAAAGCATATTAGGCCGCCAATTAATTTGCTGAAAATTAGATACTTTATTTAGCTCTTCTACGCTTTCATTGAATTCTTTTAGCAACTCATCCTTAGATGGCATTTCCCCTAAATCTCGCGTCTCTTCCTTGATACGCTCAACATAGCCAGCAGGACGATTTTTATACTGATTCTTTACAACGTTGTAGTACTGCGTACGCCCCTTCCAGGAACTTGGGTTCCACCCATTTTCATCTTTATAAGATATAGTATTCTCAATATCCTTAATTAAATTGTCTCTTTTGTCTTCAAGACGACTTATCCCTATTTCAACACCATCTTTAACGCTGGTTTTTTTGCGTAGTTCTTGTCTGAGCTTATCTATCTCTTCCTGGACTTGAACTGCTTCACCTAAAAGAACTATAGATCCTAGATAGTCATCCTCAAGTTTGCGGAAATTATTGATTATAAATTTTTCATCAAAGAGGTAAATATTTTCAAGTTCACCCTCAATCAAATTATCATCATCATCCAAGAGATCTACATGATTAGTCTTACTTTTAAAAGCTTGGGCAATCGTCGATTTACCTGAACCATTATTTCCGAGAATAATTGAACATTGAGCCAACCCTGCCCATTCATTTTCATTGTTTATATTTTGAAAAACGGGATACTTTTTATACCCTACATAATCTTTATTAATTTTTATGCTACAGATTCTTTCAATATCAACCATTTGTTCCTCCTAGAACTAGTAGATTACCTACATTGAATATATATAATAAAATCCCCTTGAGTATCAGTTCATCATAGATACAACTGTCTCAAGGGGATCTTATAACTTCACTGTTACTCAGATATTAATTTATTTAATTATTCTAAGCTTAGACGTTGAAGCGGAACTCCACCACATCGCCGTCCTGCATGATGTAGTCCTTGCCCTCCATACGGACCTTGCCGCGAGCCTTCGCCTCCGCCATGGAGCCCGCCTCGTCCAGGTCCTTGAAAGACACAACCTCAGCCTTAATGAAGCCGCGCTCAAAGTCAGAGTGAATCACGCCAGCAGCCTGCGGCGCAGTATCGCCCTTGTAAATAGTCCAGGCGCGGGCCTCCTTCGGGCCAGCAGTCAGGTAAGTCTGCAGACCCAGGGTCGAGAAGCCCACACGAGCCAGCTGGTCCAGGCCGGACTCATCCTGACCGTTCATCTCCAGCATCTCGCGAGCCTCCTCCTCAGACAGCTCCACCAGATCAGCCTCCAGCTTCGCATCCAGGAACACAGCCTCAGCCGGCGCCACCATGTCACGCAGCTCCTGCTGCTTCTCCTCAGACGCCAGAATGCCCTCATCCGCGTTGAACACGTAAATGAACGGCTTAGCAGTCAGCAGGTTCAGCTCCTTCAAATGAGCCAGCTCCAGCTTCGCGTCCTTCGCACGAGAAATGATGGTTTCACCATCCTCCAGGATCTTCTGCGCAGCCTTATAAGTCTCCAGCTGAGCGGCGTCACCCTTCTTAATCTTCACAGCCTTCTCCAGACGCGGAATAGCGTTCTCCAAAGTCTGCAGGTCAGCCAGAATCAGCTCAGTGTTAATGGTC
>NZ_JABZXW010000084.1 GCF_015265375.1 Rothia sp. (in: high G+C Gram-positive bacteria)
CCACCCACCCGCTCAACCCCGTCGACCGCGCCGCATACTGGGAAGGCGGCAAGCCCATCACCGTTGAAGACAACGTCTGGATTGGCGGCGGCGCTATCATCCTGGGCGGCGTGACCATCGGCAAGAACTCCGTGATCGGTGCGGGCACCGTCGTCACTAAGGACGTACCCGAAAACTCCCTCGTGGTCGGCAACCCCGGCCGCGTCATCCGCACCCTGGACGAGAACGAACGCCCGGCGTACCCGCACACCTACTCCACAGAAGCCCTGGAAGAAGCACGCGCCTTCTACGCTGACCGCAACCGCTAAATCAGCGCCCAGGATTAGAATCCAAAGGATTTAATGAACGCACAGAACAACACCCCGCAGCAGCGTCCGGCTGCCGCGGCGTCTTCCTCTGCCCCCACCGAAAGTGACCTGTGGGAGGCGGCATTCTCCTCTGATGACCCCACGGTGGTCCTGACCGATGAGGACCTGAACGCCGCACGCCGCGCGCACGAAAAGGCGCGCGAGGCAGCCTCTTCGGCGCAGTCTGCCGCACAGTCCTCGCAGGATGCGACCCGCCCCCTCTCTGAGGCGGCTACCGCAACGCAGCCGGTCGTCTCCCCCGGTGCCACTTCTCAGGGCGCGGAATCCGGTGCTGACTTGGGCGAACCCGCTACCGATAACCTCAGCTGGCTCGACAAGCCCGCGGCCCCCAGCGCGGACAACGTACGCGGTAATGCTTCTGTTGCCCCCGCTACCGCACCGACTGCGGCGGCAAGCTACGAGGTGCCCGCACCCGGCAACGCCCATGCGGCCCCCAGCGCCCCGCAGTCTGACCCCGCGGCAGATGACCATTTCGTCATCCCCACCCCCGCCGGTACCGCAGGCGCGGCGGGCGCAGAGCCCGTCCTCACCGCCGCAACCGCCCTATCCCTGCAGAAGAGCCGCTACTCCCGCATGCAGCTGCTGCCCGGTCTGCTCGGCTGGCTGATTACCATCTCCCTCATGGACGGTGGCCTGTGGGCTATCCAGTCGTGGCTGGCCCTGACCGGTCAGAGCGAATCCATCGAATACTCTTCGGTGGTCTCCCGCCTCTTTAGCGGTGCGTCCAACGCCGTGCCGGTTGCGGTCGCGCTGAGCGTACTGATTTTCTTCGCCTACCTGGTGGGCGGCTACGCGGCGGGTCGTATGGCGCGATTCGCTGGCGCTAAGCAGGGCATCGCCGTGTGGCTCTGGCAGATTATGGCGCTGATTCTCGGCTCCCTGGCGACCTTCCTGGCGCCTCAGCTGTTCCAGAACGGTGTTGCGTCCCTGTCCCTGCAGAAGCTCATTGCAGGCGATTTCGCGAACGGTCTGCTGGCGGTTCTGCTGGTTCTGGCGTTGAGCTTCCTGGGCGCTATCCTGGGCGGCCTGTGCGGACGCCTGTACCACCGCCGCGTGGACAAGTACCCGAGCGACCAGGTCGCACGCGAGGACGCCTAACCTAGGCTTCTAAGCGCCCGCGCCTCGTTGCGATAGGAATAAAACCATAGAGAAAACCTCCGGTACCTTACGCAAGGTACCGGAGGTTTTCTCTATCTAAATCTGTATCCTAAACAGCTTCAGCTACCCAGTAATAAAACGCCGACTAGCCAAAACATGCCGCCTAGTGGTCCAGCAGCAGTGCAGGCTCCTCAAGAATCGCAGCCACGTCAGCCATGAAACGAGCCGACAGGTCGCCATCCACCACGCGGTGGTCGAAGGAGCCGCCCAGGGTCGTCACCCAGCGAGGAATAACCTCACCATCAACCACCCACGGCTTCTGCTTGATTGTACCGAAGGCAACAATCGCAACCTCACCCGGGTTGATGATCGGGGTACCGGTATCAATACCCAGCGAACCAATGTTCGTAATGGTCAGGGTGCCGTTCGCCATCTCAGCGGGCTGAGTCTTACCCTCACGGGCGCGGGTGGTCAGGTTGTTCAGCGCAATAGCTAGCTCACGCAGGGACAGCTCCTGAGCATCCTTAATGTTCGGAACCATCAGGCCGCGCGGGGTCGCCGCAGCAATACCCAGGTTCATGAAGTGCTTAATCTGGATTTCGCTGTCGGTCCAGGTCGCATTGACCTGCGGGTTACGCTCAGCAGCCCAAATTACCGCGGCGGCAAGCACGAGCAGCGGGGTGACCTTCACGCCCTCAAAGTGGCGAGACTTCTTCAGGCGCTTCACGAACTCCATGGTGCGGGAGGCATCAACGTCCACGAAGATGGACACGTGCGGGGCGCTAAACGCCGAAGAAACCATCGCCTTCGCGGTTGCCTTACGCACACCACGCACCGGAATGCGCTCAATGCGGTCACCGGGGGTGACTGCGGGCTGCCAGAACGGCTGGCGGGCGCCGCTATGCTGCACATCGCTCAGGTGCGCCACATAGTTCATGAGGTCCTGCTTGGTCACCTGGCCACGCGCACCGGTAGCAGTCACGTTCGCCAGGTCAACACCCAGCTCCTTTGCGGCAAGACGCACCGGAGGCGGCGCGAGGGTCGGGCGGTGCGGAACCTGCTCGGGCGGCAGGGTCGGAGCCGCAGCCGGCGCTGCCGCCGCGGGTTCGTGCGACAAACGCTGCACCACCGAGTTCAGCGGGGTGTTCTCCACAAAGCGGGAGGCACGCTCAGCCAGCTCGCTCAGCAGGCCCTGGTTGCGGTTCACGGGGTCAGCGGGGGTGTGCGCCACGGGTGCCTGAACAGCCGGGGCTGCCGGTGCTACCGGAGCCTGCGCGGGCTGGGTTGCGGAGGCGGGGCGCTTGCGGGCGCGACGCTTCACGGCATCCGCCTTGGGGCCGGAGCCAACCAGTGCGGTGCCGGATTCAGTCTCTGCCGCGGCAGGTGCAGCCGGTGCTGCGGGTGCGCTGTCACCGCCGGAGATGCTGATAATCGGGGTGCCCACCTCAACGGTTTCACCTTCGGCAACGAGTAGCGCCTCAATGGTGCCGGCGAAGGGCGAGGGCAGTTCCACGACGCTCTTAGCGGTTTCAATTTCAACGAGGACATCATTGATGGCGACCTCGGTGCCGACGGCTACCTTCCAGCTGAGGATTTCTGCTTCGGTCAGGCCTTCACCCACGTCAGGGAGCGGGAAAATCTGGGACATTTTTACCTCTCACTAGGGCATATACCCTATACGGAATATTCTGTGCGGGCTTTCAACCCGCCATAGCGCAACACGCTGATACGTCAGATCAGGGTATGCCTAGTAGTCAAAAGCGCGGTCAACCGCCTCAAGAATACGGTCAATATCGGGCACGTACTCTTCTTCAACACGAGAAACCGGGTACGGCATGTAGTAGCCGCCCACGCGAATCACCGGCGCCTGCAGACTGTAGAAGCAACGCTCCGTAACAGCCGCAGCCAGCTCGCCACCCATACCGCCAAAGGTCGGTGCCTCGTGAGCAATAATCAGGCGGCCGGTCTTCGCCACCGAAGCGGCAACCGTCGGTACATCCAGCGGCGAAATCGAGCGCAGGTCAATAACCTCAATCGAGCGGCCATCCTCAACCGCAGCCTCCGCGGCGGCCAATGCAACCGGCACCAGCGGACCGTACGCAACGATGGTCGCGTCGGTACCCTCACGCACCACCTGGGCGCTGAACGGGTCAAAGGAAGTATCGCTAAAGTCCACTTCGCCCTTGAGCCAGTAGCGGCGCTTCGGCTCAAAAATAATGACCGGGTCCGGGCATTCAATCGCCTTGCGGGTCATCCAGTACGCCTCGTGCGGAGTCGAGGGGGTCACAATACGCAGACCCGCGGTGTGGGCGAACAGCGCCTCCGGGGACTCGGAGTGGTGCTCCACCGAACCAATCACGCCACCGTACGGAATGCGGATGGTCACCGGCACCGTGTACTGCTTATCGGTGCGGTTGTGAATCTTCGCCAGCTGGCTCGTAATTTGGTTATAGGCGGGGAACACGAAGCCGTCGAACTGAATCTCCGGCACGGGGCGGTAGCCACGCAGGGCCATACCGATGGAGGTGCCGATAATGCCGGACTCTCCCAGGGGCGCATCCATGACGCGGCGGTTGCCGAAGCGCGCCTGCAGGCCCTCGGTCACACGGTACACGCCACCAAGCTTGCCGATATCCTCACCGAGCATGACGACGGTGCGGTCGGCTTCCATGGCGTCTTCCAGGCCGCGGGTAATCGCCTTGGCGAGGGTCAAACGTTCAATTTTCTCGCTCATGCTTACTCCTCTTCAAAGCCTGCAACGTAGTTACGGTAGAACTCGCGGTCGTCTTCCACCTGCTGATGCTCCTGCGCATAGACGCGGTCGAAGAAATACTCAAAGTCGGCAACCTCGGAGTTCAGCACTGCCTCACGCACGCCGTTCGCGACCTGCTGCGCAGATTCTGCAACCTCTTCAAAGAAGGCATCATCGGCGTAACCGTTATCGCGTAGGTGCTTCTCGAGGCGAATCATGGGGTCGCGGTGCAGCGGCCCCTCAAGGTCGGCCTCGGTGCGGTACTTCGTGGGGTCGTCGGCAGTGGTGTGCGGGCCCAGGCGGTAGGTCTCGGCCTCGATGAGCACGGGACCCTCGCCGGCACGAATCTTCTCCATGGCGTAACGGGTCACCGCGAGCACGCCCAGGATGTCATTGCCGTCCACGCGCAGGCCCTCGAAGCCGTAACCGGCGGCTCGGGTCGAAATCGGCACGCGCGACTGCACCTCGAAGGGAACCGAGATGGCCCAGCGGTTGTTCTGCACGAAGAAGAGCACCGGCGCGTTATAGGAGGCAGCGAAGACCATGGACTCGTGCGCGTCACCCTCGGTGGAGGAACCGTCACCAAAGTAGACCGCCACGGCGGGCTTCTTGGTGTCCTCGGCGGGATCGGTTGCCTGACCCTGACCGGTGCGGCGGGTGCCGGTTTCAGCCTCGATGTCAGCGTCGAAGTTCAGGCCCATGGCGTAGCCGACGGCATGCAGAGTCTGAGCGGCAAGCACCTTGGTGTAGGTGTGGAAGTTGTGCGCCTTCATGTCCCAGCCGTGGGTGGTGGAGCCGCGGAAAATGGTAATCAGGTCGCGGAAGTCCACGCCGCGCGCCAGGGCGACGGCGTGCTCACGGTAGGAGGGGAAGATGTAGTCATTGGGCGCGTAGGCGAGTGCGGAGCCAATCTGCGCGGCTTCCTGGCCTCGGCTGGGCACCCAGAGGGCGAGCTGACCCTGGCGCTGCAGGGCGGTTGCCTCGTCGTCGAATCGGCGGGTGGTGTACATGAGGCGGTATGCCTCGCGCAGGGTGTCTGCGTTGACGTCTTCGATGTACCGGCTGTAGGTGGGGTGTTCGTGTACGGTGCCGTTTTCATCCATGAGCTGGATGCGTTCGGGCACTCCGGGGTACTTGTCGTTCTCGTGCATCTAACCTCCACACGTGACGAGGGCTTGGCCCTCAGCGGCCCGGGTTTTAGTCTCAACGTTCACCTGATGGTGCAGGGTTTGAGGTGTTCCGGTAGGCCTGTGAGGGTCTGGGCATATATAGTTACCAGTCTACTCTTTTCGGCTTTATCTCGCGGCAGTTACGCTGATAACGCAGTGTATTGTGCCCTGTCATTCACTATTTGAACATCATTAAATTAAACCTCCCGTATATTCTTTTACAGGAATATATGGGAGGTTTAGTTTAGCCATTAAGCGCTTTTTCGAGCCGCCATTTTTCTCACGCGAGAACCATTTGAAGAGCCCAAACGAACCTCGACTAGGGAAAATAGTACATTGTTCAATTAGAGCCGGGTGGGTACCCGCACTCCTCTATGAGAGACCCTAGAGGCCCTTCGCGAAGACCTCGCATAGCGAGAGGAAACGGTCGTTCGCCTCCACCTCACCGATGCTCACGCGCACGCCCTCGGTACCGAACGCACGCACCGACAGCGCGTGCTCAGCCATCAGCTGCACAAACTCACCCGTACGCTCCCCCAGGGGCAGCCACACAAAGTTCGCGTAAGTGCTCGGGAACTCGTAGCCCAGCTCGCACAGGCGGGCGGTCACGCGCTCACGCTCAGACACCAGGTGGCTCACGCGCTCCATCACCGCATCCTCATGCTCGATGGAGGCGATAGCCGCCGCCTCCGCC
>NZ_JABZXW010000112.1 GCF_015265375.1 Rothia sp. (in: high G+C Gram-positive bacteria)
GGCTAACCCCTTCGTCTCCATCGAGAACGCACGCTTCTCCGGTGATGCGCAGTTTAACACCGTGAGCGTTGTTGGTACCGGCTTCTACGGCGAGAAGGTCGGCCCCGGCGTTCAGGTCAGCATCTACGCGCTGGATGAGAACCAGCAGATTACCGGCGACGTCATTACCACCGTGTCCGTGTCTGCGGACCAGATTCAGGATGGCTCCTTCAAGACTTCCTTCACTGTCGAGGCAAGCAAGCTGCCCGCCGGCGCTTCTTACGCCCTGGTTGCTGTAAGCAACCCGCAGGCTGCTCAGGCTGACCAGAAGCTCGTGGCTCTCTCCTCCTTCAAGGTCACCGAGACCACCTCTACTGAGGCTCCGAAGACCGAGGAGACCCCCGCTCCTGAGGCGCCCGCGGCACCCGAGAACGCAACCCTCACCACCGAGGATGCTTCCCTGAACCCGAACGACCAGTACAACGTTCTGACCTTCAACGGCTCCGGTTTCACCCACGAGTCCGTCGCTAACGGTGTGCAGATCGCTATCTTCCGCCTGGATGCAAACGGCAACATCACCGGTGATGCTCTGGCAACCCACGATGTGCCCGCTTCTGAAATCGTGAACGGCACCTTCCGCGTCAAGGTCAGCGTTCTTGCTGAACTGCTGCAGCCCGGTTACGCCTACGCAATGGTGGCAACCAGCGACCCCAACGGCCCGGTACACCAGGTGGCAGTCACCACCGCTACCGTGAGCGATGCGAACAACCCCGCACCGACCCTGCCGGCAGCTACCGAGGGTGACAACACCACTGTTCGCGATAACGGCGACGGCACCACCAGCGTCTTCACCGCTGAAATGCGCGAAGATGGTTCGGTTGTCGTAACCGAGACCCGCATGCCCACTTCTCAGGCACCCAAGGCTAAGGTTGGTAACGCATCCGCTGCTACCTCCTCTAACTCCAAGGGCCACACTGTAGGTGTCTCCGGCACCAAGGGTTCTTCTTCGGCTTCCTCGAAGCCGCAGCTGGCTAACACCGGTGCTGAAGGTGTTGCAGGTATCGCAGGCGTTGGCGCCGCAGCTCTGATTGCTGGTGCTGCACTGATGCTCCTGCGCCGCCGCAGCCTCTAATAGCTCAGCCTCTATAGGCTAGGCTCTGAATATCTGATACTCGCCGCAAGGTGAGTGATTCAAGTGCCGCCAATACTCTGAAAGGG
>NZ_JABZXW010000085.1 GCF_015265375.1 Rothia sp. (in: high G+C Gram-positive bacteria)
TTCGCGCACTTCCAGGGCGCGCTCGCCCTGGCCGGGGGCGGGCAGCATGCGGGTGGGGTCAAGGTACTCGGTGATGAGTTCTTCCTTGCCCAGGCGCTTGAGACCGGAGACAGCGAGCACCACGGCGTCGCAGTCGCCGCTGCGTTCGGTGCCTACGCCGTGGTCGGCGCGTTCGGAGGTTTCGGTGTTCTGGCGGAGCACAACCTGCTTACCGGCGTGCTCTTCCAGGCCCTTGACGCGGCCGATGCGGGTGCCCACGTTGCCGCGGATGTCCACGATTTCGAGGTCGGGACGCAGGGCACGCAGCTGGGCGGCGCGGCGGGGCGATCCGGTGCCCACGCGGGAGCCTTCCGGCAGGGTGTCGATGGTCAGGCCGTCGCGTGCCACGAGGGCGTCGCGGGGGTCTTCACGTTTGAGGGTTGCGGCGATGACCAGGCCGGGGCAGGGTGCGGAGGGCAGGTCCTTCAAGGAATGAACGGCCATGTCCACGCGGTTTTCTTCGGAGGCGTTCTCGCCGTCGAGCAGGCGCTGGCGCAGTGCCGCGGCGAATACACCGGTGCCGCCGAGGGTTGCCAGGGGTCCGGTGAGCACGTCACCTTCGGTTTTGACGGTGCGCAGGGTGAAGTCCACGACCTCAGCGGCATCTGCGGTACCGTGGTGCCCCTGATGTTCGGTGTAGAGGGCGGTGACGGTTTCGGCGGCGATACGGCTTTGGGTCAGGGCGAGGGCGGACCCGCGGGTGCCCAAGATGTACTCGTGATGGCTCATATCTCTCCTTGTCGGTGATGTGTGTGATAGCCCGTAGGCGTGTCTTGCCTGTAAGTGTGTGGCTTGTAGGCAGTGCGGCTCCGACCCGCCCGCACACCCCGGTTAGGGGTGGTGGGGCGAGCCGGAGCTACAGGGGGTGGTGTTAGTGGGAGCAGCATCCGCCGGAGCCGCATCCACCGGAGCGGCTGGCGGGAGCTTCCTCAGAAGCGGCGGTGTCAGCACCAGCTACGTACTCCGCAATGACCGGCTTCGGCGCGCCGCGACCGGGCTTGCAGCAGCCCGGTTCGCACTCGTCGAACCAGCCGTACTGGCCGCTCGCGCTCGGTGCGAGGACGCTCTCACGGCCGGGGCGCAGGTCGGCGGGAACACCGTTTTCCACGCGCTCCTCAATGAGGCGGCGCAGCGACTCCACGTACGCCGGATGCGTACCGGGGGTCGGGGTGCGTACCGCGACCACGCCCAGGCGCTCGCAGGTGTCCAGCGCCTCGGTGTCCAGGTCCCACTTGACTTCCATGTGGTCGGAGACGAAGCCGAGGGGCACCAGCACGACGCCTTCCACGGGGGCTTCGCCGTCCTCCGCCGGGTTGGCGGGGGTAGGCAGCGCCTCCAGGGCGTCGTTGACGTCCGGTTCCAACCAGGGCATGGACGGCGGGCCTGAACGGGACTGGTACACCAGCTCCCATTCGACGTTCTGCAGAAGCTGCGGAGCCTCATCGCGAACCAGCGAAAGCACGGCGCGGGCGACCTGCAGGTGCTTCTCCACGTAGGCGGAGCCGCCCTCATAGTTCACGCCGCGCGGGCCAGCCTCGTTCGCTGCGGAGGTGGGTACCGAGTGGGTGCAGAACATGATGCGCAGGCGCGGGTTCAGCGAACCGCTATCGCGTGCGGCAAGCTGCTCACGCACCGTTGCCAGACCGTCCTTCAGTCCGTCAGCAAAAGCGCGGGAGAAACCGGGCACGTCAAAGAACTGACGAATCTTACCCACATGCACGCGACCTTCCAGGCCGAGCTGCTCAATCGCGATGCCGTAGTCCTCGCGGTACTGGCGGCAGCTCGAGTAGCCGGGGTAGGCGCTGGTCGCCAGCACCAGCACATTGCGATGCCCGGCCTCATAAGCCTCAGCGAGCACGTCCTTCACGTAAGGCTTCCAGTTGCGGTTCGCCCAGGTGATCGGGATGTGCGGGCCGCGCTCGGCGAGTGCCTGCTGCAGTGCGGCAAGCAGGGCACGGTTCTGCTCGTTAATCGGCGAGACGCCACCGTTGGCGCGGTAGTGGGTGGCGACCTCTTCGAGGCGCTCATCCGGAATGCCGCGGCCGGCGGTCACATTGCGCAGGAACGGGATGACGTCCTCCTGCCCCTCGGGGCCACCGAAGGAGGAGAGAATCACCAGGTCGTAAGGACGCGCCTCTTCGGCACGGTCACGGGTGATACTGCGTTCGCTTCGGTAGTCGCCGAGGGTCTGCTCGTTGAGCGCGGCGGGGCCGTTGGAGGCGGTGTTCGCCGGGTCGGTGCGGTTGGGTACCACGTCGTCCGGCAGGAGCGTGCCGTTGAGGGTTACGCCGTCATTCGGCTGATGGCTCACGCCAGAACCTCTGCTACTTCGTCTGCGCCGATGCGGCGGCCGGTGTAGAAGGGGGTTTCCTCGCGCACGTGCAGGCGTGCTTCGGTGTTGCGGAAGTGGCGCATCATGTCGACGAGGTCAACGAGTTCGGGTGCTTCGAGGGCGAGGACCCATTCGTAGTCGTTCATGCCGAATGCTGCGACGGTGTTTGCCAGAACCTGCGGGAAGTCGATTGCCTTCATGCCGTGGTTCTTGAGCATTTCTGCGCGGCGTTCGGGGTTCATGTAGTACCACTCGTAGGAGCGTACGAAGGGGTAGACGCAGACCCATGCTTCGGGTGCCTTGCCGCGTGCGTAGGCGGGTGCGTGGTTGCGGGTGAATTCTGCTTCGCGGTGTACGCCCATGGTGGACCAGACGATGGTGGTGCCTGCGAAGAGTGCGGTGCGACGGATCTTGCGGACTGCTGCCTGCAGCTTTTCGGGGGTTGCACCGTGGGTCCAGATCATGACGTCTGCGTTGTCGCGCATTGCGGAGACGTCGTAGATGCCGCGCAGGGTCACGCCGTCTGCTGCGAGCTGCTCGGCGACCTTCTCGAACTCGGCGCGTGCCTCGTCGGTGTTGGATTCTGCGGGGCGTGCGCCGGAGCGTGCGAACACGGTGTACAGGGCGTAGTGCAGGGTTTCGCCTTCTTCGCGGCCGCGGCGGTTCTCGTCAGCTGCGGAGTGCTGGACTGCGTAGCCCTTGGGTGCGCCGCCGTAGCCGTGGCCTGCGTGGGTGTAGCCGCCCTGACCTGCGCCGTGTGCGCCGCCGTGGCCGTGTGCTGCGTGATCGTGAGACATTGTGTGTTCCTTTCTTCAGCGAGGGTTCGCTGTGCTGGAGGCGCGGCTTCCGTAGCTGCGCGTTTTCTCAAATTTTTTGGTCTAGTTGCTGGTTGGTTTCTGCCGCTACGCCGTCTACTTGGCGGTTGCGACCTTCGGGGAGGTGACGCCTTCCCAGTCCTGTGCCGCGTGGTAGATGAGGCGGTCCATCTGCTCGTAGGTGTCTTTGACGGTTACGACCAGGCCGGAGCCTGCCGCCCAGGAGCCGACGGTGCTGAGGGTTCCGAGTTCGCTGGCGCGTTCGCGGAATTCCTTGACTCGGTCGCGGTGGCCGGGGGTGGAGGCGGGCAGCACACCGCGCCAGCGTACGACGTCCGCATCGATGAGGTTGCTGTGGGTGAGGGCTACGTCCATCATGCGGCTTGCGTCGCGCAGTGCAAGGGTGATGAGCTGCTCGTCAGCGAGTGCCACTTCTGAGAAGCGGGCGTCTTCGCCGCCGCGACCGTAGGAGAGGCGCACGACGTGGCGTCCGGGGCCTGCGGCGTCGGCGACCCACTGCCATTTGGCGGTGGCGTGGGTGAGTGCCTTGGCGCGTACGGCGGTGGCTTCTTCGGAGACGAGCAGGCCGGTGCCGCGGGGGTGCTTGTCCAGGGCGGGGGCGTCGACGACGAGGGTGACGAGGGCGACTTCGGGGCCGGGTTCCAGGGCGGGTAGTGCGGTGGAGACGTGCGGGCCGATGAGTCGTGCTACGGTCGGGCCGTCGGTGGCGAGCACCAGGTAGTCGGCGTAGAGGGGGGTGTTTTCGCCGTCGGTGGTGTGGCGCTGGATGATGAACCACTGGCCGGTGGATTCGTCGCGGTCTACGGCGATGACGTCGAATCCGGTGACGATGCGAACGCCGGCGGCGTACAGGTCTTCGACGAGACGTTCAGACAGCTGGTTCATGCCGCCCACGATGCCGGCGACCTGTGAGCCTGCGGGGGCTGCCGAACGGAAAGCGTGCGCTGCGGCAGAGAGGGAGCGGTGCTTGCGCAGTGCCGCGCGTAGGCCGGGGATGGTGGCGTCCACATCGAGCTTGTCGGGGTGGGTGGAGTACACGCCCGAGACGACGGGGGCGACAAGGTTGTCGAGAACCTTCTGACCCATGCGGATGCGCACGAGCTCGCCGAGGGTCTTTGCGTTCTCGCCGGCGGAGACGGGCAGGAACTTGTCCACCTGGGCGCGGCGCAGACCGTTCTTACCGATGACGGGGATTAGCGACTTGTCGTTGACGTTGCCGGGGATACCCATGATGCCGGTGCTGGGGGTACGGCGGGCGCCCTGCGGCAGGTACAGCCAGGAGCCGTAGGAGTTGGGGGTGACAATCTGGTCGCCCAGGCCGAGTTCCTTGACGAGGTCGCTCACGATGGGGCTGCGGGTTGCGAAGGATTCCGCGCCGGAGTCCAGGAGCAGTCCGCCAACTTCGTGGGCACCGACGGCACCGCCGAGGTGGTGGCGCTGTTCGAGCAGGGTGACACGCATGCCGGCTGCGGCGAGGCGGCGTGCGGAGATCAGGCCGGAGGGGCCGCCGCCAATAACGATGGCGGTGGGTACCTTCTCGTTACGGCTGTATGCTCGTGCGTTATGGGGCGCGGCGGAGGAGCTGACCTGTGCGGTGCGGTGCGGTGCCTGGTTGGTGTGGCCCATGGTGGTTCTCCTTTGGTCTGTCAGCGGGTCTGCTCGGTGGCGTTGTGCTCTATCAGCGTGTGCTGGGATTGGTGCTTTGGGGCGGTATCCTGCGGCGCTGATATGTGTTAGCCCCGCGGGTCCGTCGCTTTAGTTCGCCGTTTTCTCGTGGATGTATGCCACGAGGTCGGTGAGCACCTGCGGGTCGGTGGTCGGGGGTACGCCGTGGCCGAGGTTGACCACGTGCGAGGGGGCGGCGTCGCCTTCTGCGAGCACGTTGTCTACGTGTGCGTAGAGGTTTTCGCTACCTGCGGCGAGCAGTGCCGGGTCGATGTTGCCCTGCAGGGGTACGGCGCCGTTGAGCAGGGTGTTCGCTGCGGACAGCGGCAGGCGGTAGTCCACGCCGATGACGTCCGCGCCGGCTTCGTGCATGGCGGGCAGCAGGGCGGTGGTGCCGGTGCCGAAGTGGATGCGCGGCACACCGTATTCGCGTACGGCGTCGAGGGCGGTTGCGGAGTGCGCCTGCACGTAGCGGCGGTAGTCGCCTTCGCCGAGGGAGCCTGCCCAGGAGTCGAAGAGCTGCACGGCGGATGCGCCCGCCTCGATCTGCGCGCGCAGGAACTGGCCTGCGGTGCGGGCTGCCCAGGCGGCGAGTTCGTGCCAGGCGGCGGGGTCGGCGTGCATCATGGTGCGCGGGCGCAGGTGGTCGCGGGAGGGGCCGCCTTCGACCATGTAGGCGGCGACGGTGAAGGGTGCTCCTGCGAAGCCGATGAGCGGGGTGTCGCCGAGCATTTCTACGGTGGCGGCGACGGCTTCGCGGATGGGGTCGAGGTCGCTGTCTTTGAGTTCGGGCAGGGCGCGCACCTCGTCGAGGGTGCGCACGGGCTGGTCGAGGACCGGGCCCCTACCGGGCACGATGTCGACGTTGACGCCCGCAAGCTTCATGGGGATGACGATGTCGGAGAAGAAGATGCCAGCGTCGACCTTGTGGCGGCGGACGGGCTGCACGGTGATTTCTGCGGCGAGCTCGGGGGTGAGGCAGGCATCGAGCATGGGGATACCTTCGCGTACCTGGCGGTATTCGGGCAGGGAGCGGCCTGCCTGGCGCATGAACCAGACGGGTCGGTGGCTGGAGGGGCGGCCGGTGAGAGCGCGGAGCATGGGCGAGTTGGCGGCGGTGCCTGCGC
>NZ_JABZXW010000015.1 GCF_015265375.1 Rothia sp. (in: high G+C Gram-positive bacteria)
CTGAAATATCGACTGAGAGCTTTTCTTTCCCTCAGAAAAACCCACAAGGCAACATGATTTCCCGTCAAATACGCCGCGAGTTTCGTGTGTCAGAACCCACAAATCACATGCACGGGAAAGCAATTACACCACATATGATCAGAAAACAATACAACCCCACGGGTCAGGTCACATTTTTCTGCGATATGCACCAGAAAAATGCCAGCAATATATCCGCAGCACATGTTTAGACCACAGAAATACGCGGAGAACAATAAATACAGCGCGCAATACACCGCAATACACAGGGGAGGCCCCGGCACCACACGGTACCGGGGCCTCCCTGTACTTTTATGTCAGCTTTTACGCCAGCGGATTACGCTTTAAGCCAGCGAAATTAGATCCTGGTAATCCTTCGACCACAGGTCCTCCACCGCATCCGGCAGAAGCAGCACACGCTCCGGATCCAGCGCCTCCACGGCGCCCTCATCGTGAGAAACCATCACGATTGCACCCTGGTACGCCTTCAGCGCGTTCAGAATCTCCTCGCGCGAGGCGGGGTCCAGGTTATTGGTCGGCTCATCCAGCAGCAGCACGTTCGCACTCGACGCCCCCAGAGTTGCCAGCGACAGACGGGTCTTCTCGCCGCCAGAAAGAACGCCGGCAGGCTTATCCACGTCATCACCGGAGAACAGGAACGAACCCAGAATCGTACGCACGCGGGTGTCATCCAGATCCGGG
The DNA here is from genome assembly GCF_015265375.1 of Rothia sp. (in: high G+C Gram-positive bacteria). Taxonomy (GTDB): domain Bacteria; phylum Actinomycetota; class Actinomycetes; order Actinomycetales; family Micrococcaceae; genus Rothia. The sequence continues at coordinate 721 of NZ_JABZXW010000015.1, forward strand.
GCGGCAGACTTCATGTTCTCAAAGACGGTGCGGTCGCCATCCAGAATTTCGTGTTCCTGCGCAAAATAGCCCAGCTTCGCGCCGTGACCGTACACAACCTCACCCGTATCGGGCTGAGTGGAACCCGCCAGCATGCGCAGCAGAGTGGTCTTACCGGCACCATTCAGGCCCAGCACCACCACGCGCGAACCGCGGTCAATCGCCAAATCAACGTCCGTGAAAATCTCCAGAGAGCCATAGGACTTCGACAGGCCCTGGGCAGAGAGCGGAGTCTTACCGCACGGTGCCGGATCCGGGAAGCGAATCGCCGCAACCTTATCGCTCTGACGCTCATCCTCCAGGCCGCGTAGAAGCTTCTCAGCACGCTTAATCATCTGCTGAGCAGCCACAGCCTTCGTCGCCTTCGCGCGCATCTTATTCGCCTGCTCCATCAGAGCATTCGCCTTCTTCTGCGCGTTCGCACGCTCACGCTTGCGGCGGTGCTCATCCTGCTCACGCTGAGTCAGGTAGTTCTTCCAGCCCATGTTGTACTGGTCAATCACGCAGCGGTTCGCATCCAGGTAGAAGACGCGGTTGACGACCAGCTCCATCAGGTCAACATCGTGGCTAATGACCATCAGGCCACCCGAGAAGTTCTTCAAGAAATCGCGCAACCACAGAATCGAGTCGGCGTCCAGGTGGTTGGTCGGCTCGTCCAGCAGCATGGTGTCCGCATTGGAGAAAAGAATACGCGCCAGCTCCACGCGGCGACGCTGACCACCCGACAGAGTAGACAGCGGCTGGGCGAGCACACGCTCCGGCAGGTCCAGGTTGGAGGTGATGACCGCTGCCTCCGACTCAGCCGCGTAGCCGCCGCCAGCAATGAACTCAGCCTCAAGACGGTCGTAGCGGCGCATACCCTTAGCGCGCGCCGCCGGGTCCTCACTCGCCATATCATCCTGCGCCTGACGCATCTTGCGCGCCACACCGTCCAGGCCACGCGCCGAAAGGATGCGGTCACGCGCCAGCTGGCTCATGTCATCCACCTTCGGGTCCTGCGGAAGGTAGCCGATAGTGCCGCTGCGGGTCACCGTACCGTCAGCGGGCAGGGTCAGACCGGCAAGCACCTTAGTCATGGTGGTCTTACCGGCACCGTTGCGGCCCACCAGACCAATCTTGTCGCCCTTATCGATGCGGAAGGTGACCTCTTCCATGAGCAGGCGCGCGCCTGCACGCAATTCGAGGTTCTGTACAGCAATCATGGGTGCCTTTCCGGATGGCGGTCTGGTGTGTGGGTTGATAGTGCTCGGTAGGCGGGATTTGCCGGGTTAGAGGCGGCGAGCGCGCGGAGCACCTCATCAATTTTAGTGCAGGTGTGCCGAGTGCGCATGTGGGGCACCTTTTGTTTTCACGGTGTGCGGTGTACGATACATACCGAACACCATTCATAGAACATTGTTCAAAAATTGGGTTGTGACAAGCAGTCAACCACCGCCACCCTCAACTCTGTAGAAAAATCTGCAGAGCAATACGTATCAAAGGAGTACCACCCCAATGACCGATTCCGTGCGCGAATCAGCCCAGGAACCCCAGGCAACTCAGGCACCGCGCCGTAACGTAGCGGCAAAGACCTCCCTCGCCACAGACCTCTCCCTCATCGCAGTGTTCGCGGGCTTCATCGCCGCGCTCGCCATCATGCCCGCCGTCAGCTTGGGCGGCGTTGCGGTTCCCTTCACCTTCCAGACCCTCGGCATTTACATCACCGCTCAGGTGCTCGGCGGCAAGCGTGCCACCGCCTCCGTGGCGCTGTACCTGCTGGTTGGTTTTGCTGGCCTGCCCATCTTCGCTAAGGGCGGCGCCGGTTTGGGTACGCTCGCCTCCCCGAGTGCCGGCTACCTGCTTGGCTTCCTGCCCTTCGCCGCTATTGCCGGTACCCTCGCCTACCTGTTCACCCGCAACACCCGTTCGGTTGGTGCGACCTTCCTCATGGCTCTGGTCGCGAACTTCTGCGGTTTTGTGGTTCTGACCGCCTGCGGTATCGCCGGTATGATGGTGAACGCCCACATGACTTTTGACGCCGCGTTCAGCGCGGCAATGGTATTCGTTCCCTGGGATCTGGTGAAGTCCACGATCGCGGTTCTGGTTGGTTTGTCGGTACGCCGCGCCTTCCCGTCCCTGGCTTCTGCCCAGCGTTAAAGGCACACGATGTGCCACACGAGAGGATAGCTATGTTTTTTCGCCGCTCCACGCGCCAGCCTGCACCGCAGCAGGTGCAAGGCGAGCAGGCGGTGAGCGCCTCTACCAGCATGCCCGCCCTTGAGCTTGAATCGGTGAGTGTTTTCACTGAGCTGCCCGAAGGCGGGCATCGCCGTATCCTCAAGGATGTGAGCCTGCAGTTCACGGCGAAGCGCACCGCGGTGCTGGGTCTGAACGGTAGTGGCAAGTCTACCCTACTGGGGCTTTTCAATGGGCTCACCCACCCGGATGAAGGTATTGTGCGCGTGAACGGTGTCGACACACTGGAGACACCGAGCCGCGGCTCGACGGACGCTCGCGGTCATTCGCAGGGCGCTTTTGAGGGTGTGGGCATGCTCTTCGCCCAGCCGGAGGCGCAGCTGATTATGCCCACCGTTGCCGAAGATATTGACCTGAGTCTGCGCCGTGCCGCCGCCATTGAAGGTAGTGCCCTCAGCGGTGGGCAGCGCCGCGAACGGATTCGTGAACTGCTCCGCGAGCGCGGCCTCGAACGCCTGGAGGACCAGAGCGTTTTCACCCTCTCAGGAGGCGAAAAGCAGCTGGTTGCTCTCACCAGCGTGCTGGCGGCGCGCCCGCAGATTCTTCTGCTCGATGAGCCGACCACCCTGCTGGATTTGCGCAATCGCGCGCGGCTACTCAAGCATTTGGAGTCGCTGGATCAGATGCTGGTGCTCAGCACGCACGACCTGGATTTGGCGGCGTCCTGCGATGAAGCCGTCATTATTCATGACGGCCGTTTGCTCGCTCAGGGGGATGCGGCACAGCTGGTGCAGCAGTACCGTACGTGGTGTGCCGAGGGGTTCCCGAACGAGGGCGCCGATATCGAAGATGCAGGCGACAGCACGGACACTGCAGGAGGCGTCCATGGGCGCTAACACGCCGCGCGTGAATCCTCGCCCCGCCGGCCAGGGCTCGGATTTCAACCCCGGTACTCTGCTGGTGGGTTTCTACCAGCCGCTGGGCACGCCGGTGCATCGGGCGCCGCTGTGGCTCAAGGGGGCGCTCTTCTTTGGGCTGTTCCTGCTATTAGCGGTGACCGGCTGGCAGGTGGCGCTCGTGGCTTTGGTCGCGTCCACGCTGTGCGCGCTGTGGGCTGGTGTGCCCGCCTCCCAGTTGTGGCTGGTGGTTCGCACGTTGTCTCTGCTGCTGCTGATTATGGTTGCCTATTACGTATTTACGGGGCAGTACGCCTCCGGTGCGGATGCTATTGCGACCATGCTGACCGCATTCTATGCGTCCCGCGCTCTGCTGGTGAGCACTCCCCTGCCGGTTCTGATTGACGGCTTTGTGCGGCTCTGTTCGCCGCTGCGTTTCGTGGGTCTGTCTCCTGAGCGGCTGGGTTTGCTGATTGCGTTGATGGTCCGCTCGATTCCGGCGCTCATGGACCGCTGGGGTGCGCTGCGTCGCGCGGCTGTGGCGCGTAATCTGCCCAAACGCATGTACTGGCGACTGCTGATTCCGTGGGTCGTGCAAGCAGTGGATTACGCGACGGCGACCGCTAAGGCGTTGCGGGCGCGGCACGTGGACGAGCTGAAATAGCGCAGCAGCGTAACGCTGTAACCACGAGCGGACCTGCACAAATACGCGAAAAGGCACAGATAAGCGAAAAGGGGCGGGGCGAACCGTGTAGGTTCACCCCGCCCCTGCTTTTAACTCACATTACTCAAGCGGTTTAGAACGGCTCGACAACTAGTGCCGCGGGGAGCTGCTCCCACCACAGGTACCAGTCGTGCTGGCCGTAGAGCGCCTCCACGAGCTTGTCGAAGCCGCGGTAGACACGCACCGGCATCGCCGAGGAAACCATCGTGTGCTCGACCGCCAGGATTTCGGCGTCGCGGCGGGTTGTGACCGGCACCGGCGTGTAGAACTCGATAAAGTCCGAGGCGATAACAGCCGGGTAGGCGTCATCGCGTTCAAACCAGTAGCGGGCAATGGACAGCATCGCCTCGGGGCTGGGGCTGGAATCCCAGCCGCCGAAGGGCAGGTAGGCAAATACCCCGGATACATCCCGCAGCGGCAGGTCCATAATCAGCAGTTCCGCGGCGCTGTCAATGTCGGTAGCTTTGACCTTCTCATTGATGATGCCGGCGGTCAGCTCAAAGGGGTACTCCGCTTTCAGGGGCGTACCAATATCGTCTTCACCGAGTTCGCCGTTCTCCATGAGACGGCGGTAGGTCTGCAGGTAGGCGTTCTCGTTCAGCTGTCGGAACGCCTCATGCGCGGCGATTTCTACACCGACCTGATCCAGGTAATGATGCTGGTCGGTGATGAGCTCATGTGCGTACCGCTCAACGGTGTCGGCGGTGATGTCCTGCACTGGGGTTGAGGTACGCAGGGAGACGTTATTCTCAATGGTCCCGAGCAGGGTCGGGTCGAGGGCAACCACGATGGGGGTTGTTCCCCGATTCTTGCCCTCGTAAAGGTGTTCGAGGTATCGCCGGTTAAGTTCGGCTCGTGGGGCGCCGTGGCGGATTCGCTCGTGTGGGTAGGGATACAAAGCGACGAAGCGCTCGTAGAGCTCTGCCATGGTGTTCTCCGATGTTTGGTTGCCCCCAGTTTATCGCGTATTTTCGCACAAAAATACGGGTTTTTGGATGTTTTATCAGGGCGCAGAGGGCGTGTAATTTTTTCGTTTGATGAGTGTGTATCGGTGTGTGCTAAACACGCTTAAACTGTCTTTGTGTTGGGCGGTTTGCGCACCCGTTTTCGCCAGAAAAAGTTAAGAAATTTTTTGCCACCATATGAGATTTTGGGCGAGTTACACCGGGCGGTGCCAAAGGGGGCGGCAGACACTTTCGCGGAGGTGCGGGGCGCCTCCTGCGGGTCGGTATCCGCTGCCAGAACTCGGGTAGAACAGGCACCAAGTTCATGATTTACAGCCATAAAACGCCCTATTTTCTTCTTCTGCGCGTCATATTTGACGTATTAGGGGCGTCTCGGGCGAGTTCCGCCGCCGCCGCGTAGCTGCTGGAGTAAAGTGTTGGTACCAGCTACCACCCGTGCCGCGTTGGTGCGGAAAACGTCGCTGGGACCATCAACTCGCAGGAGTTCAAACCAACGGAGGTTCTCATGTCGAATAACTACTACAAAGAGATGGTTCGCCTGGCAGACAGCATCGCTGATAAGGCGCATGAGGGGCAGACTGACCGTAACGGCTGGCCCTATATCTCCCACCCTCGCCGTGTGGCTCTTGGGGTACGTAAGCTTGCGGGTGAGTTGGCTGCCGCAACTCACCCTGATATCTCTTTGGAGGAGCTGAAGGCTGAAGCGCAGATTGTGGCGCTGCTGCATGACACGGTGGAGGATACCGGCGTTTCTCTCGCTTTCTTGGCGCGTCACTTCTCGGCGCGTATTGTGGATGCGATTGATGCCTTGACCCGCCGCCCGGGTGAGTCGCGTGAGTCGTATCTGAGCCGGGTGCGTGTGAATGATTTGGCTCGTCTGGTGAAGCTTGCCGATATTGCGGATAATACTGACCCGCAGCGTTTGGCGCTTCTGGAGGAACCGACTCGTACCTGCCTCATGATCAAGTATGAGCACTCGCTGAAGCTGCTGCACCTGAACGACTAGGTAGACGCAAAACCCAGAAGACACAAAAATACCCGCCCGGTGCCGAAGGCATACACCTTCCGCACCGGGCGGGCACTCTATCTGCAAGTCAGGAGCTTAGATGTTGAAGCCCAGCGCGCGCATCATATCGCGGCCGTCCTCAGTAATACGCTCCGGGCCCCACGGCGGCATCCAAACCCAGTTCACACGCCAAGACTCAACCAGGTTATCCAGGTTAGCCTGAACCTGCTCCTCAATAACCTCCTGCAGCGGGCACGCCGCGGTGGTCAGAGTCAGGTCCAGAATGAGGGTTCCGTCCTCATCCCAGCGCAGACCGTAGAGCAGACCGAGGTCAACAATATTGACGCCGAGCTCCGGGTCAATGACCTCCTTGAGGGCTTCCTCAATCTCTTCCTGAGGAACACGACCCTGCACAGTCTCAGTCATAGTTCTATCTTTCTGTCAGAATCCGGTAGGAGAAGAAGCTTACTTCTTACCCACGTAAGAAACGTAGCCCTCTTCTTCCAGGCGGTCAGCCAGCTCGGGGCCGCCCTGGTCAACCATCTTGCCGTCCACGAACACGTGCACGAACTGCGGCTTGATGTAGCGCAGGATGCGGGTGTAGTGGGTAATCAGCATGACGCCCATGTCGTTAGCCTCGTGCGCACGGTTCACGCCCTCAGACACGATCTTCAGTGCGTCAACGTCCAGACCGGAGTCGGTCTCATCCAGGATGCCGAACTTGGGCTTGAGCAGCTCCAGCTGAAGGATCTCGTGGCGCTTCTTCTCACCGCCGGAGAAGCCCTCGTTCACGTTACGTGCGATGAAGTCGGGGTCAATCTCCAGGTTCTTCATAGCTTCCTTAACGTCCTTGGTCCAGGTACGCAGGGAGGGAGCCTTGCCATCCACAGCGGTCTTAGCGGAACGCAGGAAGTTAGACATGGTCACACCGGGGATCTCAACCGGGTACTGCATAGCCAGGAACAGGCCTGCACGTGCACGCTCGTCCACGCTCATCTCGGTGATGTCCTCACCGTCGAGCAGGATCTGACCGGAGTCAACCTGGTACTTGGGGTGGCCAGCAATGGTGGAAGCCAGAGTGGACTTACCGGAACCGTTCGGGCCCATGATTGCGTGAATCTCGCCCGAGTTGATGGTCAGGTTAACGCCCTTCAGGATGGGCTTGGTGGTTTCGTCGTCGAGGATAACCGAGACGTGAAGGTCCTTGATTTCAAGAGTAGACATTGATTTCTCCTGGTAAAGCTTAGTTGTTGCTGAGGGCGAGCTCTGCCTCAAGGGCCTCGGTGAGCTGCTCTTCAAGTTCGGGAACACGGATCTGCTGAATGATCTCGTTCAGGAAGCCGCGCACGACCAGACGGCGTGCCTCAGCCTCCGGAATACCGCGAGCCTGCAGGTACCACAGGTGCTGCTCATCGAGCTGGCCGGTGGTGGATGCGTGGCCGGCGCCCTCAATCAGGCCGGTCTCAATCTCCAGGTTCGGCACGGAGTCGGCGCGGGGGCCAACTTCCAGCAGCAGGTTACGGTTCAGCTCGTAGGTGTCGGTGCCTTCTGCATCCTTACCAATCAGAACGTCACCAACCCATACGGAGTGCGCACCCTTACCCTGCAGCGCACCCTTGTAGGTCACGCGGGACTTGCAGTTGGGTACGGAGTGGTCCACGAACAGGCGGGACTCAATGTGCTGACCTGCGTCTACGAAGTACAGGCCGTACATTTCAGTCTCAGCGCCGGGAGCGGTGAACTTGGTGGAGGGGGTCACGCGCACCAGGTCGCCGCCGAGGGACACCACAACGTGCTTGAAGCGTGCGTTGCGGCCCAGCTTAGCGTAGTGTGCGGAGGTGTGGATCGCGTCGTCAGCCCACTGCTGCACGGAAACAACGTTCAGCTCAGCCTCGTCGTTCACCACGAACTCAACGTTCTGTGCCAGGACGGTGGAGCCGGTGTGGCGCAGAACCACGACAGCCTTCGAGAAGGGCTTAGCCTCAATCACGATGTGCTGTGCGGCAGGCTCGTTGCCGGTGCCGGTGATGTCGATTTCCACGTGCTCGGACAGCTCAGCCTCGGCGGGGATGGTCACCACGGTTGCTTCGGTGAAGCTGGACCATGCGTTTGCTGCCACGCGGTCCTCAGGGATACCTGCGGAGCCAATGCGTGCATCCTCGCGGGAGACGGTCTCAACCTGAACCTGCTCGGGTGCAGTAATCTTCGGTGCCGGTGCGGTGCCGGTCAGCTTCTCCAGGTGCAGACCGCCCAGACGCTTCAGCGGGGTGAAGCGCCAGTCCTCTTCACGACCGGTCAGCGGTGCGAAGTCCTCCACATTGTAGGAGGTCTTACGCTCTGCACGGGATGCTTCGAGTACCTTCTGGACGTTGTTCGGGTTGGAGCCCTGGTGGTGTGCCTCGGTGGCACGGTACAGGGTGTCATCGTGGGCGAACTCGGTGGCGAGCTTCTCGCCCTCCTGGTCCATGCCGGGGATGATCGGGGAGTGGTAACCCAGGGTTTCTTCGTTGGTCGGCATTAGCCCACAGATCCTTCCATCTGAAGTTCGATCAGGCGGTTCAGTTCGAGTGCGTACTCCATCGGCAGCTCGCGGGCGATAGGCTCAACGAAGCCGCGGACGATCATCGCCATTGCTTCTTCTTCGCTCAGGCCGCGCTGCATCAGGTAGAACAGCTGGTCCTCGGAGACGCGGGAAACGGTCGCCTCGTGACCCATGGTCACATCGTCCTCGCGGACATCCACGTAGGGGTAGGTGTCGGAGCGGGAGATGGTGTCCACCAGCAGTGCGTCACAGACCACGGAGGACTTGGAGTGCTTAGCGCCCTCACGCACCTGAACCAGGCCGCGGTATGCGCTACGGCCGCCGTTACGTGCCACGGACTTGGACACAATGGTCGAGGAGGTGTTCGGTGCAATGTGAACCATCTTCGAACCGGTGTCCTGGTGCTGACCCTCACCCGCGAATGCGATGGACAGGGTCTCACCCTTAGCGTGCTCGCCGACCATGTAAACAGCCGGGTACTTCTGGGTGACCTTCGAACCGATGTTGCCGTCCACCCATTCCATGGTGGCACCCTCGTGCGCAACCGCACGCTTGGTCACCAGGTTGTAGACGTTGTTCGACCAGTTCTGGATGGTGGTGTAGCGAACGCGTGCGTTCTTCTTCAGCACAATCTCAACCACTGCGGAGTGCAGGGAGTCGGACTTGTAGATGGGGGCGGTGCAGCCCTCAATGTAGTGAACGTAGGAGCCCTCGTCAGCGATGATCAGGGTGCGCTCGAACTGACCCATGTTCTCGGTGTTAATACGGAAGTACGCCTGCAGCGGGATTTCCACGTGAACTCCCGGGGGAACGTACACGAAGGAGCCACCGGACCATACGGCGGTGTTCAGTGCGGAGAACTTGTTGTCACCAATCGGGATGATGGAGCCGAAGTATTCCTTGAACAGTTCGGGGTATTCGCGCAGACCGGTGTCGGTGTCGACGAAGATCACGCCCTGCTTCTCCAGGTCCTCACGGATCTGGTGGTACACGACCTCGGACTCATACTGTGCAGCCACACCCGCGACGAGCGAGTTACGCTCCGCCTCGGGAATACCCAGGCGCTCGTAGGTGGTGCGGATGTCCTCGGGCAGTTCGTCCCAAGAAGCCGCCTGACCCTCGGTCGAGCGCACGAAGTACTTGATGTTGTCGAAGTCGATTTCGGAAAGATCCGCACCCCAGGTGGGCATGGGCTTACGCTCGAAGAACTTCAGCGCCTTCAGACGCATGTCCAGCATCCACTGGGGTTCGTTCTTCTTCGCAGAGATGTCGCGCACGACGTCCTCGTCCAGGCCGCGCTTTGCTACCTGGCCTGCTGCGTCGGAGTCTGCCCAACCGTACTCGTAGTTACCAATGCCCTCGAGTTCGGGGTTCATCTCCAGGATCTCTGAAATGACGGTGTCGTTGGCGTTCTGCCCAACTTTCTCAGTCATTACGGCCTTTCTTCGATGGTTATTACATTTCTCTCCGTCACCTGCCGGTTGCAGGCGCGGTAGTTTAGGGGGCTGAGGCCGCGCTCAACCACGACGCGTAGCGGTGCGTGGTGTGGGCGGGTTTCAGCGTGCGGGTCGCGCCCCTTACGGGTTCGTCAGGGGCGTGCCGCCGGGTACTGCTGTGAGTGTTACGCGGAAGGTTTCTCTGCGGATTCCTCGGCGTTCTTCTCGCTCTCGGCGGTGACGCGGTTCAGGGGCACGTGCGTGGTACACACGTGAGCGCCCGAAGCCATGGTCGAGAGCCTACGCACATCAACGCCGAGCAGGTCGGAAATAATCCCGGTTTCCTGTTCGCAGAACACCTGGAAGTCGCCGGCGAGGTCGCGTACCGGGCAGTGGCCCTGGCACAGCTGAATGCTCGCGAGAAAGTGTTCGGGAACAGTTCGTCCTGCAGGAGGCGCGGTGACCTGAGCTGTCGCCACGAAACCGTCCTTGCTCATGGCTTCTGCGAGCGCCTGCGCTCGGGCTGCCACGTCGTCACCGGCGGCTTCTACGACGGGTCGGTAGCGGGCTTCCATTTCTGCGGCGCGGGCGGAGGCGAAAGCTTCGAGGGCTTCCTGGCCAACCGTGTCGCGGAGCATTTGCAGGGCGTCGCGGGCGATGATGAGGTAGTCGTTGCCGAGGCGTTCGTGGCCCTGGGGGGCGATCACGTAGCGGCGGGCGGGTCGTCCGGCTCCGGCGCCGTGCTTCTTGATGGGCGCAACCTCAATCATGTTGTTTGATTCGAGGGCGTCGAGGTGGCGGCGTACTGCTGCGGGGGTGAGGCTGAGGAGCTCACCGAGGGTTGCTGCGGACACGGGGCCGTTGTTGAGAACTTCACGGAGAACGCGGTCCCTGGTGCGTTCTTCTGCCTCGGCTTTGCGCTTGGATGTGCGTGCCGCGGAGGACTTTGTACTGGAAGCACCAGTAGAGCCCGAGGCGGCGGTTCGGGTGCCGTTTCGGGTCTGCGCCTCGTTCGTTGAGGCGCGCTGAGAGGTCTTGTTCACGGAATACACAAATAAAGTATGTCCTAATTACTTTTTCTTTGGCTAGTTAGGTACCCCTACTTGATAACTTTTCAACCTGAAGGTGAACATTTGAGTCGTAACGGGTGTGCCTTAAACGTGAGTTAGGGCATAAGATGAAAGGTGCACACACGCTCATTCATCGAAAAAATCGAAAGTGACTGTCTATGGAGACCACCACCGCGGGCCAGCAGGACCACCCGGGGCGTGCATCCGCCGCACCAACGGCGCGCACTGAGCACCACACGGAGCCCAGCGCCTCCCCCACCGCACGACGACGCACCATCGCAGAAGAACCAGCGCTCAGCATTAAAGACCTCATCAAAGAGTTCAAACCCTCACGCGCCTTCCGCACCAAATACCCCGAACGGCTCACCGCCAGCGGGCTCTACCGCGCCGTCAACAAGGTCAACCTGCGCGTCTTCCCCGGTGAGGTGGTCGTCCTCCTCGGCGCGAACGGTGCGGGTAAGACCACGACCCTCGCCTGCGCCCAGGGTCTGCTCAAGCCCACCCGCGGTACCGTGCGCCTACTCGGCGAGAACCCCCTCCTGGCGGACCCGGAACTGCGTGCCAAGGTCGGCATTATGCTCCAGGACGGCGGCCTGCCCAACGCCATGCACCCCATCCCGCTGCTCGAGCATATTTCAACCATGTACACCGACCCGTACCCGGTCGAAGAGCTCGCAGAACGCCTGGGCATTGACGCTTTTAACGGCACCACGATTCGCCGCCTCTCGGGCGGTCAGAAGCAGCGTGTCTCCCTTGCCGCCGCGCTCATCGGCCGCCCGGACGTGCTCTTCCTCGACGAGCCCTCCGCGGGCCTGGACCCGCAATCCCGCAACGTCGTCTTCGACATTATTCGTGAACAGCGTGAACTCGGCACCGCGATTGTGCTCACCACGCACCTGATTGACGACGCACAGAAGCTCGCCGATTACGTCTACATCATTGAAAACGGCACCACGGTTCAGGAAGGCACCGTCTCCGAGCTCATCGCCAGCGACGGTACGAACCGCCTGCAGTACACCCTGGATGCGCCCACCCCCACCCGCGAGCAGCTGCTGCCCGCGCATCTGCGCGCCGGTGTGGAGCTCATCGAGAAAGTGCCCTACACCCCGGCTCGTGACGGCGCGCCCTCCGTGCCCGGCGAGTATGAGCTGGTCGGCGCGCTGCGCCCCGAGCACCTGGCGGCGTTTACCTCCGCTCTCGCTGAGCGTTACCTCATGCCTATTTCTCTGACCATGGAACCGAAGACTCTTGAGGATGTCTTCCTCGACATTTCAGGACGTGATATCCGATGAGCAACACCGCACGCAGCAACACCTCACGTAACAACAACGAGCGAGCAGAACCTCAGGCAGAAGAACACCGCGCGGAAGAACGCCGATTGGAAGAACGCGCCGTAAACACCCGCCCCAAGGTCTCTTCCATTGACGAGGATGAGGAGTACATTCCCCCGCGCGCAAACTACCCGCTCGTGCGCGTCATCGAGCAGGGCCGCTACGAGACCATGGCGATGCTCCGCAACGGCGAGCAGCTGATGCTGAACATTATTTTTCCCGTCATGGCGCTTATCGCCCTGCGTTTTACCGGCCTGATTGATGAGTACGCAAACTCGGTCGGCGTGTCCCGCATGGATGCGGCGGTCCCCGGCGTTCTGGCGCTCTGCGTGATTTCTACGGCGTTGTCCGGTCAGGGCATTGCCACCGGTTTTGATCGCCGCTACGGTGTGCTGCGATTCCTGGCGACCACTCCCCTGGGCCGCAACGGTCTGATTATGGGCAAGTGCATTGCGGTGCTGGTGGTCGTGGCGATTCAGTTCACGCTGGTTGCGGTGCTCGGCTACGGTCTGGGCTGGCGTCCGGACGCTATCGCCGTCTCGCGCTCCATCATCACGATGCTCATGGGTGCCGGCGCGTTTACGGCGCTGGGTCTGCTCATCGCCGGTACGGTGCGTGCAGAGGCGACCCTCGCCATCGTGAATATCGCCTGGGTGATTCTTGCCGGCGCCGGCGGCGTGGTGTTCCCGCTGAAGTCCTTCCCGGACTGGTACGCCGGGGTTGTGGCGTGGTCCCCCTCAGCGGCTCTGGGCGATGCGTTGCGCGGCAACTTCATTCAGCATCAGTGGCTCGCCGAACCGCACTGGGTAATCATCGTGTGGACCGTGGTCATTGGGTTTATTGCCTCGCGCAAGTTCAAGTGGTCTGACTAGTAGCAACCTGGCAGGTGGTAGCGCTTTTCGCGCATACAGCTAAAGCAACCGAAAGTTAAAAGGCGGGCGCCGGATATGTTTCCGACCATATCCGGCGCCCATTTATTTAACACAAACCTTTAGCCTCAACCACACACAGTGTGCACGGTCAGAGACTAAAAGATAGCACCCTTCTCCAGAACCTTATATCTCGCCACCACAGCAAGATAATCATCAGTTCCCACGCGGAGGAGGGGCTTCAATCACCGAGATGCAGACCGACCCAACCACTGTTTCGGTCCGCAACCTTCCTGCTCAACCTTAACATGAGATTCACCACTTACACAAAAATTGTTACGTTACTGAACAATATTCAGCGCATAGCTCAGAAACACGGCTCAAACGTTCACCGTGAAATCCGCAGAGCCCGCGTTGTGGCGTCGCTTTTTCTCCATCTCAGCCCCGTATCACCCTGTGAATGTCTGCATTCACACACCGGATACTTCCGCCCAGTGAACTATCCTGTTAAAACGAAAGGGTCGAAACAACTCTCCGGACGCCCCGCACACATCACTCCGTGTGCCCCGCACCTACCCTGGTACCTACCCCGTCACCTACCGGCGCGGGAATAAGCACCCCGGAAGGCACGTTACACCCGACGGACAGCGCGCTAGCACAAGCCTGCTGGCGCATCCACTCACGTTGCGAAAGGAACCCACGTGGCAGAGAACTTCCAGTGGACAGAAACCGACCAGCGCGCCGTAGATACCGCACGTATCCTCGCCGCAGACGCCGTAGAGAAGGTCGGCTCCGGCCACCCCGGTACCGCAATGAGCCTGGCGCCGGTCGCCTACCTGCTCTTCCAGAAGGTCATGAACCAGGATCCCTCCGACGACCGCTGGGAAGGCCGTGACCGCTTCATCCTGTCCCCCGGCCACACCTCCCTCACCCTGTACACTCAGCTGTTCCTCGGTGGCTACGGCCTGGAAATGAAGGACCTGGAAGCCCTGCGCACCTGGGGTGCCCTCACCCCCGGCCACCCCGAATACAAGCACACCAAGGGTGTAGAAATCACCACCGGCCCGCTCGGCCAGGGCCTGGCATCTGCCGTTGGTTTCGCCTACGCACAGCGCCGTATGCGCGGCATGTTCGACCCCGAAGCAGCACCGGGCACCTCCCCCTTCGACCACCACGTCTACGTCATTGCCTCCGAGGGTGACGTGCAGGAAGGCGTCACCGCCGAGGCGTGCGCGCTCGCAGGTCACCAGGAGCTCAGCAACCTGATTGTCGTGTGGGACCGCAACCACATCTCCATTGAAGAAGACACCGACGTTGCCTTCACCGAAGACGTGGCAAAGCGCTACGAGTCCTATGGCTGGGACGTTCAGCGCGTGGACTGGACCCGCACCGGCGACTACGTTGAGGACGTCGCAGAACTCTACGCCGCTATTGAGCGTGCGAAGGCTGTCACCGACAAGCCCTCCTTCATTGAGCTGCGCACCATCATCGGCTACCCCGCCCCCACCAAGCAGAACACCGGCGCAGTGCACGGCTCCAAGCTCGGTGCTGAAGAGGTTGCCGCAACCAAGGAACTGCTCGGCTTCGACCCCGCCAAGAGCTTCGCTATTGAAGAGAACGTGCTGGCACACACCCGCCAGCTCGTTGAGCGCGGTGCTGCGGCACACAAGGCATGGGACGAGAAGTTCGAGGCGTGGGCAAAGGCAAACCCCGAGCGCGCCGAACTGTACAAGCGCCTCGTCGCAGGCGAACTGCCCGCAGACTACAAGGCTGCCTTCCCCGTGTTCGAGGCTGGCACCTCCGTGGCAACCCGCGCGGCATCCGGCACCGTCATCAACGCCATTGCTGACACCTTCCCCGAACTGTGGGGCGGCTCCGCTGACCTCGCCGGTTCGAACCTGACCACCATCAAGGGTGCAGAGTCCTTCAACCCGGCATCGCGTAGCACCGAAGACTGGACTGCGAACCCCTACGGTCGCGTTCTGCACTTCGGTATTCGCGAGCAGGCTGCCGCAGCTATCGTCAACGGTATTGTGCTCTCCTCCCCGACCCGCGCGTTCTCGGGCACCTTCTTCGTGTTCTCCGACTACCAGCGCCCGGCTGTTCGCCTTTCCGCACTGATGGGCGTTCCCGCACTGTACGTGTGGACCCACGACTCCATCGGCGTGGGTGAGGACGGCCCCACCCACCAGCCGATTGAGCACCTCTCCTCCCTGCGCGCTATCCCCGGCTTCGACGTGGTTCGCCCCGCGGACGCTAACGAAACCGCCGTCGCATGGCGCACCATCCTGGAGAAGTCCGACCGCCCCGCAGGCCTCGTGCTCTCCCGCCAGAACCTGCCCGTCTGGGCTCGTGAAGACGTGCACGCAGACGCTGAAGGTGAGAAGTTCGCTTCCGCTGAGGGCACCGCACGCGGCGGCTACATCATGGCTGACACCGAAGGCACCCCGGACGTCATCCTGATCGCTACCGGTTCCGAGGTTGAGCTGGCTATCCAGGCTCGCGCAACCCTGGCTGAGCAGGGCATCGCGGCACGCGTGGTCTCCATGCCTTCGCGTGAGTGGTTCGCTGAGCAGGACGCAGAATACCGCGAGTCGGTTCTGCCCTCCTCGGTTGCGGCACGCGTCTCCGTCGAGGCTGGCCTGGCAATGAGCTGGTACGACCTGCTCGGCACCGCCGGCCGCGCCGTGTCCATCGAGCATTTCGGTGCATCCGCCGACGCGAAGACCCTGTACCGCGAATTCGGTATCACCGCGGAGGCTGTCGTGGCTTCCGCTAAGGAATCCATCGACGCCGCTAAGTAGGCAATAACAACGCCGCGGTAACTGCCGCGCACACCGCACCTCCTGTACGGGCGCCTCTGTACGGGTGGGGTGCAGACGCAACGGGTAGGCTCCGGCTGACCACTCAGCCGGAGCCTCCCGCCGCCCAGAAGATTTCACTGATATCTCAATTTTCATTTGACAAAGAATCGAAGGTTTTCACATGTCTGAGTCCACTCAGAAGCTTTCCGACGCCGGCGTCTCCATCTGGCTTGACGACCTCTCCCGCGAGCGTCTGACCAGCGGCAACCTCGCCGAACTCATCAAGACCCACAACGTTGTCGGCGTGACCACCAACCCCACCATCTTCGCTGGTGCGCTCTCCAAGGGCGCCGCATACGCTGAGCAGATGCGTGAGCTTGCTGTCGCCGGTGCAAGCGTTGAAGAAGCAGTCTTCGCCGCAACCTGCGACGACGTACGCAACGCCTGCGACGTGTTCGCACCCGTCTACAAGGCATCCAACGGTTTTGACGGCCGCGTCTCCATCGAGGTTGACCCCCGCCTGGCACGCGACGCTGAGGGCACCGCCAAGATGGCACGTGAACTCTACGAGCGCGTGGGCCGCGAAAACGTCATGATTAAGATCCCCGCAACCCAGGAAGGCCTGCGCCCCATCGCAGAGACCCTGGCGGCAGGCATCAGCGTGAACGTGACCCTGATCTTCTCCCTGACCCGCTACCGCGAGGTCATCAACGCCTACATGCTCGGCCTGGAGCAGGCACTGGAGAACGGCAAGGACCTGTCCACCATCCACTCCGTCGCATCCTTCTTCGTCTCCCGCGTAGACACCGAAATCGATGCACGCCTCGAAGCTGCCGGCGGCGACGCTGTGCAGCTGAAGGGCAAGGCAGGCCTGGCAAACGCACGCCTCGCCTACGAGGTCTTCGAGGAGATGTTCTCCTCCGAGCGTTGGGCACGCCTGCAGGCACACGGCGCGAACGTACAGCGCCCGCTGTGGGCATCCACCGGCGTGAAGGACCCCGCGCTGCCCGACACCCTCTACGTGACCGGCCTGGTTGCACCGAACACCGTGAACACCATGCCCGAGGCAACCCTGAACGCTGTTGCCGACCACGGCGAGGTCACCGGCAACACCATCGTTCCGAACTACTCCGAGTCCAACGAGGTTCTGGACGCTATCTCCGCTCACGTCTCCTACCCGGAGGTCGTGGAGAAGCTCGAGGTTGAGGGCCTGTCCAAGTTCGACGTCTCCTGGGAAGAGCTGCTGCAGACCGTCCGCGAGGCACTCGAACAGGCCAAGTAGCCGCTAGTAGCCGCCGAACTATAGCGCGGCACTAACCGCTGTCGGTGTGCACCGCCCGATGCGCACCGCGGCACCGCACCCTAATCCGCCGGGATTTTCGCCAGGGTTCCCGCCCGAGCTTCACCACTCAGGCCACCCCGGGGAATCTCGGCGGGTTAGGTGCCCCTCATATCATTCCGTCAAAAACCGGTACAATACAGGGACACACCTTCCAGAATGCGGCATCGCCTCCGCGCGAATAAGGTACGAACCGCGCGCCGCACGAACCAACCAAGGCAATCAAAGGAATATATTGTGACTAACGGTCATGAAGCGAACCCCCTCAGGGACACTCGCGACCGCCGCATTACCCGCATTGCGGGGCCGTCCGCGCTCGTCTTCTTTGGCGTAACCGGTGACCTGGCCCGCAAGAAGCTGCTTCCGGCAGTGTATGACCTCATGAACCGCGGTTTGCTCCCGCCGAGCTTCGGCCTCGTCGGCTTCGGCCGCCGCCCCTGGAGCGATGACGACTTCCGCGCCTACGTGCGTGAATCTGTTGAGGCAAACGCCCGCACCCCCTTCCGCGAGGACGTGTGGAACCAGTTCCAGCAGGGCATGCGATTCGTTGAAGGTGCCTTCAACGACGACGCAGCCTTCGAAAAGCTCAAGAGCACCCTTGCAGAGCTCGACGAGCGTGGCGCTCACGGCAACCACGCCTTCTACCTCTCCATCCCCCCGAAGGCATTCGAGCAGGTCCTCACTAAGCTTGCCGAACACGACCTCGCATCGCGCGATAACGACACCGTTAACCCCGTTGACGGTTGGCGCCGCGTGGTCATTGAGAAGCCCTTCGGCCACAACCTTGAGAGCGCACGCGAACTGAACTCCATCGTGGAGGCAGTCTTCCCGCCCGACGCCGTGTTCCGCATCGACCACTACCTGGGCAAGGAAACCGTTCAGAACATCCTGGCGATGCGTTTCTCCAACCAGATGTTCGAGCCCCTCTGGAACTCCCACTACGTGGACCACGTCCAGATCACCATGGCTGAAGACATCGGCATCGGCTCCCGCGCAGGCTACTACGACGGCGTGGGTGCGGCCCGCGACGTCATCCAGAACCATCTGCTGCAGCTGCTCGCCCTCACCGCCATGGAAGAGCCCCTCAGCCTCGACGCGAAGCACCTGCGCGCCGAGAAGGCTAAGGTCCTCGAAGCTGTGCGCATCGACGACCTGCCGAACTCCTTCGCGCTCGGCCAGTACGCTGCAGGCTACCAGGGCGGCGAGCACGTCAACGGCTTCTTCGACGAGAACGACATCCCCGCCGACTCCCGCACCGAAACCTTCGCAGCGCTGAAGGTGTCCATCGCAAACCGCCGCTGGGAAGGCACCCCCTTCTACCTGCGCGCCGGCAAGCGCCTGGGCCGCCGAGTCACCGAAATTGCCGTGGTCTTCAAGAAGTCCTCCGACCGTCTCTTCGGCGAACGCGAAAACCCGCAGGTCGGCCAGAACGCCATCGTCATCCGCGTGCAGCCCGACGAAGGCATGACCATCCGATTCTCCGCGAAGGTGCCCGGCACCCAGATGGAAATCCGCGACGTCAACATGGACTTCGGCTACGGCCACTCCTTCACCGAAGAGTCCCCCGAAGCCTACGAGCGTCTCATCCTGGACGTTCTGCTCGGCGAGCCGCCGCTGTTCCCCCGCCATGAAGAAGTTGAGCTCTCCTGGAAGATCCTCGACCCCTTCGAAGAGTACTGGGAAGAAAACCGCATTAAGCCTGAACCCTACGAGTCCGGTTCGTGGGGTCCGCGTTCAGCACACGAGATGCTTGAGCGTGACAACCGCGCTTGGAGGCGCCCGTGATCTCGCACCTGCATAACACCACCGTTTCCGCCATCAACAAGGAACTGAGCCACCTGACTGCCGCCAACGGTAGCCTCAGCAGTGGACGAGTTCTCACCCTCGTTGTTCTCGCGGAAAAGGGCCACTCCCGGGAAGCAATGCGCGCCGCGATTCGTGCCTCCCACGAACACCCGAGCCGCATTATTGTGCACATCTCCCACGACCCGCTCGACCCCGACCAGCTGGATGCAGAAATCCACCTCGGCGGCGACACCGGCGCATCCGAGATGATTGTTCTGCGCGGCTGGGGTAGCGCATCCCGCCCGACCGAGGCGCTGATTTCCGGTCTGCTGCTGCCGGACTCCCCCATCGTGGTCTGGTGGCCGCACTCGGTACCCGAGAACCCGGCACAGCACTCCATCGGTCGTATCGCGCAGCGCCGCATCACCGATTCGGCACGTGCAGCAGACCCGAAGGAAGCCCTCAAGCACCTCGCCGAGGTGTTCCGTGCCGGCGACACCGACCTGGCGTGGACCCGCCTCACCCTGTGGCGCACCCAGCTGGCTGCGCTCATGGAACAGATGCCTTCCTCCCCCGTGCGCCGCGTGGTTGTGTGGGGTTCGGGCAAGTCCCCGTCCGTGGTGCTGCTCGGTACCTGGCTCGGCTGGAAGCTTGAAGCGCCCGTGCACCTCGCCACCATTGGCGCGGCAAACCGCGGCCTGTACCGCGTCAGCATTGAGCGTGAAGACGGTTCTGTGACGATGTTCCGCCCCGGTATTTCCGTGGCGACCATCTCCACCCCGTACGCACCCGATCAGCAGATTGCGCTGCCGGTGCGTACCCTCGCCGAGTGCATCTCTGAGGAGCTGCGCCGCCTCGACCCGGACGACACCTACGGTGACGTGCTGAAGCAGGCGCTGCGCACCGTAACCCTCGTGGACGATACCTGCCAGCCTGAAGACATGCTGGACCTCGAAGAATACCCGGAGGTTTTCGATGCCTAAGATTCAGAACATGGGCGCATCCACCCCCGTCCTGGTGGCGCACCCGACCCGCGACTCTCTCGCAGCGGACGCGGTGACCCGCATCCTCGACATCATTGAGCACGTGCTCTCTGAGCGCACGATTGCCCACATTTCGCTGACCGGCGGCACCATGGGTATCGCCACTTTGAAGGCGTGGGCTGAGAACGAGCGCGTGAAGGATATCGACTGGTCCCGCGTGCACTTCTGGTTCTCCGATGAGCGTTACGTGCCCGAGCGTAGCCCCGAACGTAATGACGGTCAGGCTATTGAGGCGTTGCTCGCTCCCCTGCTGTCGCACGGCCTGGTTGTGGGTAACGTGCACCGCATGGGTCCGTCCGATATTTTCACCGGCCTTGAGGCTGCCGCCGAGCACTACGCTTTTGAGATGCGCGACTACGCCGGTTCCGCACCGGCTGTGAGCGTGCAGATGCCCGAGGGCGCGACCGAACTGCCGCTGGCTGGTGGTCACGGTGGCGGCGCAGGTCACGAACACGGCGGCTCCGGTGGCTGCGGTTGCGGTGGCTGCGGTTGCGGTTCGTCCGCTCCCGAGCAGTCCCTCGAAGAGACTACCCTGGACGAATTTGACGCTGAGGCTGCTGAGCCCGCAGGTGGTTGCGGATGCGGCGGCGGAGGTTGCGGTGGTGGCGGTGGCCAGTGGCCCGCACCGGTCTTTGACATCACCCTGCTGGGCATGGGCCCGGACGGCCACATTGCGTCCCTGTTCCCGGGCCGTAAGCAGGTTCTGCTGGGTACCGGCCTGCCGGAGGACCCGGTTGAGGGCGGTAAGGCTGTGACCGTGATGGTTTCTGATTCGCCGAAGCCTCCGGCTGAGCGCGTGTCGGTGACCCTGCCGATTATCAACAACTCCCGCAACGTCTTCTTCCTCATTACCGGTGAGGATAAGCAGGATGCGACCAGCCGCCTGCTGGCTGGCGCGAAGCTGGACGCTGAGGATCTGAACGCGGAGCTTCTGCTGGAGACTCCGGCGGTGGGTGCGCGCGGTAAGAAGCAGACCTTGATTTTTGCAACCGAGGAGTCGCTGGCTCCTGAGAACCGTCCGTAAGGTTCGGTTCTGAACTGCATCATCAAAAGAGTGGAGCCCCGGATAGGTGACTATCCGGGGCTCCACCCTTTTGCTATGCAGCGCTACCGCTCAGGGGCGGCAGGACTCTGCGGCTCTTGCTCCTTACGAAGATTCGTCCGCCTCGAAGCCCACGTACAGTGCCGCCAGCGACGGAACCGTCGCCTCCAGCACCTCCTGCGCCTCCTCGGGGCTCGCCGCAAGCTTCGCGCCGGTCAGCTGCAGGTACTCGCGCACCGTCATGGGCTGCGCCCAGTCAAAGTGCTCACGCACGGCGGTGATGTTCGCGCCAGACTGCAACACGTTAATGCCGTGGGCAAGACCAATATCCGTCACCTTCACGATGGCGTCGGTCTCCTCCGGGATGTCGTACGGGTCGCGGTTCTGCAGGTCCACGATGAACGGAAGCACGCCGCGGCTCTCAGCGCGCAAGGTGAACTTGGTGTGCACCTGGCTCACCTCGTGCACCTCGCCCACACCCACGGCGGGCACCACCATGAAGCCCGCCTGCAGGTCGTTCACCGCGGCCAGGGTGTGTGCCTCCCCGAAGCCGGAGTACAGCTGCACCACCGGCACGAGGTAGCACACCTCCGCCTTGAGCGCCTTGCGAGCCTCAATGTCGATGTACTCCCAGGCGCCGCCGGTACCGTCCGTAATGTCGCCGGAGTGGTGCGCGTAAATGGCGCCCTGGCTGTTTTTCACGGTCTGCGACCAGTAGCTGATCTTGTCCATGTAGTTGCCTTCGGCATCGAACATCATCAGCGACAGGTCAATGTCCACGCCCTCATCCCAGAAGCAGAAGAGGCGAATCACGCCGGTGGGCGGCAGGTGCACCGTCGAGGTGTTGTAGCGGCCCATACCGTCCAGGGAGGGGCGGGCACTGCGTGTGTTCAGCGGCATGATTGTATCGCCCACCTGCTCGGGCAGGTAGATGGAGGTCTCGGCAAGACGGCCGGACAGGCCAATCTCGACCAGGCGCTCCAGCAGGTCCAGCACCGCCGGGCTGTACTCGCGCGCCGGAATCATGGTGGCGATACCGGTCTTGGACAGGTTCATGCGCTGCGGGGCGGCAGGCTGAGCCTTCTGAGTGGAGGCCGCGGTACGCTGAGTGTTTCGCGGGCTCTCGGGGACAGAGGTGTGCGGGTTAGACAGGCCGGCGTTACGGTCAAAGAACGAGCCCAGCGGGTTCGGGATACCCGCGTTCTGCATGAGGTTCTGAACTCTCGCGACACCCTCCGGGTTGCGGCGCGCGTAGTCAGCGAGCTCCTGCTCCTCCTGCACCGCCACCGGGTTGGCGGGGCGTTCCTTCGGAGGGTTCGCGAGCGCGTTGCGCTGCAGGGTCACCAGGTTGCGGATCTGCACCAGGATGGGTGCGGACACGCGCGGCGCCACGGCGGCGAACGCGTCAAAGATGACCTGCTGGCCGGGGCTCGGTGCGGTGTCGATGCCGTAGCGCGGCGCCTCAAAAGCGGTCAGGGCGCGCACCAGCTGGCGCGCAAACACGCCGGGGCGGGTGGAGAGCAGACGTGCCACGTTCTGCGCATCCCGGGTGGCGTAAGCGCGGTCCACCAGCGACTCGAAGCTGTACACCTCACCGCGGTACAGGTCGTCAGCCCAGCGGCTCAGCGCGGTCAGCGACGGGTAGTCGCCGGGGTGAATCGCCTTGACGAGGCGCTTATACATTTCAGCGGCGGGCGCGCTGTCGTAGCGGGCACCGACCGGGTCAGCCTCAATGATGCGGTTGAGCAGGTGCGCGATGCGGGTGCGTTCGTTGCGACGCAGCTTCAGGCGCGGCGCGGTGCTCAGGCTCAGGTCGCCCACCGTGCCGTTGAAACGCAGACGCGAGTAGGCGGCGGCGAGGGCGAGCGCCTCCTTCATGGTGCGCAGGCGCTCAGCGTCTTCGGGGTGCAGGCATGCGGCAATGAACACACGGTTCTCGCGGCTGGAGTTCTCCGGTCGGGCAGCCGGCAGCGCATCATGCTGGGCGAGGAAACGGCGCAGCGCCACGAGGTCGCGCTGGTCGGTCTGGTTGTACGCCTGCTGCTGACCGAGCAGCTGCTGGTAGAGGGCACCCGCCATAATCAGGGCGTTCTGCACACCGCTGACCATCTGCAGGTGGCGGCGATTGCGTTCCATACCGATGAGGTTGGTGCGGCTCAGCGGCTGCTGCCACTCGTAGGGCACGTAGTTCTCGGGCAGGCCACCAACGATGCGCTCCGTGCCGTCCGGGTTGTAGTACGGGTTGGAGAGGTAGTGCATGATCTGCTCGGTGTAGCGCTGCTCCTCGGTGAGCGTCAGGGCGCGCAGATCAAAGTCGCGGCGGAACAC
The DNA here is from genome assembly GCF_015265375.1 of Rothia sp. (in: high G+C Gram-positive bacteria). Lineage (GTDB taxonomy): Bacteria > Actinomycetota > Actinomycetes > Actinomycetales > Micrococcaceae > Rothia. The sequence goes on from NZ_JABZXW010000015.1 coordinate 24,115, forward strand.
GCGGCCGGGGCGGTACCCGTACTCGTAGGACCAGATGGTCAAGAACAGGGCAAATTCGTTGGTGCTGACCTTCAGCGCCTGGGCGAGAGATTCCTCGCTGAGGGTCAGGCCGCAATTGCTCAGGGCGGATACTCGCCCCAGGTCGGTGTCGAATACACCAGCCTGGTGCCGCTCATTAATGCTCGAGTAGTTCGAGCGGTAGGCGGGGCCGTACAGGTCGGTGAAGACGTACACGCCGTAGCGGCGCATCAGGATGAGGCGCACGAGGGGGCTGAGGCCTTCGGGTGCTTCGCCGTGAAGGTAGGCGGATTCGTTGAGGTAGGGTGATTCCTGCAGGTAGGGGGATGCGTCGTAGGGAGTGGTCACGGGTCGTCCTTTCCGTTGGTCTCACCCGACTGTCACCGTCGGTGGTGTGTTTATGTTCTTATCGTAGCGTCGTGGGCGCGGGCTGTCGTTGCGTTTGGTCATCGGTGACCTGCGGGGGTGCGTATTCGCGAGGCAACAGGCGGTTACGTCATTCCGTGCGGGGCTCGCCAGTCATCTGCATCCCGTCATCGCGGTGGGAACGGCGGTTAAAAGAAAAATGGCGGGAAGCGAAGAATCCGACAAATATAAGAAAAAGATATTTCAGAAAGTAGGACTCTTCATGATCCGCCATTACCTATAGAGTACTCCCGCCCCGCGACGGTGGTCAAACCGTTTCGTCACCGAAGCATGCTTGGGGTTTTCCACCCGCCGGTGAGGCTCTAGCTAAGGGGCAAGTATCCTCACCGGCAGGTAGGTTTTTCGGGCTAGGACTCGCCCAATAGTGCGAGCGCAGCTTCGCGGGCGGCAAGCGCCTCCTCGGTCACGCGCGGGGTCACCGCCGCCAGGGCGCGCAGGCTCTTCGCCAACACCGTGGAGCCCTTCATTTTCGGCTCCAGCTCGGCGGGAATCTCAACCGGCGTACCATACAGTTCGGCAAGCTCCACCGCCAGCTTCACGATGGGAACACCCTGCCTCACCTGCGGAACTAACGGAAGGATTTGGCGCACCGTCTGGAAGACAGACCACCCCGCCAAAGGGCTCAGCGAAGCGGCATCGTTCAACGTCTGCACCAGACGATTCACCCCAAACCAGCCGCGCTCCAGAAGGTGCCCAAGCTCGCTGGCAAAAAGGTGCGCATCCCAGTTGCCGCGGTCTATGAGGGATGCAATCGTCTCCGCCGTCAACGCGCGACGCTCCGCGGCGTGCACTACAGAAGCCCACGCCAGGAAGTTATACGACGGCACACCCAGGGCACGCTCAGCCACACCGAGCGTCTGCAGAACCTCCTCAAAACCGTGAAGGCGAGAGAACTGATACACACTCAGCAACGGCTTATACTGCGCCGCCAGAAGGTCCGGGTTGTGGCGCATCGCCCAGGCATACCAACCGCACACTAGAGCAACAGACGGTACCTCAGTATGTTCCAGGGAACGCCCCGGATACTCCGCGCAAGCACCAGCCACCGTGTACGCCGCCGCCGTGAACGTGCTCCGTTCCGTGGCTGGTTCCTCCCCCGGCACCTGCCACAGCTCATAGGTGGAATCATTCACCTCATACTCGCCGTGCAGAACCTTCGGAAACGCCTCACGGTACGACTTGAAACGAATCACCGTACGCTCAAAAGAACGCTCCACCGCAGGTAGCGGCTCAGCCGGCAGAAGCGCAAAGCCCTGCCCCGCCGCGCCCTCACTGCTATAGGGTTGATCCCCGAACGCAACGCGAAGCTGCTCGTGGAATAGTGCCGTCGGCGACCGGTACGCCCAATATTCGCTACCCTTCCGCGGGTACCCCCTAAAGTAAAAATCAGAAGGCTGAAAACGCCCCACATGCTCCGCTACCGCCGCGGGGTCTGAGGCGTGCACATGCTGGACCAGCAGACGGTACGCCAGATACCGCAACTGGTCGCGACCATCATGCCAGGCACGACTCAGGTAGCGGCGCAGATGCTTCTGAAAAGCAGGACTGAACTCAATGACCCGCCCCTCCTGATGCGCCCGGTGCAGGTAGGCCAGCAGCGCCGGGATGCGGCGGACAGACTGCTCCCTCTCGTTGAGGTGGTAGAGGGCGAACAGTAGCTCCTCGCAGTCCCGGTCGTCGCGAATAGCATCACGGGTGGCTTCGGAGGCGCGCCCAGCCTGCGGCGTTGCTTTGAGGGCGGCGTTCAGCTCAGAGGCTGAGAACCCAAGGGCAGGGACATCCGGGATCTGCACGCTATGGGGCGGCTGATCTGAGGCGGGCTGAATCGAACTGAGTTGAATCGAACTGAGTTGAATCAAACTAGGCTGAATCGAGCCGGGTTGGCTGGACACAGTGCCAGGGCACAGCTTCTGTGCGCGGTCCTTGAGCTCCAGAGGAAGAACCTCCACAGCATCCTGCACATATGCAGACACCTCACCGGCACGTTCCGGCACCGCCCGAACACTCAACTCAAGCACATTCAAACCGGCAGTCATCAGCTTCTTCTCACGCCGGAACAGCAACTGCGCGGCGGCAGGTAATGCCTCCGCTACGAGGGTTTGAAGCTCATCAGCAGTCAGCGGCGCCTGACCGGCAGAGGTAGCACCGCCAGACGGCGCGCAGACCTGCAGAACACTCTGCAGCATCTGCGCACCCAAAGCAGCCGTGGTCGCCACCGGCGAAGCCAACAACGCCGGAATCAGCGCACCGTGCCGAGCATAGGATTGCGCCTGCTTCGCCAAAGCCTGCTTACGTTCAGCACCCCGCAGACCCTTCGGAACCGCCGTCAGCGCCTCAAAGGCACGCGAGAAAACGCGGGCGTTCTGCGGCGCATAATCACACAGCAACGCCTGAACGCACTCCTCCTCAATCCAGGCTCGATACTGCGGAAAATGCTCCGCCAAATACACCAGCAAATCATGACCGCAAATAGTCAGCTGCGCATCATAAATAAACCAGAGTGCTAGACCATTCGAGGGCATGGCGCCCTCCACGGTAAACAGCGCCCAGATTTTTTCCCAGTGTTCCGGATGCTCCCTCAAGAATTCAGCAATCGCCTCATCATCCATAGAACGCATGGAACGGCCCGGCACAATACGCCACAGAAACTCCTGCAGGTATTCGGCACTCCACGTCTTCTCAGCCACGTTGGGCTTCCTCAGAGCCTGACTCGAGCAGGGCGAGCGCGGCTTCGCGGGCGGCAAGCGCCTCCTCAGTCACGCGCGGGGTCACCGCGGCCAGGGCGCGCAGGCTCTTCGCCAGCACCGTGGAGCCCTTCATCTTCGGCTCCAGTTCGGCGGGAATCTCAACCGGCGTACCGTACAGTTCGGCAAGCTCCACCGCCAGGCGCACATAATCGCCGCCCTTCGTCAGCCCACCAACCATCGGCAACAGTAGGCGCAGAACCTGCAACACACGCCAACCCGCCAGCGGACTAATAGCCGACACCTCACGCAGGGTCGCCACCAGGCGGTTCGGAAGGACCATCCCGTCCTCCAGGGCCCATTTCAGGGTCTCAGCGAAGGTGGATGCATCCAGCAGGCCCGCCTCAAAGAGCGCCGCGATAGCTTCTGCCGCCGCCAGACGGTACTCGGGGTTCTTCGCGCTCGCCACGTAACCGAGCAGAGTGCAGGTCGGGGCGCCCACCTGCACGGTGGACTCCCTCAGCGCGCGCAGAATCGGCAATACGGGAGTCGCATTTTTATAGTCGAGTGTGGCCCTCCCAGCGAACATGAAGTATGCCGAGAGCAGGTCCGGGTTGTTCTGAAGCAGCCAGGACGCCCACTCGGTGAGCGCCGGGAGGAAGTCACCCAGCCAGCTGTCAACTCTGTCGAGATTCAGCAAATATACGAAGGGAATGAAGGCGGTGTTAAGAGCTTCGTAGGCGGTAGCCTCCTCGGGGCTCATGCCAGCGGTTGCGTGGCTCAGCACCTCGCGCGCCTTATCCGCGGTATCCGCAATGTCGCCCTTGACCTGCCACATGGGCTGGTACTCCACAAATTCCTCAACGTTAAACTTTTTGAAACCTGCCTCGCGGAGACGACCTTTCTGGCTGGCCTGCCGGTATTCCTCAATTCGATCAAAATCGAGACCGCGGTTGTAGCCACTCCAGGGCATATCCAGGCCAGAAACAGTGCGATAAGTCCAGTCACTGTAGGTAAGCTGACGGGCGGGTAGTGGTGCGCTCAGCAGACGCACCGTGCGTCCTTCCGTGCGGTATTCTCCCCCGGCGGCGACGGCACGCATCTGCTCGCGGAAAATCTCGTAGAGGTCACGGTAACCCTTCAACGGCTTGTAGTCAGCATTCCAAAGATGGTGTTTATTCTGAATAGTCAGACGTATCATCTCTTCCTTGCTCAGGAGCGCGTTACTCGGGCGAGCTCGTGCAACCATCTCACTACGGTCGGAATACTGCAGGAGCGGCGTCAGCTCGGATAGCTCCCAGGAATTGCATCCCATGGCCTCGGCGTTAGTATCCAACACGGCGCACAGCGCAGGCATACACGCGACGTTGTTGTAGTAATATTCGCTGGAAATCTTGCGCAGGGTACGAAGCTGCTGCTGATCCGCCGGTGCCAGCTTGTCGGTCGCCGCAAAGTGGTAAAGACGAGCCAGGTTCTCTCCCCTCGCAACGGGGAGTTCGGCCCCCACGATTTGACCGAGATGGGCGTTCGATTCCTCGATCAGCAGGGCGCAGAACTCGTTCACGTCCGCGATGGGGGTGAACGGCTCATGGTGCGGGGTGCCGGGCAACAGCACCGGCGGCACCTCTACGGAGGCGCCCGCCGCCTCCGCCTCTTCCGGCTGGGGTAGGCGGTCTTCGGGCAGGCAGGCTTCCGCAGCGCCGCGCAACTCCAGGGGTAGCACCTCGTAGGCTTCAAGAACACGGTCAGCAACATAGTTGGCGAGCGCCACCTGCTCGGCGGTTTGCGCCTTCTTGCGCTTGGCTTTGCTCACACCGGCGTATTGGGTGGCAATGAGCTTGAGCAGGCGCAGGGCGCCGCGCTGAATCTTCTTTTCGGTGCGGTAGAGGTTCGCGCCGAGTGCGTCGATGAGCTGTTCCAGCTCAACCTGTTCGAGGGGCTGCAGGTCGGGGGTTTTCTGCAGTGCGGCGGGTGCGCAGGCTTTGAGCACGTTCTGCAGCATGGTCTGGGCGAATCCGACGGAGGCGCTGGGCTCTGCGGTGAGGACAGCCATGAGCTGCCCGAAGCGTGCCCGGTTTTCTGCGTCGGTGGGCTGCAGATCGGTGTAGACGGAGTGGAACGCAGCCGAGTTGAATGCGCTGAAATCGCTGGTCAGGCCACGTAGCAGGGCGTCCAGAATCTCGTCGCGAATGTCGAAGTATTCGCCCATGAGGCGGCACAGTTCCGCGCTTTCACCCATGTAGTTGCCGTAGCCCTTGAAGAGCACCCCCTCGGTGCGGAAGACCGCCCAGAACTCCTGGTCGAGCAGGGTCATGTCACGGGTGAAGAAGGTTTTGAGCTGGGCGTGGTTGCTGGCGCTGTCCTTCTTCACGCAGGGCAGGGCTTCGTGCAGGAAAAGGACCAGGTATTCGGGGGCATCGCAGCTCAGGTTGCGGGCGCGAAGCAGCGTGTAGCAGGTTTCCCAAATTTTCTTCGAGCGCGCCCAAGAGTTCGACAGGCCCTCAATAAAACGCAGAATCCACTCGTCGGGGCGTTCGGTGGCGCCGAGCAGGAACGCGTCAATCAGCTGCTGGTCGGGGCGTCCTTCCCAGAGCAGGGTGCGCATGGCGCGGCCGGCGGAGCGGTGGTATTCCCACGGGTCGCCATCGGGGGTGCGCACGAGCGCCCCGGCAACGTAGGCGGCGAGCGGGGTGCGGTTAATGTGGTCGCTACCGATAACACTCCTGGGGGTGAGGGTTCGGGCAAGGGAGGCGCGTTCCTCCTCGGTGGCGCCGGTGATGACGGCGTGGTATTCCTGCACATCAGTTGATTCTGCCGCGATGAGGGCCTTGAGGGCGGCACGGCGCTCTTCGAGGGGGCGCTCCCCTGCGTTACGCTCACTGGCGCCGTGTTCGCTGGCGTTGTGCGGCTGGGCGGTATCAGTCATTGGTACCTGCTTTCGGAGTTGATGGTGAATGGTTGTGACGAGTTGAGCGGAGGGACTGAACGGGCGGGGCGCTTAGCCTTGCACCTGCTTGAGGATATTCCGGGCGTACCGCGCCTTCTGCGAAGAACCGGTCAGCGAACCCAACCAGGTACGCAGCGGCTCGTCCACGAGCTCCGCACGGGTGGCGGGGTCGAGAGTCGCCAACGCCTGGCTGAAAGCGCCCAGCAGCTTACCGAGCGAGTTCGCCCCGGTATCCAGGTGCGGTATGAGGCGCGCGAAGAAGCGCACCACCCGGCGTGCATCCAGCTGAGCGAAGTCGGTCAGGGCAAGCGCCCAACGGTTCAGCATCGCCAGCGGCACAAAATTCACGAACCCTGCGGTGGCATCCTCAAGGCTGAGCTGGTCATCCAGCACGCGGTGCATGATTTCCACGGCGAGGGACCGAATCTCGACGCGTTGCTCCGAGAAACCCGCGGCAAACACGAAGGCGCATGCAGGACCCCACACCCCGGGGTGCGCCGCCAAAGCCAGGTAGAGTTCGCGGTCGAAGGCGGAGTGGTCCAAGGTGTACCAGTTGCTGCTAGCGCAGTAGTACGCCAGCGGTTCTGCCCACGAGGGGTAAAGCAGGGTGTACTGTCCTTCTTCGTCACGGTGGACGGCGGCGAGGCCTCGGAAAGCGTTCAGCTCGGGGGTGGAGGCGCCGTCCTGCACCCCGTTCAGCTGAAGACCCCAGCTTTTCTCCCTCTGGGATACCGTGATGGATTCCAGGTAGGGGTTGACGCGCCCGGTGGCGAGGGTGCCGTCGAGGGCGGAGCGGAGCACGCGAATCTGTGTAGGCGCAGAGCGCGGAGCGTCCTCCTGAGCGTTCTTCACGTATTGCTCTTCGAGGCTTTTAAGCAGGGTCAGCGCCTCAGCGCGGCGGCTCTGTGCGTCCTGTCGCTGCTCGTCGGTAGCGTACGGAGGCAACACTTCCGGCACGCGCACACGCAGTAGCGCCGCCGTGAAATCATGGCGCAGGATGGTGGCTCCATCAGCCAGGTTCTTGGCGTACCGGCGCACCAGGGTATCCGGATGCGCCCACCCGCCGAGCAGTTCAGGGGTGGCGAGCGGCGTGTAGCTCTGCCTGCTCTGTAGCACGCCGAGGGCATCCTTGAATCCGGTGCTGAAGAACGCGGCGTGGCGGGAGTACATGGTGTGCAGGTTCGGCACCGTACCGGGGTCTTCTTTCGGGGTCATCTCCGATGCCTTCGGGCGCTCGCGCAGCTTCCCGGCGGCGGTAAGAACCGTCAAATGCGCGCGCATATCGAACCATTCCAGACCCCAGTGGTTCAGCTTTTTCAGGCAGAGGGGAACAAGCTGTTCGAGCAGGTTCGGGCTCTGCGCGGTGCCGTCGGCGCTGAGCAGGTAGGCGGTGAGCAGTTCCAGCTCCAGCTCGCATCCGGCGTGCGTTTCGGGCTGGTCCGCTTCATTGAGCGTATCGGGGGTGGCGCAGGGCGCAACCTGATGGTGCAGGAGCGCACGGGCGCGTTCTTGCACGTCGGATGCGGTCACGGGGCGCACGGGAGTGTCCCAGTACCGGTGGATTACGGCGCGGGAGGCGGCGAGCGCCTCCGCGGCGGCGGCTTGAATTTCTGCGGCATCAGTGAGGGCGGTGCTTTCATCCCCACTCCCCTGGCTATTCTCCGGGCTGTACCCATCTTCGAGGAGCGGCGAGCCATCTTCCTGACTCTGCGCCACAACGAGCGGATCCAGCTGGGATCGGTAGTCGCGGTAGAGTTCGCGGGCACGTTCGGCGAACACGATAGCGTCGACGCTCGCATTGTCTGCAGCGCCCGCCTGCACCCATTCTTCGAGGTGCTTGAGGGCGGCGGCCTGCACCTGGGCGTGGGCGTGGCTGAGCGCCATAACCACCGCATCTTCGCAGGCGGCAGCGTCGAGGGTGCCCGCACGGTACAGCGTCTGGAGCATGGTCAGGATTTTGAGTGCGTTCGCTTTGGTTCCGGCGCACACGGCGGGTGCCGCGTAGGCGAAAGCGGTAGCATCCAGCGCCTGCGGGTTTTTGCTCCAGAGACGGTGAATATGCTGCACGCCGAGGGTCACGCTCGGGCCGATGGGTGAGGAGAAAAGCGTCAGAAATTCGCTCTGACGTGCCGCGATTTCTTCTGCGGTGAGTTTGAGCCCGGTGACCAGGCGTGAGAACCAGCCGACCCGGTACGCCGGAAAGTCGCTCATGAGGGAGCTCAGGAGCGCATCAATCAGGCGGTCACGGCTAATCAGCCCGGTTTCGGAGGCTTCGATGAGGGCGCACGACCAGCCGGGGTTGTTCTCCTTCTGCCCGGGCTTGTAGGAGTCGCGCTGGGTGAGGGATACGTCCCGGTTGCCTTCGACGGCGAGCATGCCCCAGATGAGTTCTTCACGGAGCTGTTCGTCCTCGCGCAGCAGCGGGAGGATCAGCTCGCGGTCGCAGTTGATGAGGGCGGTGTAGTATTCCTCATTGTGTTCGAGGCGCGCCCCGCCGTAGAGCTCAGCTAGGCGCATGGCAACACTTCCGGTGAACCAGCCGAACTCTGCGTAGGCTTTAACGCGGTCCTGCGTGACGGTTCCGGGCTTATTTTTGCCGACCTCGGAGCCAAACGGGGTGCTGATGATGTCGAAGTACTGCCAGCGGCGGTAAATCTGCTCGAGGGTGCCGCCGACCGCCAGAATGTTGGCGAGGTTGCGGTTGAAGTGCATGATGTCGCTCCAGGTTTTCTGTTGCCTGAGGAGCGGGTGGATGACTTCACCGGGAAGCGGCTCGGTGATGACGCCTTCGGGGAAGGTGCGCGTTTCGGGTCGTGCGTTCATGGTGGTCTTTCGGGTGGAAGCTGAGGCGAGCTTTTGGGGCGTCGTCTTTTAGTGCGGTGCGTGGTGTGTCTAGCCGGCGGCGTGTTCGCGGTAGAGAATACTGACCGCCAGCGCGTGCTTGCAGGGGCCGCGCGTACCGCGGTACTTCAACCACCAGGGACAGGAGCAGAGGTACCCCTCCACGGCGTACGGGTCGGCGGGCAGCACCACGGTGTACGTGTTCTCGCCGCTGCGCACACTGTACTCACCGGTGCCGTGCTCCCCCGCACCGACCCGCTCAATAGCGCCGGAGTCGGCAAGCTTTTTCGCACCGACCAGGCGCGGGTGCATGGCGGTCAGCGCCTCCGGATGCACGGGTAGCGGGCGGTGGAAATACTCGCCGGCATGCGCGTCAAAACCAACCTGACCGGAGGAAGCCAGCAGGGCGAGGGCGTCGCGGGTTGCCGCCTCGTCCAGGCCTGCGCGGGCAGACATGACGGGCACGTCAATGCGCGGCTCGAAGGAAAGCAACACGCTGAGCATGTCAGCGTTCTGTGCGGTGTTCGGGTTAGACAGCGCCTGCAGCACGGACCCTTCACCGGAGAATCCGCGTGACTTTTCGGGGCTCAGACCGATGCTCAGGCGTGCGCCGGGCAGGTGCGCGACCCACACGCTGGGCACGGGCGCGTTACCGGCGGTCACGGGCTCACTGTACGCGTCCAGGCGCTGAATGTGGCGGATGAGCGGCTCGAGCACGCGCAGGCGCTCGGGGCCCGCCACGCATACGGATCCGGCGGTGGCGCGGGTGGCAAGACGCAGGGAGCGCACGGCGCGGGTTGCCCACAGGACCGCCTTGGTGCTGGAGTTGCGCGGCAGGGAGTGGATGAAGGTTCGGGCGGCGGCAGCGTCCAGGCTGTGCACGGGGCTCATGCGGGATGAGAGCATCTGCGTTTCTGCAAAGCCCTTGAGCCAGCGGATTGGCAGCGGCACTTTCTCCTCCATGACGGAGCCGTCAAGGGTGGTGGTGAGCAGCCCGTCGTCGCCGACGTTCAGGTGAATGGGCTCCCCCGCCCGCAGGGATGCGAGCGCGGCACGCAGGGGCTGGTTGACGTCTACATTGGTGACGCCTACGGCGCTGTGGCTTGCGTCGAGTGCGCTGGAGTCAACGTCGAGGCGCGCGTACACTCCGCAGCAGGCGCTGAACGATTCGAAGCGTAGGCCTTCGGCGGTACTGGTGACGACGGGGTCTGCGGCGCGTAGGGCTCCGGCGAGGGAGCTGGGCGGTACGTAGAAGCGGGTGCGGGCGACCCGGGCGACGACCAGTAGTGCGGTGGCGTAGACGTCTGCTCGTTCGAGGAACCCGGAGAAGAAGTACGGGTGGGAGGCGGCACCTTCGGGGGTGCTGCCGCCGCTGGTGGCGAGGCTGAGCGCGCGGGAGTCGGCGCCGTCGATGAGGGCTGACGGGGCGGTGTACGTGTAGTCGAGGGTGTAGGCGCTCATGGCTTCTTTGCCTTTCGTATGTGGTGTATATGTCCTATCATGCCGTAAAGATTCGCGCCCCGCTACCGCTTTCGTCATTGCCGTTTGGTGCATAAAAAATCCCCGGCATTCTCGGTTGAGAAGTGCCGGGGGAGAAGCTCTGTTGGCTCACCGCGAAGGGGTGGCGTGGGCTCTGTCTAGAGGCTCTAACTAAGGCTCTGGCTAGACGACAATCTGGCCGTTGAAGCGCATTGCCAGGCCGTACAGGACCACTGCGATAACCCAGATGACGATCACGGTGACGGTCAGGCGGATCAGGTTCTTGGACGCCATACCGGAGGAGTTCAGGGAGTTGGTCATACCGCCGCCGAACATGTCGGAGAGGCCGCCGCCCTGACCGCGGTTGAGCAGCACAAGCATCACTGCGATCACGCTGGTGATGGCGATGATGACCATGAGTACGTTCATGATGACGTCCATGGGGACCTTCCTTCGTTGTCTTCTGGTGGGGTGCCTGGGCTGCGGGGCGCAGACAGACGGGTTTAACTATACGCTACAGCCGCCATTCGGTCACGTTGAGGCGGCTTTTTATGCGGCGCGGTTGCTGCGGCGCTGGTATTCGCTGGGGGTCAGCTGCAGGGCAGCGGGGCGGTCGGTGAGCACACGCTGGGCGGTGAGTTCGTCGCCTTCGGTGTCGTAGGCGCGCACGTATCCGCCGTCGATGAGGTAGTAGGTGAACTGCTGCGCGGCTGCCCAGTAGGCGCCTCCTTCAACGTAGAAGCCCTGGTCTACCCAGTCGCGCAGGGTGAGGGTGACGGGGATTTCCGGTGAGGAGGTGCGGCTGTAGAGCTGGTCGAGGAATGCTTCTCGGCGGCTCTCGAAGTACTGGTATTCGGGCGAGGGTTCCTGGTATTCTGCGCCGCCCGCGTAGCCGATGTTGCCGCCGTCATTGCCGGGTAGGCGCGGGGCACTCACTTTGCGGTTGCGCAGGTAGCTGTAGAGAATCATGCCGACGAGGGCTGCGATGACCAGGGAAAAACCAAAGCTGAACATGCCGTTAAGTGTACGGGGCGAACCGCGGGGTTGGCGTATTCTGGGTGGGTTTTGCGGTTAGGGGCGAACGCGCCCGGCTCTTCTCCCCCGCCTCTTACGTCTGACTCCTACTCCCGGCTCTTACCCCCGGCTCTTATACCCACCGCTATCTCCGGTGGCGGTTAAATGGTTCAGCGCCCCG
>NZ_JABZXW010000086.1 GCF_015265375.1 Rothia sp. (in: high G+C Gram-positive bacteria)
GGACTGAAGACTCGTGGAGTTGACTGGTACTAATAGGCCGAAGGCTTACTTTTCAGGATAATTGTGTGTTTGCGTTCACTGTATGGTTTTTGGATAACAATCCAATAGGCAATAAAAAGAGCCCGCTTACGCGGGCTCTTTTGCTTTAACAGCTAAAGCTGGAAAAGGGGGGCAGACCCACGCGGGTCTGCCCCCCTTTTTTTGTACCCTCAGAACCCCATGAATCTACCGTGCCCTCCAGAGAGGAGCGCACTGGGATAGAGTAGAACCATGCACTACCCCATGTTCTCCCACGCACCCGAGCCAGTCGATCAGCCGCAGCAGACTAACGAAGAACGAACCGTAGCCCTCTACGTAGAGAGCACACTGGAGCCTCACGAATCATGGGCAGCGCTCACCGAATACATCCACCTCTGGTGGCCCAGGCAGCTCCTGCAGAGCGAGGAAAGCCATATAGACCTCTCCACTGAGCTATTGCTTGAAGAGACAGCAGACGGTGACATCATTCCTGTAGCTCGAGTTGTTCAGCACGAGAACGAAGATGTCCTCACCATTGCGCCCTACCAGGGCACACGCCTAGGACGCCTCATGGGAGTAGCTGAAGAATCGGAAGAAAGCCTGAGCATCATCCTGGATGCCCTAGCTCCGGAGACTGCAGAAGGACCGCTATCCCTACTCGAGATCAGTAGCGGCACCTACGCAGGTCGTGAGGACGAGGAACTGGGTATTTACGAGGAACAAGAAGAAATAGCTGAGCTACTCATGGGCGCATACGCTCGCTTTATTGGAGCTGAACTCCAGCGAGAAGAACTATAGGGGCTCGGGGGTAAAAGAGGGTTCTCAACCCTGTAGAGTGGTATGTCATGAGCACACAGGAGCAGAACACCCCGCTGCAGAAGGACGCACGCCCCACCTGGGCGCGACTGCGCACTAAAGCTGTGGCAGAAGAGGCACAACCTCAGCGCTACAGCAAGACTGATGTGCTGAAGCAGAGCAATACCTGGTTCCGCAAACAGGGCGTGCCCCTCATCATTCCTGCACGTCAGCGTGCTCTCGACGCCTTCCCGCGCTCCGTACCCTGGATCCTGTGGGCGAGCATCATGCACGTCTGTTATATCTTCCTGCGCGATATCCTCATCTTCATCGTTGATGACGCAAAGGGGTCCCTCCCGGAATACATCAAAGCCATCACGACCAACACCGCGCTCAGCAATGAAGTGCTACCCATGCTGGTGCTCGGTGGTATCTTCCTCGTGATGCCGATAATCTCCGGTGTGTTCATTACTCTTGCCCATATACTCATGGTCCGCACCCCGCAGTGGGTTCAAATCACCACGGGTATTCTTACCGTACTTTTTGCCGGCATGCTCTTTGTCGCCAGTGTCTTTGAATCCAGCAGCCTCGACGGCCTCGACTTCGTCTACGACGGTTCCCAAGTATTCCCGCTCATCGTTGTGGGCATCTACCTCGCCATCTTCCTCGGCGTAGACACCATCCTAGGGTGGTCCTTCAAACACGCCATCCACCAGCTCGCCTCCCTGCCGCCCATGATTGCGAAAGTACTGCCCGTGCTCATGGTGTCCGTGCTCTTCATCTTCGTGAACGCAGACCTCTGGAAGCTCGCCAACGGGCTCAGCTTCCCGCGCACCTGGGCTGTTCTAGGGCTCATGGGGCTACTTGCCGTGTTCGTGGTTGTCACAACCTCCCTAGAGCGCACAGCGCGCCTGCTGGGACGCTCCAGAGGTGACAATATCGCAAGCTTTAGCGAGAACGACTACGAGCATGCCGCAACCCTCGAAGGAGGAATCTGGAACACTGCCCAAGACTGGGTCGAAGAGAAGAAAATCCTCGAACACCGACCCCTCAAAACCGCGCCCTGGGGCAACCTCATTATCATCCCCATGATCGGGCAGATTATTCAGGCGAGCTTCTTCATGCTGCTCGTTTTCGGGTTCTTCATGGGGTTCTCATCCATCGCCATTAGCGATACCACCATAGAATCCTGGATGACCGTCAAACCCGAACACCTCAAAATCCTCGGCGTAGACACCAACATCAATGCCGTGGTCATCAAGGTGTCCATGATCGTTGCCGTGTTCTCCGGACTCAGCTTTGTCGCAACCACCAGTAGCGACGAAAAGTACGCCCGAAGCTTCCTCAAACCCATGATCGAGCGAATCAAGCACATCCTGGTTATTCGCGATATCTACCTGGGCCTGCTCACCATGCCCAAAAACGAGGTACTCATACCCCTCGAAGAGGAGAAGAGCGCGGAAAAGGAGACCGACAAGGCATAAAAGGGCTCCTCAGGGGGTAGAAGCTAGTGGGTCGACAGGTTCATCGTCAGCAGATTGAACACCAGGTATGCCATCAGAAGTGCCGTCGCCCCATCCAAAACACGCCATGCCGAAGGACGCGCAAAGAGCGGACGAAGCAGACGCGAACCGTACCCCAGCCCCAAAAACCAGATAATACTACCGCAGCAGCACCCCAGGTAGTACCACCAACGGCCAGGATCGCCCTGGGCGTTCGCCAGCGAACCCAAAAGAATAGTCGTATCCAACCACGCCAGCGGATTCAAATACGTCACCGCCGCCGTGGTCAGCAGAGCCGCCTTCAACGACTGAGAATCGCCCTCCGCATCATCCACCACGATGGAATGCGGGGTAAACACACGCCGCCCAGCCTCAAAACCAAACCACGCCAAAAACGCCGCACCCACATAACGGAACACCTCAATGAACCACGGTGCCGCATCCAACAGAGCGCCCAGGCCCACCACGCCCAAGCCAATCATCAGAGCATCCGACAGAATGCAGAAAATAATGATTGGGGTAATATGCCGACCCAAAATACCCTGACGCAGCACAAAAGTTCCCTGGGCACCAATAGCCGCCACCAGAGAAATCGTGGTGGTAGCACCCAGAAACAGCAGGGACAGGGAGGTGGACATGGTGAAACTTTCTATGCGGGTCAAACGGGGCGCGGGCTTCGCGGATATGCGGGTGGTGGCTCCTCTAATACCAGCTTGCCAGGCAAAAGCATGCGACACAGGGATATTGCCGTATTAGCTACAGTGTGAAGCGCCAGAGACGAGAATACGGGAAAACAAACCCTAAATCTATCTAAATATTTTCACACTGCGTAAGATATTCTTATGACACGTTTCAGTACCGACCAGCTCACCACCTTCGCCACCGTTATCGAATACGGCACCTTCGACGCGGCGGCAGACATCCTGCGAGTGAGCCCCTCCGCCATCTCCCAGCGCATCAAAGCCATGGAACAGATTGCCGGAAAGGTCCTGCTACGCCGAAGCAACCCCGTCACCCCCACCGACGCCGGACAAAGCGTGCTGCGCATCGCCCGCCAGAGTGAATTCCTGCAACAAGAAATGGAACGCGAACTCATGGGCGCCGGCGGCTTTCAGAGCGTCTCCGTTGCCGTCAATGCCGACTCGCTCGCCACCTGGTTCATCGACGCCGTCGGAACCCTCAGCCGCGAAGACAGCATCTTCTGCGACCTGCGACGAGAAGGCGAATTTCACTCATCCGCCATGCTCCGCTCCGGAGAAGTCATGGCAGTCATCACCTCCAAACCCGAAAAAATTCCCGGCTGCTCCGTCGAAACCCTCGGCGTGGCACGCTATTGGTGCGTCGCAACCCCCGACTACGTACAGCGATACCTACCCGGCTGGCCCAAGCGCGTAAGCCGCGAAGAGCTCAACCGCGCCCCCGTCGTCGAATACGACCGCAAAGACTTCGTGCAGGACGTAGCACGAGTCCTCATTGAACAAGAAGTAGGTCTGGAGGCTGAAGAAACCTTCACCCAGAGCCCCACGATCTACATTCCCTCCTCCCCGGACTATGCGCGCGCCGTCAGCGCCGGTATCGCCTGGGGTCTCATTCCCGAAGCGCAATGCGCCGAAGAGCTCGCAAATGGGCACCTCGTGAAGCTCGCCGCAACCCCCGTAGAATTCCCCCTCTACTGGCAACGGTGGAACATTAACTCACCCGTTATGGAGACCGTAACCCGCCGCGTCCACGAAGCGGCACGAGGCGACCTGATCTACTAGAAGAGGATGGCTCCGTGAGCTTTATGGAACGCCACCAGGTGGCTCTCTATCTTGCCTCCATGGCCGTGGGAGTTGCCTGCGCGGGGCTGAGTGGGTGGAGCCTGGTTTCTGAGCAGCTCGTGCCCTACACGCTCGGTGCGCTCCTGTGGACCAACTTCGCTCTCATGCCTCTAGTCGGCATGAGTGTCGGTCAGCATAAGAGGCTCGCTCGCACGGTCGTGCTGGTGGCTACCCTTGGAACCCCGATTCTAGTTACGCCTCTGGTCTCCCTCTTCATTCCTGAGGGCGGTCCCGTTGCTCTAGCTGCAGTGATTGTTTTGCTGGCTCCATGCGTGGATTACGTTGTGGTTTTTACGTGTATTGCTGGAGGGGAATATCGCGGTTTGCTGGCGGCAACGCCCTACCTGCTTGGTGCCCAAATCATTTCTGTTCCAGTATGGACTAGTATATATGCATATATAGGAATATTAGATATTGGGGTGATGGGAGAAATATTCCCCCTCCCCGCTGAAAGCTACCTCAGCCTGGCACCGCTCATCGTGCCCCTAGTAGCCGTCTACCTCGCGCAACGCTGGTCAACCCGCTCACCGCAGTGCCAACAAGCCTATGAACGAGTACGCACCATAAGCGATGCCGCGATGATTCCCCTCATGTGCCTGCTCCTTGCTCTCATGTGCTCCGCCTACACCCCGGCGGTGCTCAACCAGGCACAGCTTATTCCCCGACTCGCCGGACTCTACCTCACCTACGCAATCCTTGCAGGAGGCACCGCATGGTGCCTCAGTAAGGTGATGAGCCGACCGGAACGCGTCTCCGTAACCTTCAGTGCTGTCACCCGCAACGCCCTCATCATCTACCCCGTCGTCGCGCTCTGCGCACAACGCCTGGCACACAACGGGAACCCCGAAGCGAGCCTTATGGGCGCCACGGTACTCACCCAAACCCTCACTGAGCTGCTCATCATGGTCGCCATGACCGCAATCTTCCGAGTAAGAGCAAAGACAGGTAACGCGGAGGCGCTCTAACTCCAGCCCTGCCAAACAGGCGAAACATACAGAGAGGCGGCCGTCCCACACGGGACGACCGCCTCTCCATAAGCTCTAATGCCTAAGTCTTAACGCCAGCGAGTCATCATCAGCATGCTCACCATCATGGCGCCCACACCAACACTCACATTCCACATACCCAAATCAGGAATCGGGAACAGGCCCTGCGTAATGTAGAAAACAATAATCCACAGAATGCCCACCGCCAGCAGCGAGAACATAATCACTCGGTACCACAACGGAGTCTGCTCCTTCAGCTGCGTGCCGCTCTCCATCTCACGAGCAATCTCACGCAGACGCAGCTCGCTTGCATCCTCCACCTCAGACTTAGCAGACTTCTGAGACTTCTTCTTGGACGATGCCTTAGCCGAGTTGGTCGACATACTTCCTCCGCTTATTGTTGTATGGGTAACCTAAAAATATATGTTCACACCTATCTTTGCAGACTTACGGGATGATTTCACCTTCTCCGTGCGTTGAAAGATAAGGAACGCCACCCGGCGCCCAAGAACATACACAACCCAAAGGACAAAGGAGAACGCATGAGCCAAGGAACGGCACCCACCGCAGAGCGCCGCCCCCGCACCGTGCTGCACTGGATCATCCAGATTACAGGCGAACTCCTTATCACCGTGGGCCTCCTGCTGTTGCTCTTCGTCGCATGGCAGCTCTGGTGGACCAACATCGACGCCGACCGCACCCAATCCCAAGCCGTCAGCACCCTCGTCC
>NZ_JABZXW010000087.1 GCF_015265375.1 Rothia sp. (in: high G+C Gram-positive bacteria)
GTATCATGGCATAGAGAGTATTTCGCGTCGAAGGGGAAGAAGCACCATGCCCGAGAATCAGAGCAAGCCCACCACGGTACAGCCCGCCCAGAGTGAGGAGCGTCCTCAGATTCTGGTCATTACCGGTATTTCTGGTGCAGGCCGCAGCACTGTCGCAAATGTGCTGGAGGATGAGGGCTGGTACGTTATCGACAACATCCCGCCGCAGATGCTCGGTTCCCTGGCTGAACTGGTGACCCGCGACGGTGCACGAGTGCCGAAGGTGGCGCTCGGTATTGACGTTCGCGCCCGCGCGCTGTTCTCCGATTTGCCCGCAGCGATTGAGACTCTGCGCAAGTCCGATATTGACTTCTCCATGCTCTTCCTTGACGCCAAGGACGAGACCATCATTGCCCGCTACGAGGCTCAGCGCCGCCCGCACCCGCTGCAGGGCGAGGGTCGCGTCCTCGACGGCATCCGCGCTGAGCGTACTCTCTTTGAGGGCCTGCGTCTCGCTTCTGACCGCACCATTGACACCACCGGCATGAACGTTCACGAGCTGGCTCGTACCGTGCGTGAAATGTTCGCTGAGGGTGCGGATAAGAAGCTGAACCTGACCGTGATGAGCTTTGGCTTCAAGTACGGTGCACCTTCGGACGCCAACTACATGGCTGATATGCGTTTCATTCCGAACCCGCACTGGGTTCCGGAGCTGCGCCCCCTGACCGGTCAGGACGCCCCGGTGCGTGATTACGTGCTGGAGCACGCCGGCACCGAGGAGTTCATCAGCAACTACCTTGCGGCTCTTCGCCCCGTGCTTGAGGGCTACCGCCGTGAGGGTAAGTACTACGCCACCATCGCAATTGGCTGCACCGGTGGTAAGCACCGTTCCGTGGCTGTGACGGAGGAACTGGCTCGTCGTCTCTCTGCTTTCGGTGAGCTGAACGTGAATGTTCAGCACCGTGACAAGGGCCGCGAGTAAGTTTTTCCCGGCGCGTCCCAACCACCGCGTCGTGTTTCATTAGCCGCCGTCCGGCCCCGCACACCGTGGGGCCGGCATACCATTCCTTCCGGGTATGTGAGGTATTACTATGTCTACCCATTCGACCAGTTATGACACTCAGGGTATTCCGCGCCTGCCGGCTCTGCCGACTCAGGCTTTGCGCTTGTTGAAGACCACGCACCGTTCGCCGAAGGTTACGGCGATGGGCGGCGGCCACGGGCTGTACGGTTCCCTGTCTGCGTTGCGCCACGTCACGCCTGATTTGACGGCTGTTGTGACGGTTGCTGACGATGGCGGTTCGTCGGGTCGTTTGCGTGAGGAGATGGGTATTCTCCCTCCGGGTGATTTGCGTATGGCGCTTTCTGCGCTGTGTGATGACACCGATTGGGGTCGCACGTGGCGTGATGTGATGCAGCATCGTTTTAGCGCACCCGAGGGTTATGAGGGTGAGTTCCCGCTGGATTATCACGCGCTCGGTAACCTGCTGATTGCTACTCTCTGGCAGCTGCTGGATGACCCGGTTGCGGGTCTGGACTGGGCGGGTGCGCTGCTGAATGCGCGCGGCCGCGTGCTGCCGATGGCGCTGGATCCGATGGTCATTTACGGCACCGTGTTGCGTGAGCATAACGGCGGCGGTATTGAGCGTGTGAAGGTGGTCGGCCAGGTGAACCTCTCGAAGGAGGAGCGGGTTCACGATATTGGTCTATCTCCCGCAAATGCGCGTCCTTGCCCGGAGGCGCTCTCCGCTATTGAGGAGTCCGACTGGATTGTTTTGGGTCCGGGTTCGTGGCGTACGTCGGTTCTGCCGCATCTGCTGTTGGACGCTCAGCGTGAGGCGATTATCCGCACGGAGGCGCGCCGCTGCGTGGTCATGAACCTCTCCGACGATAAGGAGACGGTCGGCTTCACCCCGGCAACGCACCTGGATTTGTTGCGCCAGTACGCCCCGAAGCTTCACCTTGACGCGGTGATTGCTGACGCTGACATGCAGGCTGATCACCGTTCCGAGCTGGAGCGTGAGGCTTCTGCGATGGGTGCGAAGGTTGTGTGGGCGCATCTGCGTTCGAGCTCCCAGCCGAATGTGCACGACCCGCTGAAGCTTGCGGCTGCGTATAACGAAGCGTTTGAGCTGAGCTCCTAGAATCACCGTTGCGGCTGCTATTTTGGTGTGCCCATTTCCCGAAGTTATAGACTCTTAGACACTACGCCCAGAAGGACCTGTTCATGGCATTAACCACGCTCGTCAAGGACGAACTCGCCAACTACGAGGCAACGAAAGTCTCTGCTCGTAAGGCAGAAATCTCTACGATTCTGCGTTTTACCGGAGGCCTGCACATTGTCTCGGGGCGAATCGTGGTGGAGTCTGAGGTCGACCACGAAGCAACCGCCCACCGCATGCGCCGCACCATCGCGGAGATTTACGGCCACGACTCTGAGCTGACCAGCGTCAGCGGTGGTGGCCTGCGTCGAGGCGGCCGCTACATTGTGCGTGTGGATCACGGCGGTGAGGCGCTGGCTCGCCAGACCGGTCTGCTGGATTTGCGTGGCCGCCCGGTGCGTGGTCTGCCGCCGGCTGTGGTGAACGGCTCCCTGCAGGACGCCGAGGCGGTCATGCGCGGTGCGTTCTTGGCGCACGGTTCGCTGACTGAGCCGGGTCGCTCCTCCTCCCTGGAAATTACCTGCCCCGGTCCGGAGGCGGCGCTCGCGCTGGTGGGTGCGGCTCGTCGCCTGGACATTATTGCGAAGGCACGCGAGGTGCGCGGCACGGACCGTGTGGTGGTGCGTGACGGCGAGACGATTTCGCAGCTGTTGGAGCGTATGGGCGCGACCGGCACCCTGACCACGTGGCGTGAGGCGCGTACCCGCAAGGAGGTTCGTGCGACCGCGAACCGTCTGGCGAATTTTGATGATGCGAACCTGCGCCGTAGCGCTCAGGCGGCTGTTGCGGCGAGCGCTCGCGTGGAGCGTGCCCTGCAGATTCTGGGTCATGAGGCGCCGGATCATCTGCGCTATGCCGGTGAGCTACGTGTGTTGCATAAGCATGCGTCGTTGGATGAGCTGGGTCGTCTGGCTGATCCGCCGATGACGAAGGACGCGATTGCGGGCCGTATTCGTCGCCTGCTGGTGATGGCTGATAAGCGTGCTTCGGAGCTGGGCGTTCCGGGTACTGAGTTGCCGCGTGAGGACTAAGCGAGGGCTAGATTCTGGTCTGTGCGGCGCGGTCTGCGCGTGTGGCGGTGCTTGTGTCTGGGCATGTGGCTGAGGTGTTTGTGACGGTTTTATGACAAACCGAAACCCGCCGTTTTTGAACAAAAACCGCATATTTTTCAAAAATGAGCCTGTGGATAGCTTCTTTCTCGTTGTTCGAGGGGAGTTATCCACAGGTTCTTTGTTCGCGCTCGTGCGTTCGCGCGCGTGAGCCTAGGGTAGGGGTATGACGAGCATGACCCCCAACCCCGACCAGAACGCTGTACAGAGCCCTGCGCAGGACAGCGCAGCCCAGCCTGGCAACACAACCCAGCAGGGCGGCGCGCAGCGTAGCGCCCGCTCCCTGATGAACAGCCTCTACCGCAGCCCCCGCGCCCGCAAGAACGGTGCGCCGGATGCCGAGGACACCGTGCCGCTGGCTATTGCCGCTGAGGTAACGCCCGCGGAGGTAGCTGCCGAAGAAGCTGAGGCACCGCAGCCTGAATTTTCGCTGCCTAATTCTTCTCAGCCCGGCACCGCACAGCCCAGGGCGAGCCAGCCCGTACCTACCGGCGACCCTGTACCTACCAGCAAGCCCACGGCATCCCAGCCGGAGTCGAATGGTTGGGCTGACTGGGATCAGCAGCCCGATTGGAACGAGGTGGACGACTGGGCGGAGTGGGAGCAGGCCGATCAGCCCGGCACCACCCGCAGTGCCCGTTGGGGCTTGTCGCCGCGCGTGCTGCTTCTGGTGGCGGTGTTGGCGTTGGTTGCCGTGGTGTGGGGTGTGACCCAGTTTTCGGCGGCGCCGCGTGCCGAGCAGGTCGCCTCCCCGGGCGCTTCTGCCGAGTCGGTGCAGGCGGTGGGTGCCCAGCAGAGCCCCGGAACTCAACCCGGCACCCAGTCCGCTACTCAATCTACTGCCCAGCCGGGCGCTCATCCGAGTGAATCCGCGCAGGGTGGTGGCGCCTCCGGTGAGGCTACCGTGCGGGTACACGTGGCGGGTGCCGTGAACAACCCCGGCGTGTACACGCTGCCCGCGCAGGGTCGTGCCGTGGATGCGATTGCCGCCGCCTCCGGTGCCGCAGCGGATGCTGACCTGGACCGCGTGAACCTTGCCGGTGCGCTCAGTGACGGGGTGCAGATTTATGTGCCGCATCGTGGTGAGACGGCTGCTCCGGCGCAGATTCAGCCCAACGGTGGCACGGCGAATGCGGGTCAGGGTAACGCGGCGAATGGTGCATCGCAGAACGGCGCTTCGCAGGGTGGCACTCAGCCTCATCCTGCACGCACGCTAACTCCTGCAGGCAGCGCGCAGAAGGGCTCAACCCCGGTGAACATTAACACCGCCACCGCTGAGGAGCTACAGACCCTGCCGCGTATTGGTCCGGCAATGGCTCAGCGCATTATTGCCTGGCGTGAGGCGCACGGCGGTTTCCATAGCGTGGATGAGTTGGATGCGGTGCCCGGCATTGGTCCGTCGATGCTGGAGAATTTGCGCCCGCTGGTGACGGTCTAATGCCCCGGCAGAACCGCAGGCCGAGCCGTTTGCAGAACCGCCAGCACGCAGGGGAGCGGGAACTCTTTCCCGGTTCCTTGCGCCTCACCCGGTCTGCGGCTACGGCATATGACCGTGTCCGCTACCGCTGGAGCATCGGCGCTGAGCGGTGGCGTACCCGCCGTGATGAGCAGGAGCTGCGCGCCCAGGGAAGCCTCATTCACCTGGACTTTCGCCTGAGTTTCACGGTGCTGGCGCTGTGGGCTTTTACCGCGGCGGCGCTGACCGTGGGCACGTGGCGGGTGGTGCATCCGCTGGCGTGTGTGCTCATTGCCCTGCTGGGGTGCCTGGCGATTCTGCTGTTCTTTCCACCGCGTGCGGTGATGCCCTACAGCCTGCTCTTTCGCACGACCGGTCAGCTGGTTTTTCTGGCGTGTATTGTCACGGTTCAGGCGGTGCTTTTGTGCGCTACGGGGGTGGATGCATCCCGCGCCACCCTGCAGCAGGCACAGGGTGCTTCGCTTCGTTTGAATGGCACGGTGGAGCAGGTTCGCCGCGTGGATCCGCGCACTACTCTGGTGGTTATTAAGCTGGAGGAAATTCAGGGGCGGAGCGTGCGTGCGTTGGTGAATGAGCGGGTGCGCGTGTATCGGCGTGACGGTTCGGCAAAGAGCGCCGCGCAGCGTCTGGAGGTAAGTTCGGCGGCGGGCTCGGCGGCTCAGCAACAGGGGAGCGGCACCGCGCGCTCGCAGGTGATTTATCCGGGCATGAAGGTGACCGCCCTCGGCACAGTGGAGTTTAACGGTTCCACGGCGAAGCTGAGCGGCGCAACTATTTTTCCTGCGCCTGCCGACGGCGCCGGGTCGAACGCTACCGCCCAGACGGCGGCGGAGCCGTACCTGTCCACGCTCAAGGAGCAGCTGCGTACCCGCGCCCTGGAGACCCTCGGCACGGAGTCGGCGGCACTGGTTTTGGGTACCGCCTACGGGGATGATTCGCTGATGAGTTCCACCGCGCGGGAGGAGTATAAGCTCAGCGGGCTCAGCCATATTACAGCGGTGTCCGGGGCGAATATTGCCATTGTGTTTTTGGGTGCGTACCGGCTGGTGCTGGCGGTTCGCCCGTACCACCTCGCCAGCGCATACCTGCTGCTTCGTTCCTGGA
>NZ_JABZXW010000088.1 GCF_015265375.1 Rothia sp. (in: high G+C Gram-positive bacteria)
CTGCGGGGGTAGTGGGGGTAGTGGGGGTGCTCAAGAAATCGGCGCCGAACAGCTCCTCCTGGCCCTGAATCTGCCGCGCCACCGGCAGATACCCCTGAGGCTCCACCGCCTCACGCACATCAGAAAGATCCAGCACCGGGCTGTACTCCACAAAACCACTCGGATGCGTAGCCGCAGTCACCAAAATCCGCTGCACCAGACGCAAATCATGGCACAGATGCACCCGCACCCCGCGGCGCAGAAGCAGCGGGTCAACGTGGCGGGTATCAGCCCAAATCCAGCGGGGAAAACGCGCCTGCGCCGAATCTGCCGCCTGCCGCTCCACCTCTCGCACATACGCCGGAAGATTCGCCGCACTCACCCGATCCGCCCGCGTAATCCGCGGAATAAAGGTCGGGTCCTGCAACTGTTCAGCGGTCGGCGCCGAAAAATGAAAAGCACCCCACGAGGTCACCGGTTGAGCACCGCGCGGGGACGCACCCGCGGCAATAGCCGAGGTGACCGGGTGCGCGGAGGTGCCGGTCTGGGCGGTAATACCCGCGCCGGTGGCAGGACTGAGCAGAACGTACATTCTTCCATTATCGGTGACCGGGTGCGAAGGCGCGTGGTTTGTGGTCGCGGGCGGGTGTTTGCGGATGGGGACGGGCACGGGATACGCGCGAAAAGTACGGTCGGGACGAGAGGGTAGAACGCGCCGCGGTTTGTCATAAAAGCGCCGGATGCGTGCGTTTTGTTCGTTTGAGGTGCGTGCATCGTGGATATTTCGGGGCGCGCGAGGGGTTATCCACAGAACAATCATTCTCTTAAATAATCGGGGTGGGTGTGATGCTCTCCTAGAGCCATGAACCCCACCAGTAATCCCGCCAGCAACACTGGTAGCCCCAACGGATACCCGACCCGCGCCGTGCAGAATCTAAGCACACAGAATCCAAACGCGCAGGCACAGGGAGTGAACCAGCCGAGTATGAGCCAGCCGGGCGCACAGAATGCGTGTGCCCAGAACACCGGTGCGCACTCGTTGCCCGCCCTGCTCATTCCCGAAGACTACCGCGCCCGCGCCGTTGCCCTGCACGCCCGCGAGCTAATCCTGCGCTCGCCGCAGATGAGCGCTATTGTCCTGAATGGTTTTAGTGGTGGATTTGGCGGCGGACTCAGCGGCGGATTTGGTGCCGGGTTTGAGAAGGCAGAGGAGCGCGCGCCCGCAGAGGGTGCAATCGCCGCGGGCAGTGCGGCCCCCGTGGGCAGCGCAAACACTGCAGGCGCAGCAAGTGCCGCGAGCGGTGGACTGCTCCAGGAATCCCAGCCCCTCCGCGAGATTCTCGAAAATGCCGTGGACGAGGCAATCTGCGCCATCGACGGCATCTACCTGGGGAACGCGAGCGCAGACGGAAGCAACGTGATGAAACCCCGAAGAATCCGTGCCAAAACGGCGCCGCCCGCGCCCGCCTCCTGGAGCTACCCCAGCGTGGAATACGTGCCCGTCAACCGGCAGGTCGCGCTGCGCTACCTCGCCGCGGAACTCTACGGCCTCGGTGCCCTCGATCTGCTGCTTGACGAGGGGCAACGCGCCGGAACCATCACCGATATTTACGTGAACTCGCCCTGCGATATCTGGGCAGGGATCAACGGAACCACCCGCCCCGTGGCGCTGAGCCTCGGCAATGAGCGGCGCGTGCGCGACCTTGCCGAGCGGCTCATCCGCAAGCACGGCGGGCAGCTGGACGCCGCGCATCCGGCGGCTGACATTAGCGACGAGCACGGCAGACGCATTCACGCGATTATCCCGCCGCTGAGCGAACGCACCCGGCTCTCCGTTCGTCTGCCCGCCCGCGAGCGCCCCACCCTGACGCAGTTGCAGGCCGCCGGGCTGTGCGATGAGGCGACCGCCGCCTACCTGCGTCGCATGATTGCCGAACGCCGCGGGTTCCTGATTAGTGGCGGCACCGGTACCGGCAAGACCACGCTACTCAACGCCCTGCTGGGGCTGTGTTCACCGCAGGAGCGCCTCATTCTGCTTGAAGATACTGCAGAACTTGCGCCGCAGCATGAGCAGGTGATTGCCCTCAAAACCCGTGCCGCCAACTCCGAAGGCGCCGGCGAAATCGGGCTGGGTGAGCTGATTGTGCAGGCACTGCGCATGGGCCCGGATCGGCTCGTGGTCGGTGAGTGCCGCGGCGCGGAGGTGGTGCACCTGCTGACCGCCATGAATACCGGTCACCGCGGCGCCGGAACGACCCTGCACGCCAATAGCGCGCAGGCGGTTCCCCTGCGTTTGTGCGCCCTGGGAGCGCTCGCCGGACTGGATAGTAGAACGGTCGCTCTACATACGGCGACGGCTTTTGAACGCATTATCCACCTGGAACACCGGGATGGTCGCCGCCGCATCGAGGGCATCTATAGTCTGCACCCCGCCACGCAGGGTAGCGAAGAGTATCTGCAGGTCAGGCGTATTTCTACTGGCTCTGAAGTTGGGTACTAGCCACCCGAAATGGGGGAAGCGGAAAACGTGAAAGGAGGAACCATGAAAAGGGAAGAAGCGAGTCGCGGGGGCCTTCGCGAACGCTGGGCTGAGCGCTGGGTTGAGCGTATCGCCGGGCCCGCCAGCGCCGAGGAAATGCGCATGTGGCCGCTCATGCTACGCACCCTCGCCCTGAACCTGCGCGCCGGTATTCCCCTGCAGGAGGCGGTGCATGCCAACCCGGGCCCCGGGCAGTCCGAGGAGAACGAACTGGTACCGGGTGCGCAGAAAACGCCCGCGAAGAAAACCTTTCGGGTTCGACGGGTGCGAGGCTCCTCGCCCCTCTCCGAAGAGTACGGGCAGAAGCGGTGCGCCGAAGATATCCGCCGCTTCACGCAGGCGCTCGCCACGGTCACCTCCTGGGGTGCGCCCGCGCACCTCGCCTGCGCCCAGCTCCTCGAAAGCAACACTCGGATGCGCCCGCACAGTCGCGAGCGCCTGCACGACCTGCAGCTGAGTCTGCGGATGAGCGAGAGCGCCGGTGCTCCGCTTGCCACGAGTCTGGAACGCGCCGCCGAACACGCCGAAGAGCGCATCGACGCACTTTTGGGAAGACAGAGCGCCCTTGCCGCACCGCGCGCCACCGGCAGGATCCTCTCCTGGCTACCGCTGCTCGGCCTGGGGTTGGGAGTGCTCATGGGAAGCGACCTCGTGGGCGTGCTGACCGGCTCCATTCTCGGCGCGATCACCGGCTTGCTCGGGCTGGGTCTCGCCTTCGCCGGGCGCCGCTGGACCGCCGCGCTCGTGCATCGGGCTGAGGTGGAGAGCGCGGCAGGTAGCGGGGGCGACCAAACCTCGAACGTGCCGCCCGTTGATACCGCCCTCGTGCTGGAACTACTCGCGGCACAGCTGAGGGCCGGGCTCGCACCGCTCGCCGCCCTGGGCACCCTCGCCGAGGCGCTCAACAGTCGAGCGTTGCATACGGTCTGCCAGCGACTGCAGATGGGTAGCGGCTGGGGGAGTGCCTGGTCGGGCTCCGCGGCGGGAACCTTCGGTGAGCTGCGGGATGCGCTCGCCCCCGCCTACACGGGCGGCGCACCCAGCACGGCGCTATTGCTCTCCCTTGCCGATGCGCACCGACTCGGCGAGCGCCGCGCGGCAGAACGCGCCGCCGGAAAGCTCTCCGTAGCGCTCGTGGTGCCCCTCGGGTTGTGCTCGCTACCCGCCTTTATTTGCTTGGGTATTGTGCCCATCCTCATTTCGCTACTACCCACGCTCACTGGCTAAAGAAGCAAGCCCATAAGAGCTGTTGACTAGCTGAAATACCGAAAGTTTAGACCCTCGCCCATCTGTCAAGAATGCAGACGAGCACCCACCCTGCCCCGAATGACCGGGGCACAACGAAAGGAAAACCAATGACGAACACTCTCTGCGAAGCAATCCGCCACGATCTGCACCCGGGCGGTGCCCCGATTACTACCCCGGTCGGCGCTCCGCGTGAAATTCAGCCCGCCGCGCTCGGTGCCGCGCACGATGCTGAAACGCAGACGATTCTGGGGCCCGTGCCGCTGTCCGTTGCCATCGCAACCACCATGAAGCAGCTGCGCGAAGAATGCCCCGAGCTCTTCACCGATACCGAACTTTTCGCCGGTTCTGAGCAGAAGCATGCCGGCCCCAGGATTGACCCTCACGAAATGGAGATTGATATGAACACGGACCGCCTGAGCCCCGAGCAGGCACTGACCATTGCCCGCGCGCTCGCCGAGGGTTGCACCCTGGACGAATGCGGCGCCACCTGCCGCAGTCTGGGTGAGCACGCGCCCGGCTGTGCCGAATATGTGCCCGCTGAGGGTGATGAAAAGGTATTCGCTGAGTACGCTCCGGTGGGTGATCCGGAGGAGGGCGCCTCCACCGCGGAGTACGGCATTGTGATGCTTGCGGCGGTCGGTTTTGCGGGCCTGCTGGTGCTGATTCTCAAGTCCGATGAGGTGCGTTCCATGCTCCTGGATATTGTGCGTAATGCGCTGTCGATTGCAGGTAATACTGGACTGCTCTAGCGCCTTTGTAAATCCCGCCGTGGAGTTTGGATCTAGGTGCTATGCACCCCGAAAAATGGGGCAAGAAAGGAGGAATAAAGAATGAACGCTCATATGAATTTGGGTGTTTGTCGGTGTGCTCGACCCGCAGGGAAAACCAGGGCGGAACCGGTGCCCGCTACCCCGCACAAGGACGCCGCAGAAGAGGGTGTCATCACCGCCGAATTTGCGGTCGCCCTACCCGCCGTGACGGTGGTACTCGCCCTCTGCCTGGGTGCCGCCTCCACGGGCGTTGCGCAGCTCAAGGTGGAGGAGTCCGCGCGAACGGCTGCCCGCGCCGCCGCCCGCGGAGACTCCGAGGCGCAGATTCGCTCCGCCGTCAGCCGCATCGACCCGGCACAGAGCGTGCAGATTTCCGTTTCTCCTGATAGCGCAGTTGATGCGGGGGAGGGGCGTGCCCGGCAGGTGCATGTGCGGGTGAGCCGCCCCGCCCCCGGTGTGATTGGCTCGGCGACCGGCTGGGTACTGCGGGCGGATGCTCACGCCCGTATTGAAGGCGGCGGTGGGCATCACGAAAGCGCTGACAGTGAAGAAAGTGCCGGCAATGATGGTGAATAAAAGCGCGGTTCTTGACTGCCCTGCGGAAGAACAACCCGAGGAGGGTAGCGGCACCGTCCTCGCCCTCACCATTATTGCCGCGCTGCTGGTGCTGACCGTGGTGATTGCCGGGCTGATTGGGGTGGTTTCTGCGAATCGCAGGGCGTCCGCCGCCGCAGATTTGAGCGCGCTCGCGGCGGCGGATGCCTACCGCGGGCTCACAGAGGGCGACCCGTGCGCGGTCGCGGCGGAGCTTGCCGAACGCCACGGTGCGCACCTGGAATCCTGCACTTTTCCGGATCGCCCCGAAACGGTGGAGGTGACGGTCGCTGTCCCCGTCGCAGGGCCCATGGGTGTGCTGGGCCCGGCGAGGGTGCGTGCCCGCGCGGGAGCTGAACACCCCGAGGAAGAGCACCCCGAAGAAGAGCAGACTGCGGCGGGGGACGCGGAGGAGCTGAGCCCCGATGAGGTCGCCGAGCTGGAGGAAGAGCTGGGAGCCGAGCGGGACTCGGCGCCCGAACCAGAAAGCCCCGCCGACCCAGAAAACCCAGCCGAGCCAGAAAGTCCAGTAGAACCGGAAAACCTCACCGACTAGGCTATTCGTACTCACCGGGATTTGTCATCCCAGCCCGCGCAGCCTATGCCCCTGCGCCACCAGCCCCGCCCTACGCCCCAGCACGTT
>NZ_JABZXW010000016.1 GCF_015265375.1 Rothia sp. (in: high G+C Gram-positive bacteria)
GTGCTGAGCATGTGGGTGAAGCTTTCGGGCATGTAGGTTTTTCGGGTGATGCGGGTGCCGTAGTGGGGCGGTTCGAGCGGGTCGATGTCTGGGAGGGCAACGGGTCGGGGGCCGCCGAGGGCGTAGTTGGTGTGTTGGGCGGCGTAGTGCATGTGGGCGAGCGCTTTTTGGGCGTGGTTGAGCCCGTATCCGGCGAGGTAGGTGAGCATTTCGGGGGTGATGGGGTTGAGTGCCATCGGGGCGATGGAGGCGCGTAGGTGCCCGGCGACTTCGGCGGGGATGAGGTCGCGCAGCGCATCACCGATGGTGGGTGCCTTAGCATCATCGACCGGGTGGGTGGCGAGCAGGTGCGCGGCGGCGTTGATGGCGGCGTCCCAGTAGCAGAGGTCGACTTGGGCTTGGTGGTAGATGGCGTGGATGTTGGTGCGGCGGGCGTCGTCGCGCCGTGCGGTGTTGGTGCGGGTGTGGTCCCAGAGTTCTACGGCGTTTTCCCAGTCGTGGCAGGTTTCGGGGTTGGTTGTGGGGTCGGTGTCCCAGGGGCTGTGGGCGTAGTTGTGTTGGGCGTTGGGGGCGATGGTGTCGCCGTGGCGGGTGAGCCAGGTGTAGTAGCCGCTGTGGTGGATTTCTTCGATGGGCGCGAGGAGGGTGAGCGCTTGTTGTTCGGGGTCGAGCGCCCAGATGCTGGCGCCACCGGCGTAGATAATGTCTTCGCAGCGTAGTTCGCTAACGATGCGCGGGTCGTGGAGCAGGTGGAGCCATGTGTTGATGGGGATTTGGGTGTCGACGTCCTGTTGGATTTCTTCGATGGCGGCGAGTTGTGCTGTGTTGGGGTGGAGTTGGCGTTGGCGTACGGTGTTGTCGCCGTCGACGATGACGGTGTAGAAGCGGGTGAGGGTTTCGCCGTTGTGGCAGGTGGGTAGTTTGGCGAAGGTTTCGTGGAGGAAGTCGGCGCGTTCGGTCAGGGTGCAGGGTTCGTTGGGTAGGTTGACGCGCAGGCTGGGGCCGAGGGTGTCTTCGGTTGCGGTGAGGATGATGAGTGAGTGGTCGGGCCAGTAGCCGTGCTGGTGGAGGGCGCTGCTGAGCACGTCGTATTCGTTGCGGATGGGCGGGGGCGTGTCGTAGTTGCCGCTGTTGAAGTGGTCGCTGTTGAGGTGGTTGCTGTTGGGGGTGTTCCCGTTGGAGATATTGTTTGCGTTCATGCCTTCACGGTGGCACGGTTTGGGCGGGTGCGCAGGTTATACAAATAAATCTGTGGATACTTCGGTTCATAGGTCCGAAGATTCCACAGATTTATTCGTATTGTTCGTTTGTACGCTGGGGTTTGTCCACAGCGGCGCGGGGTGCCGCGTCATAATCTGTCATGCAGAGTAAGGGCCCCCCAGAGTAAGGGCGCACCGGGTACTTTCCCTACTGCACGCGCTTTACTGCACGCGCCCTACTGTTCGTCGAGGAATCGCTCAAAGAGCGCACCAATCTCGTCGCGGCTGGGCACGTTGTGCGCGTCGCGTCGCGAGAGGGGAACCGCAATGTCGGAGGTGCGGAAGTTCTCGTCGTAGTTCTCTTCCATGGTCGTAATCATGCGACCAATTTCGGGGTTCTGCTTGACCTGATCGTTAATCTGGCTGTGCACGTGGCGTGCGGCTTCGCGCAGGTTCTCGGTGGGTAGCGAGAGGTGCGCCGCCATGCCCACGTGTTCGAGGGCGGTGAGGGTGCCCTGCGGCAGGTCCGCCTCCGAAATGTACTGGGGAATGTTCACGCCGAAGCCGACGGTGTCGATTCCGTTTTCGGTGAAGAGCACTTCCAGCAGGTTGGTGATGGTGGCGTGTACGTCCGCGCTGGGCTTCCACGGGGAGATGCCGCGAATCAGGTCCTTGCGGGAGCCGTGCGCGGTAATCGGGAAGGGGCGGGTGTGCGGCACCGGCATGGGGAATGCGGAGACCAGTACGACCAGCGAGGGCTTGACCCGCTGGGCGATGGTCAGCACCGCCTTTTCGAAGCGCTGCCACTGCAGGTCCGGTTCAGCACCGGTGAGCAGCAGGAACGGCTTGTTGAGGCTGTCTTCTACGGCGTAGAGCTTCAGCTTCGGGTATTGCGGCTTTTCGAAGTGGTCTTTTTCGTAGCGGATGAAGGGGCGGCGGGCACGGTAGTCGTGCAGCTGGTCGCTGTCGAACTCGACGATTTCAATGTTCTTGAGTTCGCTGAGCAGCACCTGTCCGAGCTGGCCTGCGGTGGAGCCTGCGTCCTGCGGGCTGGAGAGGGCAATGACGAGGGTCAGCCCGTGCATCCTGGGGTCGTCCAATATTTTGGTGTTGGCTAAGTAGAGATCTTCGGGGTTGAGCATCGTGCCTCCTCACTTCTGTCTGGTTCGCGCCGCGTTCGGGTGGCTTAGCGTTTCATGCCGGTACCCGAGGTGGTGGGGCGAAGGGGCGTCTTCTGTTATCTGACGCTTTCCGTAGTCTTTCATTTTATGCCACGACTGCCCCGTATCGACAGTGTGCGGGGTTTTCTCGCAGTAGGTGAACTTGTTGAGTGTTGTGCTGACGTTCTTAAGACGCTACAGCTCGGCTTTTTACACGTTTTTCTTGCTCTTCCAGCTGCTCGGGGTGAGAGCTGAACCTCACGCCCTCCTGCATATCCGTGTAGAGTAGAAGCAGTAGTCCGCGCGGCTTTGCGCGGCGGTATTCATCCTCACTCTTCGAGGGCCTACAGTTGAGTTTTTCGGGCGCGAGGATGTGCCCCGGCTATTTTGAGAAGACATACGCAAAGGAGTAACGATGTCTCTATCTCTGTCTATTCACAGCACCGACCTTGAGGCGCTCGAAGCTGACGTTCTGGTTCTGGGCGTTTTGAAGGGCGAGGACGGCGCCTACCTGGCACCGAACTCGCTGTCTGAGGAGTCTGTTGAGGGTATTAACGAGCTGCTGGAGGCGCTGGGCGCCTCGGGCGCACCCGATCAGCTGCTGCGCCTGCCCGGCCTTGAGGATGTTGGCACCGGCATTGTTGCCCTGGCGGGTCTGGGTTCTGATGCTGCTGAGGGTCAGGAGCGTCTGGATGCTCTGCGTTACGCTGCCGGTTCTGCGGCTCGTCAGCTGATTGGTTCCGCTGAGGAGATTGCGTTCGATTTCGGTGTTTCTTCGGTGGCTGAGATTGAGGCGATTGCTCACGGCGCTGTGCTGGGTAACTTCGTTGAGGAGGGCCTGCGCGGCAAGACTCAGGATTCGGTCAAGGAAGAGATTGAGTCCATTCTGATTGTTTCGTCGATTGATCAGGAAGAGGCTGAGGAGGCGCTGGTTCACGCCCTGGTTCTGGGTGAGACCGCTAAGGACGCTCGCCGTCTGGTGAACCTGCCTCCGTCGCACCTGTACCCGGAGACTTTCGCTGAGTTCGTGGCTGAGGTTGCTGAGGATTACTCGAACGTTGAGATTGAGCTGTTCCACCACGACCGCCTGGCTGAGGAGGGCTTCGGCGGCATTTCCGGTGTTGGTCAGGGTTCGCCCCGCAAGCCGGTTCTTGCCGTTGTGAAGTATGTTCCGGAGAACCCGAAGGCTCACGTGGCTCTGGTAGGTAAGGGCATTACTTTTGATACCGGTGGTAACTCGCTGAAGCCTGCCGCTTCGATGATGACCATGAAGTGCGATATGGCGGGCGCCGCATCCGTTCTGAACGCTGTGCTTGCTTCTGCTGAGCTGGACGTTCCGGTTGCTGTGACCGGTTACCTGTGCCTGGCTGAGAACATGCCCGGCGGTCACGCTCTGCGCCCGGAGGACGTCATCACCATGCGTGACGGTCGTACCGTTGAGGTCCTGAACACTGACGCTGAGGGCCGCTTGGTCATGGCTGATGGTATTGCGCTGGCTTCCGAGTCGAACCCGGACGTCATCCTGGATATCGCTACCCTGACCGGTGCCGCTATGGCTGCTCTGGGTCTGCGCACTGCGGCTCTGCTCGGTGACGAGGAGATTCGTGACCGCGTGATTGCTGCCGGTGCCGCTGCGGGTGAGGCGTACTGGCCGATGCCGCTGGAGTCCTACCTGCGTAAGAGCCTGGAGTCCCCGGTCGCTGACATCAAGAACATCGGTTCCCGCTACGGTGGTGCGCTGACCGCAGGCCTGTTCCTGAAGGAGTTCGTGGGCGAGGGCATCCCCTGGGCTCACCTGGACATTGCGGGCCCCGCGTTCAACGAGGAGGCTCCCTACGGCTTCACCCCGAAGGAGGGTACCGGCTTCGGTACCGCTACCCTGGTGAACTTCATCCAGTCCTACGCTAAGTAGCCTGTCATCTCGCTGGGCGTACCGCCTGACCGGGGCGCGTAGCCGCCCGGTATGGAGGTTCTCAGAGGAGGGCTTTTCCGGTATTTCGTACCGGGGAGCCCTCCTCTTTGTCTGTTCTTGAGGCATTCTGTGCGCTCGTTGAGGTGGCGTTGAGGCGGCGCTGTGGTGATGCTGTCATCGGACTGTTCTATGACGCTTAGCTTTTCTTGAGTTGTGAAAAATTTGCGTTGTTTGGGCGATTAATCGGCTAAAACCGCCCTGAGTGAACTTAAACGACCCTCAACGGGGGTATTGTTGTATTAAGTGTTTTTCTGCGTACGCGGAGGGGCGCGCGATTTTTGTGAGTCGCGGGCCTCCTGCGCATGCTGGGGAAACCTACCAATAAATTGGTAAAGAACTCATTGCAGGGGTCTTTAGCCCCCACAACTATGCAAGGGAGCAATATCGTGGCTCAAGAATTCGACATCCTCATCCTCGGCGGCGGTTCCGCTGGCTACTCTGCAGCTATTCGCGCACGCCAGCTAGGCTTCACCGTCGGCCTGATCGAGAAGGAAAAGGTCGGCGGCACCTGCCTGCACACCGGCTGTATCCCCACCAAGGCGTACCTGCACGCTGCTGAGCTGGCTGAAGAGGCACGCGAGGCGTCCAAGGTTGGCGTTAACGCTGTGCTGCAGTCCATCGAGATGGGCAAGGTTCGCGATTACAAGGACGGCATCGTCTCCGGTAAGTTCAAGGGTCTTGCAGGCCTGCTGAAGATGAAGGGCATTGAGGTTATCCCCGGCGAGGGTAAGCTCACCGCTCAGGACACCATCACCGTTAACGGTGTGGAGTACAAGGGTAAGAACATTATCCTGGCATCCGGCTCGGTCTCCAAGACCTTCGGTCTGCCCATTGAGGGTCGCGTTCTGACCTCCACTGAGGCACTGGAGATGGACTACCTGCCCAAGAGCGCTATCGTGCTCGGTGGCGGCGTGATTGGTTGCGAGTTCGCATCCATGTGGAACGCTATGGGCGTTGACGTCACCATCATCGAGGGCCTGCCGAACCTGGTTCCCAACGAGGACCCGGCAATCATCAAGGTTCTGGAGCGTGCGTTCAAGAAGCGCGGCATCAAGTTCAACACCGGCACCCTCTTCGAGAAGGTTGAGCAGGACGCTAACGGTGCTAAGGTCACCCTGGCTGACGGCAAGGTCTTCGAGGCAGAGATCGTTCTGGTCGCTGTTGGTCGTGGCCCCAACACCGCAAACATGGGCTACGAGGAGCAGGGCATCCCCATGGATCGCGGCTTCGTCCTGGCTAACAAGCGTCTGCACACCGGTGTGGGCAACATCTACGCTGTTGGCGACATCGTCCCCGGCGTTCAGCTGGCTCACCGCGGTTACCAGCAGGGTATCTTCGTTGCTGAGGAAATCGCTGGCCTGAACCCCACCGTTGTTGAGGACATCAACATCCCCAAGGTCACCTTCTGTGACCCGGAGATCGCTTCTGTCGGCTACTCCGAGCCCAAGGCTAAGGAGAAGTTCGGCGCTGAGAACGTTGAGACCGCTGAGTACAACCTGGCTGGTAACGGTAAGTCCGCTATCCTCGGTGCTACCGGTATCGTGAAGGTTGTCCGCCAGAAGGACGGCCCCATCGTTGGTGTTCACGCTATTGGTAAGCGCATGGGTGAGCAGATTGGTGAGGCTCAGATGTGGGTTGCTTGGGAAGCATTCCCCGAGGACGTCGCTAAGTTCATCCACGCACACCCGACTCAGAACGAGTCCCTGGGTGAGGCTGCAATGGTCCTGAACGGCACCCCGCTGCACAGCGCATAAATTTTGCTGACTGGCGTTAGCGCGTCAGCTTAGTATTGACGACCGTTGGTCGTTAGCGGTTGCCGGGCGTATCCGCTGAACAACGCCCCTATCCGGATGCGCGTCGACGTGCTTCGATGCATGCGGCGCGCATCCGGGTCACCGCTCACATTTTTCTAGTTCAAGCATTCACAAGGAGAACGGGAAAGATTATGTCCCACACCGTAGTACTGCCCGCACTGGGCGAGTCCGTGACCGAGGGTACCGTTACCCGCTGGCTCGTTGAGGTCGGCGACACCATTGAGGTTGACGCACCCCTGGTTGAGGTTTCCACCGACAAGGTTGACACCGAGGTTCCCTCCCCCGTAGCAGGCGTTGTTGAGCAGATTCTCGTCCCCGAGGACGAGGACGTCGAGGTCGGCGCTGCTCTGGCTATCATTAGCGACGGTTCCGGCGCTGCTGCACCGGCTGCTCCCGCAGCTGCTGAGGCTCCCGCAGCTCCCGCTCCGGTTGCTGAGGCTCCTGCTGCTCCCGCAGCACCCGCCGCTGCTCCGGCTGCTCCCGCGGCTGGCTCCGCTTCCGGCACCGAGGTCCTGCTGCCCGCTCTGGGCGAGTCCGTGACCGAGGGCACCGTTACCCGCTGGCTGAAGGAAGTTGGCGAGCAGGTTGAGGTTGACGAGCCCCTGGTTGAGGTTTCCACCGACAAGGTTGACACCGAGGTTCCCTCCCCCGTAGCAGGTACCCTGCTCGAGATCCGCATCCCCGAGGATGAGGACGCAGAGGTTGGCCAGGTTCTGGCTATCATCGGCGACGCTTCCGCTGCTGCTGCCCCCGCTGCTCCCGCAGCTCCCGCTCCGGTTGCTGAGGCTCCCGCAGCACCCGCTGCTCCGGCTGCCCCCGCAGCTCCTGCCGCTCCCGCTGCACCTGCCGCTCCGGCAGCTGCTGAGGGCGAAGCATACGTGACCCCGCTGGTCCGTAAGCTCGCTAAGGACAACGGCATCGACCTGTCCACTGTTAAGGGCACCGGTGTTGGCGGTCGCATCCGCAAGCAGGATGTTCAGGCTGCTATCGCTGCTAAGGGTTCCGCTGCTCCCGCCGCTGCTGCACCCGCTGCAGCTGCTGCTCCGGCTGCTGGTTCCGCAAAGGCACCGCACACCTTCGAGGTTTCCCCCAAGCGTGGCACCGTCGAGAAGACCGCACGTATCCGCCAGGTTATTGCAAAGCGTATGCGTGAGTCCCTGGACATCTCCACCCAGCTGACCCAGGTCACCGAGGTTGACGTGACCCGCGTTGTCCAGCTGCGTGCAAAGGCTAAGGACGGCTTCGCTGCTCGCGAGGGCGCAAAGCTGACCTTCCTGCCCTTCTTCGTCCAGGCAACCGCTGAGGCTCTGCAGCAGCACCCCGCTCTGAACGCGTCCATGACCGAGGACTACAAGCAGATTACTTACCACGGCTCCGAGAACATCGCTATTGCTGTGGACACCCCCAAGGGTCTGCTGGTTCCCGTCATCAAGAACGCTTCTGACCTGGGCATTGCTGGCCTGGCAAAGGCTATTGGCGACCTGGGTGGCCGCGCACGTACCGGCGACATCTCCCCCGAGGAGCTGTCGGGTTCGACCTTCACCATCACCAACATTGGTTCCTTCGGTGCACTGTTCGACACCCCGATCATCAACCAGCCGAACGTTGCAATCCTCGGTACCGGTTCCATCGTGAAGCGCCCCATGGTTATCCAGGATGCAGACGGTAACGACGTTATCGCTATCCGCTCCATGTGCTACCTGTCCCTCACCTACGACCACCGCGTGGTCGACGGTGCGGACGCTGGTCGCTTCCTGCGCACCGTCAAGACCCGCCTGGAGGAGGCAAACTTCGAGTCTGAGCTGGGCCTCTAAGACCTACAAAGATTCAAGGAAGTTTCCTTGTGGCGGTACCCTGACGGGTAACCGAGCGTAGCTCTCCGGGTTTTCCCGGGCAGTGAGCATAAAGGCGGCGGCTCCATCCACTTCGGTGGGTGGGGCCGCCGCTTTTGTTATGCCCGTTGTATGCTCCATGGCGCGGAGTGTGTACCGTGGTTATGCAGGGACGGGTTCGGCGCGGGCTATCTCCCAGCCTTTCTCCCCGCGATGCAGGTCGAAGATGACTTTCTGGCGGGTGATGCCGTTTTCTTCGCTGAGTTTGCGGGCTTCCTGTTCGGTTTTGTCGGCGCGGTAGCCGGGTGCGGAGACTACCGCCATGACGCGGATGTTCTCGCCGTCTCGGCTGAGTTCTTCGGTGGTATCGACGGTGAGCTCTGCGCCGCCTCGGGCACGGCGTTCTTGATTCCGCTGGTCGATGAGGGCGCGTAGAATCTGTTCACCCTGCACAGCCTGATTCTGTTCTTCCGTGTTGTCTGGCGCTTGCTCCCCCGCAGCATTGGCTGAATGGGCAGATACGGGCTGTGCCGTTGCCGGGGCGTTCTGCCCGTAGAGGGTGAACCCGAGGGGCAGGGCGATAGCCCCCAGGGCGAGCGCAGCTACGCCCAGACGTGCGGAGGGGCGGCTCAGCACACCGCGTAGCGCAACGAGGCGAGATGTGCCTGTTGCATCTGCATTCTTCGGGGCAGTGGCAGGCTTTGCGGGACTCAACGGCTTAGAGCCTGCGGCTGCTGCGCGCCCCGACTTCTTCACACCCGGCTTCTTCACGTGTGGCAAACGGTCCGCCAGGTAGCGTTGTGCTTTCTGTGCCTTTGAGAGCTTCTGTACCGGCGCGGGATCTACTGCAGCGGGAATTAGGGCGCGGGCGCGTTCGGAACAGCTCAGGTACACGTTGAGCGGGCGAGGCGGCACCTCCTCCGCGAGCGCTACCACGGAGCTCAGTCCGGCAGCTGCCGCCTCCTGGGCGGGTGCATCCAGCAGGTATTCGAGGGCGCGGCCGAGACGCTCAATCCATTCGCTACTGGGTGTTCCATCAGTGCCGGTAGCGCTCATGCGTAGTGAGAGGGGCACGCGGGCGGCGGAGGGTTCCGGCTTGTAGCCGCAGGCGGATTGCCAGAGCAGTGCGGCGGCGGAGCGTGCGTAGTCGCCATAAGCGACTGTGAGCTGTTCAGCGTCGAGAGATTCCGCCTCACGATAGACGGCGTCTGGCAGAAGGAGTTTGGGTACTCCGGCGGCGCTCAGCGCAATGTATTCGGCGCTTAGTTCAGCACGTCCCTCCCCTACCTTTTTGAGGCTGCCGAGCGCCCGGTGCAGGGTGCGTGCCAGGGTCATGAGTTCGGCGGGGTTCAGGGTGCGAGCGTGTAGGAGCTTGTCGAGGGTGCCTGCGTCGAGGGGCTCGTACCAGAGGCACAGCTTGCTGTCGTGTTCCTCGCTGGTGACGGCGTGGAGCTTAGCGAGTCCGGGCGCGTTACGCAGGGCGGCGGCTACTTGCGGGGTCTGGGCGTGCTGCTGAGCGGTTGCATTCGTGCTTTCCTCGAATCCGTACCCGTTGGCTGCCGCCCGCAGAGTGGACGTGGAGGGAGCGGCGCCCTCGGGTGCAGCAATGGTGCGCAGGGTGTAGCGTCCGGGGCGCACGGAGGTTGCCGGGGATACGGGAGTTACGGAGGGCACGCTCTCGGCGGTTCCACCCCGGCACTCAACAATCTGCAGGGTGGTCAGAGCCGGGTTGGCGATGCTTTCCAGAACGTGTGCTTCTTTGCTTCTCATACCATCATGTTATCAAATAACATCAAACAACATGTTTAGACTCAGTAAAACACCATAAATAAACCATGCAACCCTAAAATCAACGCCCGAAATATTCACCCCATCAACCCACCACACCCGTCCGTAACATTCCTACATGTTCGCTCATCACGTGATTCAGGGCGCCCTAATTTTCTTCCCTCCACTAGCAGTACTAAGGTAGAAAGTATGTCTGTGACGATTGAACGCGTGGGCTTCGCCCCGAACTATGTGAACTATGTTGAGTGCTTGGACGAGCAGTACCGCATCCACGATGAGGTGGCTAACCGCACCCGCCAGAATACGATTCTTCTGCTTGAGCACGAGGCTGTGATTACCGCGGGTAAACGCACCGAAGACCACGAGTACCCCGCAGACAAGTCCACCCCCGTCGTCAAGATTGACCGCGGCGGTAAGCTGACCTGGCACGGCCCCGGCCAGCTGACTGCGTACCCGATTCTTCGTCTGCCCGAGCCCATCGACGTGGTGGCGTATGTGCGCATCGTTGAGGAGATCATCATTAATGTCCTGGCTGGTCTGGGCATTAAGGGTGAGCGTGTTGAGGGCCGTAGCGGCGTGTGGATTCTGGGCGATGGCATCACCCAGGACAAGAAGATTGCCGCACTGGGCATGCGCGTTTCACGCAACACCACGATGCACGGCTTCGCGATTAACTGCTGCAACGACCTGGCGCCTTTCGCACAGTTCATCCCCTGCGGTATTAGCGATGCGGGTGTTACCTCCATTTCGGAGCAGCTGGGTCGCACCGTGACCCCCGCCGATATTTTGGAGCCGTTGGAGGCGGAGCTGGTGAAGTACCAGGATCGCCTGGCGGAGTCCTTCGAGCCCGTCGCTGCGCAGGACTAAGCACAAGACCAGCCGCAGGGCTAGAGCGCAGAACTAGACGCTGAACGAGCCGCGCAAGTAGCGCATCCGGGTTCGTTCGTCATATACGAAAATCAGTTTCACCTACGCCTGAGCGGGCGTAAAATAGAAGGTGGCCCACCTGCACAGAGGGCACACCGAGACCAAGGAGAAGACTTTTGAGCACCGCACCTGAAGGACGCAAGCTACTGCGTGTGGAGGCCCGCAACGCTGAGGTTCCCATTGAGAAGAAGCCTCACTGGATTAAGACCAAGGCTATTGTTGGCCCCGAATACAATGAGATGCGCGAGCTGGCTCGTGGTCAGGGTCTGCACACTGTGTGTGAAGAGGCTGGCTGCCCCAATATTTATGAGTGTTGGGAAGACCGTGAGGCAACCTACCTGATTGGTGGCTCCGAGTGCACCCGTCGTTGCGACTTCTGCAATATTGCGACCGGTAAACCCGTTGCTGTGGACTACGCTGAGCCGTTCAAGGTCGCTAAGAACGTGAAGGTCATGGGTCTGCGTTACGCTACCGTGACCGGCGTGGCTCGTGACGATCTGGAAGACGGCGGTGCGTGGCTGTACGCAGAGACCACCCGCCAGATTCACAAGATGTGCCCGAACACCGGCGTTGAGATGCTCGTGCCCGACTTCAAGGGTGTTCCCGAGCATGTTCAGAAGGTCATTGACGCTAAGCCTGAGGTGTTCGCGCACAACCTGGAGACCGTTCCCCGCATCTTCCGTCAGATTCGCCCGGCGTTCCGTTACGAGCGTTCCCTGGATGTTATTACCCAGGCTAAGGAAGGCGGCATGGTCACCAAGTCCAACCTGATTCTGGGTATGGGCGAGACCGACGACGAGATTTACGAGGCGCTGTGCGATCTGCACGATGCTGGCTGTGACATCATTACCCTCACCCAGTACCTGCGCCCCGGCCCGCTCTTCCACCCCATTGAGCGTTGGGTGAAGCCGCAGCAGTTCGTGGACTTCGCGAACATGGCTGAGGAGATTGGTTTCGCTGGCGTTATGGCGGGCCCGATGGTTCGTTCGTCCTACCGTGCAGGTCGCCTGTGGGCTCGTGCAATGCGTAAGAACGGTTACCCGATTCCTGAGAACCTTGCCCACATTGAGGGTGAGGGCGCAGCACTGCAGGAAGCCTCCTCTCTGGTGGCTGCAGGCTACTAAGCCTTTTCAGAATCTTTCTGAGAGCGTTGAGGCTCCTCGAACCCGGTTTCGTCCGGTGTTCGGGGAGCCTCCCCTTATGCCCCGTCCCTTGTGTGGGTAGGGTAAACTAGAAAAATTGCAGGCATACACTGCATCGTTACGTCACTATGGTTCCGTGAGCGTTTGAGGCGCTTCGGGGCCGCGGAAGAACCAGCCGAGGAAGAATCGTGGCAGATAAGCGCGAAGAGAAGAAAAAGAAGAAGGAACGCACTCCGGGCACTTTCGCCCAGATGAAGCAGGTCTACCAGATGACCAAGAAGTCCGACCCGAAGATTGGTTGGATTCTGAGTCTGTCGGCTCTGGGTACCCTTTTGGTTTTCCTCCTCATCGGTATTGCCCTGAATAACTGGATTACTTTCCTGATTCTGGGTCTGGGCGTTGCCGCTATTGTGGCGATGCTTCTGCTGGGTCGCCGCGCGCAGACTGCGGCTTTTGCTCAGATTGAGAACCAGCCCGGTCGTAGTGGTGCGGCGATGAACTCGGTGCGTCGCGGCTGGATTGTTGAGGAGCAGCCCGTTGCTGCGAACCGCCACCAGGATCTGGTGTTCCGTGCGCTGGGCCGTCCCGGTATTGTGCTGGTGACCGAGGGCCCTCACAGCCGCGTGAACTCGCTGGTGAATACCGAGAAGAAGCACCTGGCTCGTGTGGCTCCTGGCGTTCCGGTTCACGTGATTGAGACTGGTCACGATGAGGGTCAGGTTGAGCTCAAGGACGTTGTGAAGAC
Organism: Rothia sp. (in: high G+C Gram-positive bacteria); assembly: GCF_015265375.1. Classification (GTDB taxonomy): domain Bacteria; phylum Actinomycetota; class Actinomycetes; order Actinomycetales; family Micrococcaceae; genus Rothia. The sequence continues at coordinate 12,580 of NZ_JABZXW010000016.1, forward strand.
CATGAACAAGCTTCCGAAGGCTCTGACTCAGCAGGAGATGCAGGCTGTTTCGGGTCGTCTGAGCACCCTGAACACTATGCGTAACCCGATGAACGGTCTGCCGAAGGGTGTTGACCCGATGCGTGCTCGCCCCGATCGTCGTGCGATGCGCGGCCGCTAAACGAGCATCTTATATAAGCTTTTGAAGGCTCCGGCTTCTTCCCGTGTGGGGAGGGCCGGAGCCTTTTATTACGCCCGATTATTACCCGGTTACTAGCGGTGCTACTGCCTTTGATACGGGGCATTAGCATCTGCGCTGTGTTTCGTGAGGCAACCAAGATGTAACTCCTTTCCAGGATTTGTAACATTACCGAAACACGATAGTCACGCACGCGCAAAAAATAACCACTATGCTTGATATGTCACAGGGTTTTGCCCGCGGCCAAAAACTAAACCAAAGACTGAATGTGATGAGGGAAGATACCCTCCTGCACCGTCAGTCGAACAAGGAGCAGTCCTCATGTTTACCAGCCCCCAGGAAGTTCTCGACTTTATCAAGAACGAAGAAGTAGTCTTCGTTGATATCCGATTCACCGACATGCCCGGCGTGCAGCAGCACTTCAACCTGCCCGCCAAGGCAATTGATGACGATTTCTTCGTCAACGGCCAGCTTTTTGATGGCTCCTCCATTCGCGGCTTCCAGGGCATCGCAGAGTCCGACATGCAGCTGATCCCCGACGTTCAGTCCGCATACGTTGACCCCTTCCGCATTGAGAAGACCCTGGTCATCATCTGCTCCATCGTGAACCCCCGCACCGGTGAGCCCTACCACCGTGACCCCCGCGGCGTTGCTGAGCGTGCCGAGGCGTACCTGCAGTCCACCGGCATTGCAGACACCGCGTTCTTCGCATCCGAGGCTGAGTTCTTCGTCTTCGAGGACGTCCGCTACCAGGTCGAGCCGAACTCCGTGTTCTACAAGATTGACTCTGACGAGGCTCCCTGGAACACCGGCCGCAAGGAAGAGGGCGGCAACCTGGGTAACAAGACCCCCGTCAAGGGCGGCTACTTCCCTGTCTCCCCCGTCGACAAGCAGGCTGACCTGCGTGACGCAATGTGCGTAGCAATGGACGAGGTTGGCCTCGAGGTTGAGCGTAGCCACCACGAGGTGGGCGCAGCCGGCCAGGCAGAAATCAACTACAAGTTCGACACCCTCACCAAGGCTGCTGACGACCTGCTGAAGTTCAAGTACGTCATCAAGGGCACCGCAGATGCATGGGGCAAGTCCGTGACCTTCATGCCCAAGCCCGTGTTCGGTGACAACGGCTCCGGTATGCACTGCCACCAGTCGCTGTGGCAGAACGGTGAGCCCCTGTTCTACGACGAGCGCGGCTACGCTAACCTCTCTGACACCGCACGCTGGTACATTGGCGGTCTGATTGAGCACTCCTCCGCTGTTCTGGCGTTCACCAACCCGACCGTGAACTCTTACAAGCGTCTGGTTCCCGGCTACGAGGCTCCCATCAACATGGTGTACTCGCAGGGTAACCGTTCCGCCGGTATCCGCATCCCGATTACCGGTACCAACCCGAAGGCTAAGCGTCTGGAGTTCCGTGCACCGGACCCCTCCGCTAACCCCTACTTCGCATTCGCTGCTCAGCTGATGGCTGGTCTGGACGGTATCCGCAACCGCATTGAGCCGCCGGCCCCCATCGACAAGGACCTGTACGAGCTGCCCGCCGAAGAGGCTAAGGACATCAAGAAGGCTCCCGCTAACCTGGAGGAGGCTCTGGCTGCTCTGGAGGCTGACCACGACTTCCTGCTCGAGGGCGGTGTGTTCACCGAGGACCTGATTCAGGCATGGATTGACTACAAGCGTAAGAACGAGCTGGAGCCGCTTTCGCTGGTTCCGCACCCGCTTGAGTACCAGCTGTACTACGGCGTCTAATTCACCGGCGTCTAATCCGCTGGCATCTAATTCCGGGCTTCTAGATGTGAGGTCTGAATAGCAGGCAACGGCCTATATGTTCCCGCTTGGGAGCGTATAGGCCGTTGTTGTGTCTGCTAGGGTATCTCTGCGGGGTGTTACCCTGCTGCAGTGCGTTTGATGACGGGTCGTGTCCAATATTTTTATGCCTCGATGGGTCTTGCGCGCCTTAGTTGCGCTTAGAGCGGCTCTAAGGTCTAAGCTGTTGGTGCTGGCGTTCCCTCCCTTTTTGTCGTGCAACCGGAGGGAATGCCAGTCTTTTTATGCTTTTGTTGCCCATATCGGGCGTTGCTCGTAGGCGTACCAATGCCACGAAGAACCTGCAGGCTGTCCACTGCTGAATTTCACAGAGCGGCTTTTTAGCTCTATTCCTCCATGCAACTTCATTTATTGGGGTACGCTCATTCCCTACCCATGACGAAAGGATGAGCCTCTTTTGCTTCCCCAGTCTTCTACTTCCCCTCGTTTTCAGGCTAAGCATTTCGACGAGCTGACTCTCCGTGAGCTTCAGCAGATTCATATCACCCGTTCCATTGTCTTTACCGTGGGCCAGCAGATTCTAGCTCAGGAGCCAGACGAAGCAGACTTCGATTCTGTTCATTTCTTCCATGCAGATGAGACTGGTCGGGTCCTGGCATATCTACGTCTCTTCGACCTTATGACGGTCGATGACGGCTACCATCGTCCTATCGAAGGTGCCTGGACTATCGGCCGAGTAGCGGTGCGTGAGGAGGCGCGCGGCACTGGCCTGGGGCGCGCGCTGCTGCGTGACGCAATTGAATGGGCCCGTGAGAATACGGATGCTCGCCAGCTGGTTATTAGCGCCCAATCCTACCTGAAGGACAGCTACTACGGTGCAGCGGGGTTTGTACAGGTGGGTGAGCCGTACCTGGAGGTCGGAATCGAGCATGTGGAAATGGTTCTGGATCTCTAAGCATCTCTGAATGTTAGTGAGAAAACCCGCGGCGACGAGATGCATCCTGCCGGCAGATAGTGGAGGGCCACATCATAAGATGTCGTACCCGCTAGTCCCGGGGTTCTTCCTGCACGGGCGTACAATGAAAGTGCGTGCGCCCGGCCTGCGTCACCTACGAATTCCTAGAGAAACGACATCACAACGCCGTGTTCTCCCCGCCGCCCTTCCCCTTTTTAGCATCAGCTAGGGCGAGTATCGCCGATGACCGACCGACCCGTCTGACGCCGCATCCACTGTAACGAGGAGAAATCTCATGGCATATCAGCCGACCATCCTAAACGGTGAAACTGTTTTCCGTAACGAAGTTTTTCAGACCGGCCTCATGTCCCAGCTGCTGGACGGCATCTACGATGGCGAGATGACCATCGGTGAGCTTCTGAGCCACGGCAACTTCGGTGTGGGTACCTTCAACGGCCTCGACGGCGAAATGGTCGTCCTCGACGGCGTCTGCTACCAGGTGCGCCACGACGGCTCCGTATCCCTGCCCGACCTGCGCCAGCAGACCCCCTACGCCGTGGTCACCAACTTCGTGCCCATGATTAAGCGCGAACTACCGCATAACCTACTCCGTAAGTCTGCCTCGCAGATTCTGGATGACTTCACCGTCTCCAAGAACTACATGTACGCCATCAAGATTTACGGCGAGTTCGAATGGGTCCGCACCCGCACCGTCATCAAGCAGGAGAAGCCCTACCCGAAGATGGTTGCGGCCACCGAGAATGAGGACATTGTCCAGTTCGATAACGTGACCGGCACGATTGTTGGCTTCCGCACCCCCATCTACGAGCAGGGCATCTCGGTGCCCGGCTGCCACGCCCACTTTATCGATGATGAGCGCGTTCAGGGCGGTCACGTGGTCGACTTCAAGCTGCGCTCCGCAAAGGTCGAAATTTGCCCCGGTACCGGCCTGCAGCTGCACCTGCCGCTAACCCCCGAATTCTCCTCCGCTAACCTCTCCCCCGAGGACCTGGCTGAGCAGATCTCCAAGGCTGAAAAGCACTAAGCTTCTTTCCCGCCGGAACATAGCAACGGGATATAGCAACGAAGGAGCCGCCCTCTACTGTTCTGTAGAGGGCGGCTCCTTCGTGTTTATACGCGCTGTCGTGTTTATACGCGCTGTAAAGGGCGCTTACGCCTCCGGCACGAACTCGCCGTGGCCGCGCTTGCGCAGGGCGGCACGCACCTTCTCGGCGGCCGCATCCAGCTCTTCGGCGGTGGCGTCCTTCTTGGCGTTGGCGGGGTCGTACTCAGCCATGCTATCAACCGGGAACAGGTGGATGTGGGTGTGCGGCACGTCGAAGCCCGCAATCATCAGAGCCACACGGTCCTTATCAAACGCCTGATCCAGGGCACCAGAAATCTTGTGCGCCACAGCGAACAGGTGCGCCGCCAGCTCAGCCGGCAGGTCGGGCCAGCGGTCAATCTCCGCGCGGGGAACCACCAGCAGGTGACCTTCCGACTGGGGCATGATGTCCATGAACGCCACGCAGTGCTCGTCCTTCCAGACGAAGCGACCGGGAATCTCGCCGTCAATAATCTTGGTAAAAATCGTGCTCACAATAATCTCCTTCATGCGCCGTCGTCGGCGCGTTTGAAGCTCAACGTTCAGGCTCTACGCCTCAACCTCAATGCTCTCGCCGGGGTTCAGATGCTTCAGCTCGGTGCCGTACTTCGCACCGAAGTTCGTCACCAGGCCCTCGATAATGCCGGTGCCGTTCTGGTTGATCATGCCGTTGTGAATCGGAACCACACACTGCGCGCCGGTCGCAATCACAAAATCAATGACCTCCTGAACCTTCGACCAGGGCGCGTGAATCGGCACCAGGACGGTATTCGCACGCACGCGGTGAGGAACCACCAAGGAGTCACCCGGGTGGTACACGGCACCGTTAATCAGGTAACCGACGTTGGCGATGGTCTGAATCAGCGGGTGAATCAGAGCGTGCTGACCGCCGTAAGTCTTCACCTCAAAACCGGGGACGCTGAACTCAGAATCGGAGGAAACAACGGTAACCTCGGCAGCGGGTACAGCCTCCTTGATAACCTGGGCGACAGCCTCGGGCGCCCAAATCTTCAAGGGGTTCTGCGACTCGGCACGCTCAGCAATCAGCGACAGCACCGACGGACCATCAAAATGGTCCGGATGCGCGTGGGTCACGAACAGGTAATCGGCGCCTTCCAGCGCGGTGGCATGCTCGCCTTCAGCGGCAAAATTGCCGGGGTCAAGAACGAGGGTGCGCCCCTCATTCTCAAGGCGGATACATGAGTGGGTGTACTTCGTCATCTTCATAGTTTCAGTCTACCGCGAACCCCAGCACCCGCCCGGCGGCGGCTTCAATTTTTGAGATAAGCCGCAAATCAACCACCTTTTGAACGCCTCTAGTGTAAAGTCGTAAGACAAGATCGACCACACAATGGGGCGGCCCTCCGCCCCGAAAGGTTCAGCAATGGACACTCATATTCCCGTACGGAGAATTACGAAGCCCGCCGAAGCCCGAAATACCCGCCAGCGTCGCATCATCAAGGCGACCATGGAAGAGCTCGGCGATTTCATCTCAGCACAGGATCTGCACCTGACCCTCGCGAACCGCAAGGAACAGGTCTCTCTCGCAACCACCTACCGCGTGCTGCAGTCGCTGGCTAACGCCGGTGAGCTGGACTCGGTCAAGGGCGTTGAGGGTGAGACCCTGTACCGCCACTGCCAGGTAAAGGACCATCACCACCACCTGCTCTGCCGCCGATGCGGCACCGCCATCGAGCTGGAAGCGCCCGCCCTCGAGGACTGGGCACTTGCCATGGGCAAGCAGCACGGCTTCTCGGAGCTGGAGCACGTGGTTGAAGTGACCGGTTACTGCCCGGACTGCACTTTGGCACGTCGCGAGGAAGAATCGCAGGGCGGCACTGCACGCTAACGCAGCAGGCTAAGCCGCAGCCCTCACCTGTTGAGGGGCTTTCCTTCACCGGAGAAGATCCTTCTCTGGAGGAAAAAGAGAGGTGGCGTCTTCAAAGATCTTTGACGCCACCACAGCACGACACACAGGGCATCTGGACAAGGCGACACATTGCCGAACAGGTTGAGCCCGCCTCGCGCACCGGGTGCATAATCCGTAGCGCGAACACAGCACGACAGTAAAGAGCCCCACCTCGGGAACGAGGTGGGGCTCTTACTTTAAGGATTACCCGTCAGCAGGGGCTATAAGCCCTTCTAAGAGGTTTATGCCTTCTCCGTCAGCTGGCGGCCCGACGCGCTATGGCGACGCTTCACACCGCCAATCACACGGCACACCACGTAAATCAGGAAGGAAATGCTGGTCACGTAGGGGCTAATCGGCAGCGAACCGGCAAGAGCCAGCAGAATACCGCCCACAATGGACGCCTCCGCGAACAGCACCGACAGAATCAGGGTGCGTACCGGGGAAGCCGTCACCTGCATCGCCGCAGCCGCCGGAGTAATCAGCAACGCCAGCACCAGCAGCGAACCGACCACCTGTACCGACAGCGCCACAGCAATACCCAAAATCACCATGAACACCAGGGACAGGAAGCGCATCGGAACCCCCTTAGCGCGTGCGACCTCCGGGTCCAAAGAGGCGAAGCTCAACGGGCGCCACACCATCACCAGCAGGGAAATAATAACCACCGCACCAATAATCATGGTGTTCAGCTGGTCGGCATCCACGGACACGATCTGACCGGTCAGCAGACCGAACTTATTCGCGCTACGACCCTGGTACAGGGAGAGGAAGAGAATGCCCAGGCCCAGGCCGAAAGGCATGAGCGCACCGATCACCGAGTTCGAGTTACTCGCCTTAGAACCCAGAAAGGCAATCAGCAGAGCCGAAGCAATCGAACCAACCATGGAGCCGGTCACCACATCATAGCCGAGCAACAGCGCCAGAGCGGCACCCGCGAAAGACATTTCAGAGATGCCGTGCACCGCAAAGGCATGGTCGCGCATCATCACGAAAATACCAACGAAACCGCCGATAAGGCCCAGCACGGCGCCAGCAAAAATGGAGTTCTGCAACATGTGCAGCAGCTCGCCGTAGCGGTCAAAAACGAAAATGCGGGAGAGCAAATCATTCTGTGCGGCGGCAACCGGAGCCAGGGCGGGAAGGGAAGCTAGAAGAGTCATCGAGTGGTTCCTCCCGGAAGGTGTAGGGTGCGCTGCGTATCGGACGGGCCAGGCTTCAGATGGGATCCGTGAACATTCTGGTCCGTGCCCTCGATATGGCAGTGGTCGCTGGCGTGGGTCTCGCCCACCACCACGTAGCGGCCATTGGACTTGAGCACGCTCACCGGGGTTCCATACAGGGAGGTGAGGGTCTCGCTCGTCATGACCTCTTCCACCGAGCCGACCGTGAAGCGGCCGTTCGCTAGGTAGAGCACGCGGTCCACATGCTCGATGATGGGGTTGATTTCGTGGGTCACGAACACCACCGCTACGCCGCGTTCACGGTTGAAGCGGTGAATCAGCTCAGCCACCGCGTACTGGTGGTTGAGGTCCAGGGAGAGTAGTGCCTCGTCAGCCAGCAGAATCTTCGGGTCGTTCGCGAGCGCCTGAGCGATACGCAGGCGCTGTTGCTCGCCACCGGAGAGCAGACCCACCGGCACGTTCGCGTACTCGGTCGCGCCGACGGCTTCGAGGAGTTCATCGACCTTGGCGCGGTACTTGCGGCCGTGCAGTCGGATGCCCCAGCGGTGTCCGTCCACGCCCAGTCCCACGAGGTCGCGGGCGCGCATCGGGGTGGAGGTGGGGATGGACTTCTGCTGCGGCACGTAGCCGACGCCGGCGTTACCCAGGCGTGCGGGTTTGCCGAGCACGGAGATTTCGCCGGCGTTGAGTCCGGTCAGGCCGAGGACGACTTTCAGAAAGGTGGACTTGCCGGAGCCGTTGGGGCCGAGCACGGCAAAGTACTCGCCCGCGCCGATGTCGAGGGTTAGATCTTTCCAGAGGGTGCGGGCCCCGAAAGCGAGGCTACCCCCGCGAATGGAAATCGCGGGGGTGGCACCGTTATTGTTGTCAGTCACTTAGGAGAGCGCCTTTTCGAGGTTGCTGACGTTGGTCTTCATCCATGCCAGGTAGTTGGTGTTTTCCGGCAGGGTTTCGGTGAAGGATACGTAGTTCACCGATGCGTCCTTAGCTGCCTGCAGCACCTCGTTGGTCTGGGAGGTGGAGGTCTGCTCGTTGTAGGCGAGCAGCTGGACCTTCTTCTCGGTGACCATGTCCTTGGTTTCCTTCAGGACGAGGGCGGGGACGTCGTTGCCGGCTTCTGCCGCCTCAGCGAATTCGCTGGGGGTTGCGTTCTCTGCGCCGGTGGAGGAAATCAGGTAGTCCGGCACGGGCTCGGTGGACAGGTACTTTTTGCCTTCACCGGCGATTGCCTTGGCGGTGGTGTCCAGTGCGTCCAGTTCCTTGGAGAAGGTGGATGCGTTGGTGCGGAATGCCTCAGCGTGTGCGGAGTCGAGGCCTGCGAGCTCTTCAGCGATCTGCTGGGCGACCTTCTTCATGGTTTCGAAGTCGTACCAGAGGTGCTCGTTGAACTCGTGTGCGTGGGCGTGGTCGCCGCCGTCTTCGTGGTGTTCGCCGCCGCGGTGGTCCTCGACCAGGTGGGTGTATTCGGCGTCGGTGAGCTTGCCGCTGACCTTGACCGCGTTCACGATCTTCTGGGAGGTGTTGTCCTTGCCTGCGAGGTCTTCGAGGAACAGGTCGTAGCCTGCGCCGTTGATGACGATCAGGGATGCGTCCTTCGCCTTGAGGCGGTCGGCGCTGGTGGCTTCGTAGGAGTGGGGGTCGGTGCTGGTGGAGGCAATCAGTGCGGTGACCTCAATGTAGTCGCCGCCAACCTGCTTGGCGATGTCTGCGTAGACGTCGGTGGAGGCGACGACCTTCACCTTGCCGTTGGAGCCAGCCGAGGAGGACGAACCGGAGGTGCTGTTCTCGGTTGCGCAGCCTGCCAGCAGCAGGGAGGACGCGGCGAGTGAGCCCATTGCGGTGAGGAAGTGCTTGCGGGTGATCTTCGGGTGCGACATGAGGGCTCTCTTTCGGTTCGTTCTAGTCTGTAGGTTTCTTAACTACATCATGCGCACACCCGTATAAACAACTCTTTATTGGTGTCATTTGGGTGCTGTTAGGCAACCCTTTTCCCTGTCAGTAGCTTATGCAACAGGGATAGTTAGCTCAGCCTACGGTACTCCCCCACCGCTACTTTATACTGCCGCTTCATACCGCTGCCTGAGACTGCCCCCTTGAGTGCCCATACACCGTTTTTGACCGCAAAATAGCCCGCCCCGTACGCTCCTTTACGAGAGTGCGGGGCGGGCTGTGTGCCTCAAGATTTCCCCGTTTTATTCGGGGTATCTCACGATGCGGCTACTGGGCTTATTACTGCGCTTCGCGCGCCTGCTGGCGGCGTAGACGCTCACGCACCGCATCCTGGGTGGTGTCGTTGATTTCGCCGACCAGTTCCTCCAGCACGTCTTCGAGGAAGACCACACCGAGAGTTACGCCCTGCTCATCCCGCACCTGCGCGATATGGGTGCGGCTGCGCTGCATGGAGGCGAGCGCATCATCAATATCGGTAGTCGGGGTAAGCGTGTCCAGGGAACGCAGCTTGTACCAGGGGAAGGGCTCCTCGAACCGTTCGGGGGCGATGGCGAGGGCGTCCTTCACGTGCAGGTAGCCCATGTAGGTTCCGTCGTTGTCGGTGACGACAAAGCGGGAGTAGCCGCTACGTGCCACGGCACGTTCCAGTTCGGCGGGGGTGCAACCGAAGGGCAGGGTGACGAGCTTATCGCCGGGCACCATGATTTCGTAGACGTCTTTCTCGGTGAATTCGAGGGCGCTTTCAATCACGCCGGCGTCGTCTTCCACGGTGCCTTCCGCGGTTGAGGTTGCCACGATGGTCTGCAGCTCACCCAGGGTGAAGGTGGATGCGACCTCGTCCTTCGCTTCGACCTTCATGAGCGACAGTAGCTTATTGGACAGGTTGTTCAGCAGGGCAACCACGGGGGCAAAAATCTTGGAGAAGGTCACCAGAGTCGGCACAATCCAGAGAGCCACACCACGCGCGGCGAGGGTCACTGCGGCGTTCTTGGGAACCATCTCGCCAAAGATTACGTGCAGGTAGGTGACCAGAATCAGAGTGACGCCAAAGGCGATGACGTCCACGATGGCGTGGGGCAGGCCGACCAGGTGCAGGGGCACTTCCAGCAGGTGGTGCAGCGCCGGCTCTGAGACGTTCAGAATCAGCAGCGAGCAGATGGTGATGCCCAGCTGGCAGGTGGCGAGCATGAGCGAGACGTTCTCTAGGGCGTAGATGACGGTCTGCGCTCGCTTGTTGCCTTCTTCGGCGAGCGGGTCGATTTGTGCTCGTCGGGTGGACATGATGGCGAATTCACCGGCGACGAAGAAGGCGTTACCGGCGAGCAGGATGACGAGCAGTGCGATGGCTACCCAGTCGTTCATGCGTTGCCTCCCTTCTCGGTCTGTTCCTGTGCGCTAGGTGCGGGGGTGAATCGGATGCGGTCGACGCGGCGGCCTTCGAGGGTGTCGACGCGCAGGGTACCGCCGGGTACGGGGACGCTGTCGCCTACTTCGGGGATGCGGCCGAGCCGTTCCATCATGAAGCCGCCGACGGTTTCGTATTCGGGGCTTTCTTCAACCTCGAGCCCGGGGATGAGGGCGTTGATTTCGTCGGGGCGGCGCAGGCCAGAGAACACCCAGTCGCCGTTGCCGTAGCGCAGGGGGCGTTCGGTGCGGCCGCGGTCGTGTTCGTCGGAGACTTCACCGACGATTTCTTCAACGAGGTCTTCGAGGGTTGCGATGCCGGCGGTTCCGCCGTATTCGTCGAGGACCACGGCAAGCTGCAGGGCACCCTGGCGCAGCTGGGTGAGCAGCGCGTCCAGGTGCAGGGTTTCGGGGACCTGCAGCACGTCTTCTGCGAGAGCTCCGGCTTCGAGGGTTTCACGAACCTCAGGGGGCACGCCGACTGCCTTCTTCACGTGCACGACACCCACGATGTTGTCGTGGTCGCCCTTGTAGAGCGGGAATCGGGAGTGGCCGGTGGAGCGTGCCAATTTGATGACTTCGGCAACGGGGGCGGTGTCTTCGAGCATGGCGACCTGGCCACGCGGGGTCATCACTTCGGAGGCGGTCAGCTCGGAGAAGCGTAGAGTGCGGTCCACGAAGCGTGCCGCATCGGAGTCGAGGGTGCCTTCTTCTGCGGAGCGGCGCACCATGGAGGAGAGCTCCTCGGGGGTGCGTGCCGCGGAGAGTTCTTCTTTGGCTTCCATACCGAAGCGTCCGAGAATCCAGTTGGCGGAGCCGTTCATGACGCGCACAAGCGGGGACATGATGCGGGTGAAGGCGAGCTGCGCGGGGGCAACTCGGCGTGCCACGTCGTAGGGTTCGGCAATGGCGAGGCCCTTGGGGAGCAACTCACCGACGACCATAGAGAGCAGGGTTGCGATGAGCATCGCTAGCACCAGGGTGAGCACGTCGGTCACGCTGGTGGGCAGTCCCATGCTGTTGATGGCGCCGGTGGTGAGCGCCTTGATGGCGGAATCGAGGGTGTAACCGGTCAGCAGCGTGGTGATGGTGATGCCAATCTGGCAGCTGGAGAGCTGGGTGGAGAGCGTCTTGAGGCAGCGCAGGACGGCGTCGGCGGCTTTATCGCCGGAGTCCTTTGCCTGCTGCACGGTTGCGGTTTCGAGTGCCACGAGGGAGAACTCTACGGCAACGAAGAAGCCCGTTCCCAGGATGAGGAGCAGGCCGATGAGTAGGAGAATCAGATCCACTCAGCCACCGCCTCCATCGGCTGGTGTGCGGTGCCTTGGGCCTGGCGGGGTAGCCCCGCAACCAGGCTGTCCAGATGCTGAGCATCGGAGGTGGTGTTTTTGGGTGTTACAGTGCCGTGTTGCGCAGAGTACACGGGCAGTATTCTGCGCTGGCTAGTAGTCAGAGTCTTACTCAAAGGGTCATCCATACCCCATATTTTAGCGAAGGTTTCGTCTCTTCCCGGTGCTGTAGAGTGCCTGCTCACAAGCGCAAGACAGCACTTGTTGCGCACGCGGCTCATTGCTAATCCCTAAGAGTGAAAAATTGCATTGCGGATATGGCGCGATGAGCTGGAAAGTTCACCGTGATTCTCTTTACACTTATACATAGGAGCATGAGTGTGCCGCCAAGCAAGCGGATGAACCCCGACGTTCACGGCACGCTAGGCAGGTTTGTACGGTGCACACCCCGCACATACGGCCACCATCTTAGGCGATGCGCACATGCTCAGCGTGATGATTCGCCCCTCGAAGACGCGGGTCGTCTATGCCGGGGAGAGTCCCGGACGCGACGGATAAATTCACACTAATTGGAAGAGGCGTTTAACGTGCCAAATCTGCCAGAACATCTGGTGCCTGAGGAATTTGCCGGTAACGAATGGTTCGTTGAAGAACAGTACGAGCGTTACCAGAAGGACAAGAACCTCGTGGACCCTTCATGGTGGCCCATTTTTGAGACCATCGACAAGGCGCTGGGAGGCGCCGGTACCGCTAGTGCAGCTCCCGCTGCGGCACCCGCCGCACCGGTTGCGCCTGCCGCACCTGTTGCAACTCCCGCTCCCGCGGCACCGAAGCCTGCGGTTGCGCCTGCTAACCCCACCCCTCCCGCTGCTACCAAGAAGGCTGAAACTGTGGAACCTGCTGAAGACAAGATTGTCCCCCTCCGCGGCCCTGCTAAGGCAGTCGTCACGACCATGGAAGAGTCGCTGACTGTCCCCACCGCAACCACCGTTCGTGCGGTCCCCGCAAAGCTGCTCATTGAGAACCGCGCAGCTATCAACAAGTACCTGGCAAGCACCCGCGGCGGCAAGGTTTCCTTCACCCACATCATTGGTTACGCTGTGATTCGCGCAGTGGCAGCGATGCCCTCGATGAACGTGACCTACGGCGTGGATGAGAAGGGCAAGCCCGTTGCAATCCACAACGCGCACGTGAACTTTGGTCTGGCTATTGACCTGCCCCGCCCCGATGGTTCCCGCAACCTGGTCGTTCCGAACCTTAAGGGTGCTGAGCAGCTGAGCTTCCGCGAGTTCTGGGAGGCTTACAACGACATTGTTAAGCGTGGCCGTAACGGTGCGCTGACCATTGAGGACTTCCGCGGCACCACTGTTTCGCTGACCAACCCCGGTGGTATCGGTACCGTCCACTCGGTGCCCCGCCTCTCCAAGGGCCAGGCAGCGATTATCGGTGTGGGTGCGCTGGAGTACCCGGCTGAGTTCCGCGGCCTGTCTGAGAAGCTCATCACCCAGCAGGGCCTGTCCAAGATCATCACCCTGACCAGCACCTACGACCACCGCGTCATTCAGGGTGCAGGTTCCGGTGAGTTCCTGAAGCTGGTTGAGCACTACCTGCTCGGCGGCGATGACTTCTACGACGCTATCTTCCGCGATCTGAAGGTTCCCTTCGAGCCGGTCCGCTGGGCACGCGACAACCACGTCGATGACGCTCACGAAATTTCCAAGGTTGCACGTATTCAGCAGCTGATTCACGCGTACCGCGTGCACGGCCACCTGACCGCAGCAACCAACCCCGTTGGCTACAAGATGCGTTCGCACCCGGACCTGAAGCTGGAGAACTACGGTCTGACCCTGTGGGATCTGGACCGCGTCTACCCGACCGGTGGCTTCGGCGGTGCCGAGCGTCTGCCGCTGCGCACCATCCTGGAGCGCCTGCACGAGGCATACTCCGGCTCCCTCTCTGTTGAGTACATGTACTCTGAGGACCCCGAGGTTCGCGCATGGTTCCAGGAGCGCCTGGAGCGCGGCGTTGCTAAGCCCACCCGCGAGGAGCAGCTGCGTGTTCTCTCCAAGCTGGTTGAGGCTGAGGCATTCGAGAACTTCCTGCAGACCAAGTACCTGGGTCAGAAGCGCTTCTCCCTGGAGGGTGGCGAGTCCCTGATTCCGCTGCTGGACGCTGTTCTGGACAAGGCCGCTAACAACGACCTGAAGGGCGTTGCCATTGGTATGGCACACCGCGGTCGCCTGAACGTGCTGACCAACATTGCTGGTAAGTCTTACGCTCAGATTTTCCGTGAGTTCTCCGGCACCGCAGCACCCTACGAGGGTGGTTCCGGTGACGTGAAGTACCACCTCGGCACCGAGGGTGTCTTCACCTCCGATTCCGGTAAGCAGACCCAGGTGTACGTGGCTGCTAACCCCTCGCACCTTGAGGCTGCAAACACCGTGCTCGAGGGTATCGTCCGTGCTAAGCAGGATGTCTACCGTGAGCAGGGCGTTGAGGGCCACCCGGTTCTGCCGATCTTGATTCACGGTGACGCAGCGTTCGCTGGCCAGGGCATCGTCATGGAGACCCTGCAGATGGCTGGCCTGAAGGCGTACACCACCGGCGGTACCGTACACGTTGTGGTGAACAACCAGATTGGCTTCACCACCCTGCCGAACGACGGCCGCACCGCAACCCACGCTACCGACATTGCGCGTATGACTAAGGCCCCGGTCTTCCACGTCAACGCTGATGACCCGGATGCAGTGGTTCGCGCCGCACGCCTGGCATTCGAGTACCGTGAGCGCTTCGGTCGCGACGTTGTCATTGACCTGATTTGCTACCGCCGCCGCGGTCACAACGAGGCTGACGATCCGTCGATGACCCAGCCGAAGATGTACCAGGATATTGACGTCCTGCCCTCGACCCGTACCCTGTACGCACAGGACCTGGTCGGTCGTGGCGATGTCTCTCAGGAAGAGGCAGACGAAGTTCTGGACTCCTACCACTCGAAGCTGGACGCTATCTTCGTCGAGACTCAGTCTTCTGCACCGGCTCCTGCTGGCGCGCACGTTTCCGGTCTGGAACTGCCTGCTGCTCAGCAGAACACCGAGGTCGTTCACGGCGGTAAGACTGCGATCTCCCGTGAGACTCTGCAGCACATCGCTGACGCGTTCGGTAAGGCTCCCGAGGGCTTCACCGTCCACAAGAAGCTGAAGAAGCTCATGGAGCAGCGCGTTGAGATGGGCCGCACCGGCAACGTGAACTGGGGTATGGGTGAACTGCTCGCCTTCGGTTCGCTGCTGATGGAGGGCACCGACGTTCGTATGAGCGGTCAGGATGTTCAGCGCGGTACCTTCGTTCAGCGTCACGCTGTTCTGCACGACCACATCACTGATGAAGAGTGGTCGCCGCTGGAGCACCTCTCTGAGGACCAGGGCAAGTTCCGTATCTACAACTCCTTCCTCTCTGAGTACGGCGTTCTCGGCTTCGAGTACGGCTACTCGGTGGAGCGCCCCGACTCGCTCGTGGTGTGGGAGGCTCAGTTCGGTGACTTCGCAAACGGCGCTCAGACCATCATTGATGAGTTCGTGTCTTCCTCCGAGCAGAAGTGGGGCCAGCGCTCCTCGCTGGTTATGCTGCTTCCTCACGGCTACGAGGGTCAGGGTCCTGACCACTCCTCGGCTCGTGTTGAGCGTTACCTGCAGCTGTGCGCTGAGAACAACATGACTGTTGCTTGCCCCTCGACTCCGGCTTCGCACTTCCACCTGCTGCGTCGCCACTCTCAGCACCGTCCGTACAAGCCGCTCGTGGTGATCAGCCCCAAGCAGCTGCTGCGTCTGAAGGCTGCTGCGTCCTCCATCGAGGACTTCACCGAGGGTTCGTTCCAGCCGGTGATTGGTGACCGTTCGGGTATTAACCCGGCTCAGGTTGAGCGTGTGGTCTTCGTATCCGGTCGTCTCTACTACGATCTGGAAGCTGAGCGCGAGCGCCGCGGCGACACCAAGACCGCTATTGTCTCGGTGGAGCAGCTGTACCCGCTGCCCGAGCAGGAGATCAAGGAGCAGCTGGCTCTGTACTCGAACGCTACCGACGTTGTGTGGGCTCAGGACGAGCCTGCTAACCAGGGTCAGTGGCCGTTCATGGCTCTCAACCTGCAGCCGCTGATCGACCGCCGTATGCGTCTTGCTTCCCGCTCCGCAGCTGCTTCCCCGGCTGCTGGTACCGGTAAGCTGCACGCAGCTGAGGCTGAGGCTCTGCTCAAGCAGGTCTTCGAAGGCTAAGGTCTTCTACAGCTGATCGGCTGATGATTTAGCTCTTCAAAACCCGTCTTCCCGTCAGATGTTTCTGACGGGCAGACGGGTTTTTTAGTCTCGGATACTTACCGGATAGGGTATTAAGTTCGAAAAGAGGCCGGTAAGCGCTTATCCTAGATATAAAGACTATTACTCACGTGCCTTGCCGCCTCTCACGGCGGGCGCATACTGCAGAAGAAAGAATTCCGTGGAGCAACGCAATATTCGAATTGTGGCAGTCGGCGATGACCTGCTCGCCGGTGTTGGCGATCCCCGTACCCTCGGCTGGTTTGGCCGTGTTATGGCGCGCACCCCGCAGACCACCGCATCCATTGCGGCATATAACCTTGCCGCCCCCAATGAAGGTAGCGAGCAGCTGAATGCACGCTGGTTCGAGGAGGCGCGCCGCCGCTTCGTTCCCGGTGCTGATAACCGCCTCATTATTGCTCCGTCGACCTTTGACATTGACTTGGGTCTGACCAGCGCACGTTCGCGTTTGAACCTGGCGAACATTGTGGACATGGCGTCGCAGAACAACATTAAGGTTCTGGTCGTCGGTCCCCCGCCGACCCTGGATGCTGAGCGTAACCGCCGTATCGCTGACCTGTCGGCTGCGTACGCGGATGTGGTGACCCGCCGTAACCACGTGTACGTGGACACCTTCAACCCGTTGCTGCACCACGAGCAGTGGCGCAACGACCTTGCCGCTAATGACGGTCGTCCGGGTCAGTCCGGTTACGGTCTGATGGCGTGGCTGGTTCTGCACCGCGGCTGGTACAACTGGCTGAACATTCCTGAGCACGGCTAAGAGCCCGCTCCCCTAGTCGGACTTGGTCGGAAGAGCGAAAAGGCGGGAAGAAAGTTCGTGTTTTTTCGCTCATATCCCGGTTCCAAGATGCAATCATGCCGTTTCTATGAAAAAATAGACGGCGTTGCCCTTATAGCGTGGAGCACCGATTTCGGTGACCGCCTCTGCTAGGGCAGGTAATAGGGGCACGCACCGCGAAGGTGGGGCGTGCATCCATGAACACTATAAGGAGGCTCTGATGAGCAAGCGCGGTCGTAAGCGCAAGGACCGTCGTAAGGGCGGCGCAAACCACGGTAAGCGCCCCAACGCATAAGGTATCTTGCATACACTTTAAAACCCCGGCGTTTCGGATATTATTCGGACCCGGGGTTTTGCTTTACCCGCAGGTCCGCTGAGCGACCTGCGGAATAAAGAGAAGAATTCTACGTTATGACAGTGAACGCCTGGCGCGTTCCTGTAGAGGAGAGAACATGGCTGAAACCAACACCGCGGCGGATACCCGCGAGCTGCGCGAACGCTTCACCGCGGACGCTATGCAGTATGTGGATCAGCTCTACGCTGCCGCCCTGCGGATGAGCCGCAACTCTGCCGATGCTGAAGACCTGGTGCAGGAAACCTATATGAAGGCTTTCGCCTCGTACCACCAGTTCACCGAGGGTACGAACCTGAAGGCGTGGCTATACCGCATCCTGACGAATACGTACATCAATTTGTACCGTAAGCGTCAGCGTGAGCCGCAGCAGTCTCAGGGTGAGACGGTGGAGGATTGGCAGCTGGCTCAGGCCGGTGAGCATGATGCGGTGGGTCTGCGTTCTGCCGAGGCGGAGGCGCTGAGCGCCCTGCCGAATACGGAGGTTCGTGAGGCTCTGAACGAGCTGTCTGAGGATTTCCGCATGGTGGTGTACTACTCCGATGTGGAGGGGTTCGCGTACAAGGATATTGCGGAGATTCTGGATATCCCTCTGGGCACGGTGATGTCTCGTCTGCATCGGGGCCGCCGTATTCTGCGTGAGAAGCTGCTCGATTATGCACGTGAGAACGGTCTGCGCCCGTCGACCATCGCAAAGGCAGAAGCGAAGGCGAGCGCTAAGGCGCAGTCGGCAAAGGCTACCAAGGGCACTAAGGCTACCAAAGGCGTAAAGTCCCCTCCGGCGGGCTCTGGCTCCAAGGTGCCTGCAGATTCTTAGCTTCGCTCTTCTACACGTAATCTAGCCCCCCCCATCAGGTTGGGGCTAGACTCCCCTAACGCTTTATGCCTTCCGTGTGAAAGGAACCCCGATGTCAACCACAGACAAGAATTCTTCTGTCCCCGAAGCCTCCGCGGCTTCTGAGCCGCTGGAGGATTGCGGCGGCCAGCCCTGCTCGGCGACCCTCAAGCGCCTCTACGAATTCCTCGATAGGGAGCTGAGCCCCGAGCAGCTGCGCACGGTTCAGGCGCATCTGAATGCCTGCCCCGAATGCGCGGATGTGAAGGACTTTGAACTGATGGTGCGTGAGAAGATGCGTTCTTCGTGCGCTCAGCAGGCGCCCGAGCAGCTAAAGGCGCGTCTGCTGCAGGATGTGCAGAAGTTCTGCGCCGAGGCTAACCTCTAAGCTGCCCCGAGCTGTTGCCCCGCTGGGGTACAGACATCCGACGATGAGTTAAGGCGGTGCACCAATGGCGGTGCGCCGCCTTTCTGCATGTTGCGTTGGTTAGCGCTGTCTGGTTCACGCCGCTTATCTCATGGCTAGAGCGCTCGGAGGTGCGCAAACCCTCAACCGGTAGAATAGGGGTAGACGTCAACCGGCGCAGCGTCTCTGAGTCTGCGCCCTCCCCATGATTTGAACCAGAAGAGGACATATGAGCGACGCAGCAGTGCAGCTTTCCCCCGGTGATTGGCCCGCTCCCCTGGCACCCGCCTCCAGCGAAGCCGCTGGCAAGAACGCGCTGGTGCATATTCCGGGTTCTAAGTCGCTCACGAACCGCTATCTGTTGCTTGCCGCTCTGGCTGATTCCCCTTCGTATCTGCGTGCGCCGCTACATTCGCGCGATTCGGCGCTGATGATTGAGGCGCTACGTCAGCTGGGTGCGGGTATTGAGCTGGTGCCGACCGATTCGCCGTTCGGCCCGGATGTAAAAGTCACTCCCCTCGACTTTGCGCAGGCAAATTCCGCCCAGCCGCGCACCGTGTCGATTGAGTGCGGTCTTGCCGGTACCGTGATGCGTTTTGTGCCCGCCCTGGCGGCGCTGCTGCCGGGTGAGTTCGCCTTTGACGGTGACCCGCACGCCCGTCAGCGTCCGATGGGCCCGGTCCTGGAGGGTCTGCGTCAGCTAGGTGTGCAGGTGGATTGTGAGCAGGGCGAGAACGCGCTGCCCTTCGTACTGCGCTCCCCCGGTCTGGCTTCCGCTGAGGGCGTTTCTGAGGCGCCCGTGGTGCGTATTGATGCTTCGACGTCGTCCCAGTTCGTTTCGGCTCTGCTGCTGATGGCGCCTCGCCTGCCGCAGGGCATGGTGCTGGTGCACGAGGGCTCCTCGGTGCCGTCCATCCCGCACATTCAGATGACCGTTGAGGCGCTGCGCCAGATGGGTATTCGGGTGCAGGAACACTACCCGAACCAAGGCAACGAAGCAGAGGGCGGCGAGTACCGCTGGACGGTTCACCCCGGTTCTTTCCCCGGCTTTGAGATGACCATTGAGCCGGACCTGTCGAACGCCGGTCCGTTCCTTGCCGCCGCCGTGGTTACCGGCGAATCGGTAACTATTCCCCACTGGCCCGCCCCCGCGGCTGATTCGTCGCCGGGCACGACCCAGGTGGGCGATATGTGGCGTGAGCTTCTGCCCGCGCTGGGCGCCCAGGTGAGCTACGCTGAGGGCCGTCTGACCGTGACCGGTCCGGCGCAGCTTCCCGAGGGTGACTTCTCCTTTGATCTGTCTGCCGGCGGCGAGTTGGCACCGACCATGGCGGCCGCCTGCGCCTTCGTGAAGGGCCGTGTAGAACTGACCGGTATTGCGCATCTGCGCGGTCATGAGACGGACCGCCTCGCTGCGCTCGCCGCCGAGATTAACCGTCTGGGAGGCACCGCCCACGACACCGCCGATTCGCTGGTGATTGAGGCACCCATCCCCGCTGACGCTGAGGCTGCGCAGGTTCTGGCGCGCACCTACGAGGATCACCGTATGGCAACCTTCGCGGCGATTATTGGTCTGCGCCGCGGCAACGTGGTGGTGCAGAACGTAGCCACCGTCGCTAAGACCATGCCCGAATTTACCGCGATGTGGGAGGACATGCTGGCGCAGTGGCAGACCGGCGCCTCCACCGCTGATGCTACCGCCGACCAGGAGGTCTTCTAAATGGGTTCTTCCCGCATGAACGTGCGCGATTTCTCTGAATGGGATGAGTCGGATGTGCGCGTGCGCCCGAACAAGAAGGGCTCCCGCCCCCGCACGAAGGACCGCCCGACCTTCAAAGAAGCGATTCGTGGCAGGGTCATTACGGTGGACCGCGGCCGCTGGTCGGTCGTCGTTGATGAGGGTACTAAGAAGGAGCGTACCCTCATTGCGGCGCGCGCTAAGGAGTTGCGCCGCACCGCGATTGTGACCGGCGACTTTGTGGACCTGGTGGGTGATACCTCAGGCGCGAAGGATACCCTGGCGCGCATTGTGCGTCTGGGTGAGCGCACCTCGATTCTGCGCCGTAGCGCCGATGACACCGACCCGTCGGAGCGCGTGGTTGTGGCGAACGCTCAGCAGCTGGTGATTGTGGTTGCTGCGGCGAACCCGGAGCCGCGTACTGGCTTCATTGACCGTGCCGTGGTGGCAGCGTTTGATGCCGGTATTGAGCCGATTCTGTGCATTACCAAGACCGATGTGCGCTACCCGCAGAACCTGCTGGATTACTATGCGGCAAGCGGTTTGAAGATTGTGCTGTCTTCGTCTTCGGATGGTTTGGCGCCGAGCCAGGAGGGTGCTGCCGGTTTGGAGTCGGCACCGGTTCAGGAGCTTCTGCAGGAGCTGCTGGGTCAGGTGTCGGTGCTTCTGGGCCACTCGGGTGTGGGTAAGTCGACCCTGGTGAACGCGCTGACCGGCTCTGAGCGTGCGACCGGTCATGTGAACGCGGTGACGGGCCGTGGCCGCCACACTTCATCGTCGGCGTTGGCGTTGCGTCCGGTGAATGCGAATGGTGAGCCGATGGAGCCGGGCACCTGGATTATTGATACTCCGGGTATTCGTTCGTTCGGTCTGGCGCATGTGCCGCCGGAGACCGTCGTGGAGGCGTTCGTGGATCTGGCACCCGGTGCGGCGGACTGCCCGAAGGCGTGTACTCACGCAGCGCAGGCTCCCGAGTGCGGTCTGGAGGCGTACGTTGCCGCCGGTCACGCCGGTGAGAGCGGCCCCGCCCGCCTGGAGTCGCTACGTAAGCTGCTGCTGTTGACTCCTGAAGAGGGCGATTCAGAGAAGGAACTGGGCGCTCTCGTCTAGCTTCCCTCCCCTGCATTACACACACATTTTGCTGACTACATCACCGATACTGAAGAAGAGCATTACTATGAGCCGTCCCCAGCAGTACACCGACGATTTGCGTCTTGCGCATATCCTTGCCGATAGCGTCGATCGTGTGAGCGCCATGCGTTTTCGTGACCGCCCGGTCTTCTCCCCCGCCCCCGAGGCGCTAGAGCCCGAGGAGGCGGCACCCGCCGCAACGCCGTTGGCGCCGTGGCAGCAGGCTACTCAGCAGCCCGCAGAACCGCAGGTGCAGGAGCAGGAACCCACCGATTACGCCTCGGGTGTGGCTCAGGAGGTTGAGGAGCTTCTGCGTGCGCAGCTGTCGCGTGTGCGTACTCGTGACGGTATTGCCGGTGAGCATGCCGGCTATAACGGTCAGGCATCGCGCCAGTGGGTGATTGCGCCGATTGCCGAGCTGGATAATTTTCGCCGCGGTGTGCCGGTTTGGGCGACTCTGATTGCTTTGCTGGATCAGGGTGAGCCGGTGGTGGGTGTGGTGTCTGCACCCGCGCTGGGTCGCCGCTGGTGGGCTGCTCGCGGTTCGGGCGCGTACACGGGTAAGTCCTTGGCGCAGGCGACTCGTCTTGAAGTGTCTTCGCTGACTCAGCTGGATCAGCTGTCTGCCGCGTACACCGACCTCGCCTCCTGGAAGGTAGCCTCTGAAGGCTCTGTGGACCGCTCTGGCGAGCTTGTACAGCTTCTGGGCTCAGTTGGTCGTTCCCGTGCGTACGGCTCGTTCTGGGCGGCGTGTATGCTCGCTGAGGGTGCGGTGGATACTGTGGTTGATCCGTCTCTGTCGTTCTACGAGGTGGCGGCGCTACTGCCGTTGATCCGTGAGGCTGGCGGCGTCGCCTCCACCCTGGAGGGCGACCTGCCCGAGAACGCGGGCGTTTCAGCCGCCGGTGTGCACCCGGTGTCCCTGGTGGCAAGTAATACGGCGGCGGTCCAGCAGCAGGTGCTGGAGGCGCTCGCGCCCCAACCCTAGCCTGCACTCCCCCCCTCCCCGGTGACGGTGACAATATAGCGAGGCGGCGGCTTTCCGGTAAGTGGAAAGC
>NZ_JABZXW010000002.1 GCF_015265375.1 Rothia sp. (in: high G+C Gram-positive bacteria)
CTTGATGCCAGAAGCCGCCCGGCGCATCCACATTCGGATGCACCGGGCGGCTCCTTCACAGGCCTTGCCTTCGCTATATTGCGGGTTCGAAGGGGTTGAGGAGTCGAACCGGGAGGCGCTCAAAATCTTTGACGTTGCGCGTTACGAGAGTAAGGCCATGTACCAGCGCGGTCGCAGCAATCCAGGCATCGTTCTCCGGCGCTTTATCCGGCACGTGAAGTCCAGCGCAACAATCAGCTACAGCCCCGTCAATAACAAGAGTTCGCTTCTGAAATTTCTCTCGAACTGCCAAAAACCACTCGCGCAGATAAGCGCCTTGTGTCGGATCTTTTCGCTCCATAGCAAGCACACCGCGTTCTAGTTCCATTAGGGTCACTACGCTGATATAGAGTGGTTTTTCTGATTCTTGGCGAAACCACGATTCGAAAACGGGGTCAGCTTTTCCGCGAGAGAGCTTCCACAACTCAGAAATGATATTGGTGTCAAGAAGGTACATCGTTACCCCTTAGAACTCTACACCGGGACGCTGATATGCGGAACGTTCTGCCGTGGGAAATTCTTCGGGCAGGTCCATACCTTCAGCAGGTTGAGGGTAGTTTACAAAGAAGTCGTAGAGGGAGGTTCCCTCATTCTGGTTGCGTGAGTATTCTTCGTAGGTCATGAGGACATACGTAGGTTCACCACGCTTTGTAATAATTACGGGTGAATGTTGTGCCTGTTTTTGGGCTTTAGCGAGATTCTGGTTGAACTCGCGGCTGGTCATTACGGTCATGATCTCCCTCTTCTACTCACAACGCAAAACATAAAGATGTTACTACGTAGCTACATTATATTTTTCACTTGGTACTACGACAACCCCCCTCTATCTTTCAACCCGCTATTTTCACGTTAGGAAGATACAAAAGGAGCCGCCCAGCGCATCCACATTCGGATGCACCGGGCGGCTCCTTCACAGGCTCCCAGCTACAAAGCTAGGTAGCCCAAAGCGGGATTACTCCCACTCAATGGTTCCCGGGGGCTTGGAGGTAACGTCCAGCACCACTCGGTTAACGTCCTTGACCTCGTTGGTAATACGGTTCGAGATCTTAGCCAGCAGGTCGTACGGCAGGCGCGACCAGTCAGCGGTCATTGCGTCTTCCGAAGAGACCGGGCGCAGAACAATCGGGTGGCCATAGGTACGGCCGTCACCCTGAACGCCCACGGAGCGAACGCCAGCCAGCAGAACCACGGGGCACTGCCAGATGTGCTCATCCTGACCTGCTGCGGTCAGCTCTTCACGCACGATAGCGTCAGCGGCACGCAGGGTCTCCAGGTTCTCGCGGTTAACCTCGCCGACAATGCGGATGCCCAGGCCGGGGCCGGGGAACGGCTGACGTGCCACGATCTTCTCGGGAACGCCGAGCTCACGACCGATAGCGCGAACCTCGTCCTTGAACAGGGTGCGCAGCGGCTCAACCAGTTCGAAGGTCAGGTCGTCGGGAAGGCCGCCCACGTTGTGGTGGCTCTTAATGTTTGCGGTGCCGTCGCCGCCGCCGGACTCGACAACGTCCGGGTACAGGGTGCCCTGGACCAGGAACTTGATGTCTGCGCCCTCTTCGCCAGCTTCAGCAATCAGCTTGCGCTGTGCCTCTTCGAAGGAGCGGATGAACTCGCGGCCGATAGCCTTACGCTTCGCCTCGGGCTCGGTGATGCCATCGAGCGCGGAGAGGAAACGCTCCGACTCGTCGATGGTGATGACCTTAATGCCCATAGATGCTGCGTAGTCCTGCTCGACCTGTTCGCGCTCGCCTTCACGGAGCAGACCGTGGTCGATGAAGAAGCAGGTGAGCTGGTCGCCGACAGCCTTGTGCACGAGAGCTGCTGCCACGGAGGAGTCAACGCCGCCGGAGAGCGCGCAGATGACGCGGTCGCTACCGACCTGCTCGCGAATCTTTGCGACCTGCTCTTCGATGATGTTGTTGGTAGACCAGGTGGGCTTCAGGCCTGCCACATTGTAGAGGAAGTTCTCCAGGGCGACCTGGCCGTAGTCGGAGTGCTTCACCTCGGGGTGCCACTGCACGCCGCCGAGCTTGCGGGACTCGTCCACGAATGCTGCCACGGATGCGCCGGGGGTCTTTGCCAGCACCTCGAAGCCTTCGGGGGCTTCGGTCACGGAGTCACCGTGAGACATCCACACGTTCTGGGTGGTGGGGGTGCCGGTGAGGAAGGAGGAGTTCTCAGCGCAGATCACAGCGTCGGTTGCGCCGTATTCGCGCAGACCGGTCTGGGCGACGGTGCCGCCGAGGGTCTGGGCCATCACCTGGAAGCCGTAGCAGATACCGAAGATCGGCACGCCAGCTTCGAACAGGGCCTTGTCACCCTTGGGTGCGCCATCGGCGTAGACCGAGGAGGGGCCACCGGAGAGCACGATGGCTGCCGGGTTCTTGGCGAGCATCTTCTCAGTGCTCATGGAGTGGGGGACGATTTCGGAGTAGATGCCGGCTTCACGCACGCGACGAGCAATGAGCTGCGCGTACTGTGCACCGTAATCTACCACCAGGACGGGACGCTCTTCGAGCTGGTCCAGGTTCACAGAGTTGGTCACGAAAATTACCTCAACGTGTTGGTACTAATCCGCGCACTTGCGCGGGGATATATCTATATTACGCTATCGCGTTGTGGGGTTGAACACCCGCGGCGCGGGAACTATTCCGCACTTTGCCGGTCATTTCACCTCATAAAGACAGCCAGTATAAGAAAGCACCGCCCGGCAACGGAGCTAACGTCTCCATAGCCAGGCGGTACATTGCAAAAAACAATCCTCTTCGTTTATCCCTTGAACTGAGACATATCAATACGCCGGTCGCAGAAGTCAGCCACCGCATCGCTGTGCGTAGCAATAATGGCACAGGCCCCAGCGTTCACCAGCTCCCGCAGAATATCAAGTACCTGCGCCTCATTCTCGGCATCCAGGGCACCAGTCGGCTCATCCGCCAGAATCAGGGACGGTTGCTTCAACATAAGCCCAGCAAGCGCCACGCGCTGTTGCTCACCACCCGAGAGTTGGTAGATAAGAGACTTCTCACGGTTAGCCAGCCCGACCCGCTTGAGGACGGACTCTAGCTCTTTACGGCTCGGGCGCTGCGAACGCGGCATAACCGCGAGCGGTCCAAGGACATTCTTTTCAACGCTCTCCCCTTCTACCAGGGCATAGTTCTGGAAGAGATATCCTAGACTATCACGGCGGAAATGACGGCGGGTTCGCGAGGATGAGCCGCTCAACATTGTTCCTTGGAAGGAGTACTCTCCCGCGCTAAAATCTGCGAGGGTTCCCAGGCAATTGAGTAGGGTCGTCTTGCCGCTTCCCGAGGCGCCGGTAAGGGCTATCATTTCACCCGGAGCTACACTGAGGTGAGCATCGGAGAAGATGATTCGCCCGGAGATGCTTACGGTACCGCCGGTAACGCTAAGCAGCCTTTCCGACATAGTGCCTTCTGCACGCACGGGTTTATTTGGAGTTAAGAGGGGAATCAAGTCAGTACATTTCCTTTCGTGCGTGACGGGATACGGTAGAGCGATACGTATAGGTGAAGGCGAGCAAGCTCATACCGCTGGATACAAGAAGGGTAAGTGCGAAGAGCCCCGCAGCCAGTACAGTCATGGCGTTTGAAGTTTCACCTCCAGCGGTGAGATACTGTTCGCGTAACATGGCCGTCAGCTGGAAAATACCGTAGAAAAACACGAGAATTGTCAAAATTAACTCGCCGATGAGTACTCCACGGAAGGTCCCGGCCGGGTGCATGCCGTAGGTGAAGGACCTGGCAATGCGCTGTTGATGCTCCACACAGTACACGCGCGCGTACTCTAGAAGTGTCACAACCCCTAGTATGGAGAGAACAAAGAGCGCATATATACTAATGCGCTGTTCACTCTGCATTTTAGCCAACAGGCCAAAGTACCTATCGCTCACAGGCAGAATCTCTCCCACATAACCGCGAGCGGTGGTACCTTCCAAAGAATCAAGCGCTTGCTGCCGCTCTTTCACAAAAGCCCCGCTCTGGCTAAAGGCTCCAGTAAGCATTTCCGAGCTCTCAATCAGTACGTGTTTCGGCACGTATATGATAACGGGGTTCTGTACGAAGTAATTTGCAATAATGCGGTCGCCATATGTGTAGGATCTCGTCATGGAATCGTAGGCGCGAAATTCCGAGTGCATTGCAGTAGAATCCTCTGACATATTTGTGGACGTTAAGTTGTATGCCTGGTCCAGAGTAACAGCGGCAAGACGCTTAACGTCCTCGGATTGGCTTTCTAGCTCTCTGGGGTAGTAGATACTTATACCTGTGCGCGTTTCTAGCTCTTCTACAGAAGGAAGACCATCTGGCAAAGAACTCGGGTTGCTTTCTACATACGCCCTATTGACGTACAGGAAAGTGCGACCAAGGCCCTGAGTGGGCTCCGCGGAATCCGTATCATCCCCTCCGTTCTGGTGCGAGCGGAGAGAGTCGCTGGAGGTGTAAATAGGGTTTTCGGCATTAGCTAGAATGACATTATCAAATTCAACTTGTTTTCTAACCCATTGTTGCAGGTTCTGCTCATCACTCTTCTCGTAGCGGAAGCCATTAAACGATACTGTGTACCCGTTCCCCTGAAGCACCGCAGCGCGAGATGCATTGAGTGCATATAATTGCTGGGTGGTGTGCGCCAGCATCATGAGAATAGTGGTAATAAGAACTAACGCGAGTGCACGACATGACCAGCTGGCCATATAGGTTATACGTGTGGGCAGCTTGCCTTTGAGTGCTTGACCGATAGGCAGCGCAGTCGTAAACATACATGCTACATAGTGAAGCAGTAACATGAGACCCAGCATCCATGCAAGCAGGATAAGTTGTGTTTTGAGGGTCAAGGCAGCGAACGCCCATGAGTTGTAGAAGGCAAGAAAAACGTAGAAGAGAACATAAAGTGCCATAGCCCCAGCCACAAAAAACGGCCCTGAATCTACCAGCTGTGTTCGGTAGACCTGGTTATGTGATGCCCCATGCAAACGCATACGCGCACTCTTTTTAGTCTGTCGCAACACAGCACCTATCAGAGCTACAGCAAGAGCAAGACAGGTCGCAACAAATGCATAGCCGCTGGGGGTTCCGACATAATACCCAAGGACACTCCGGAAGCCAAGAACGTCGTATTCAACAACTCTTGCTCCACGTTCACGCAGGGACGTAATCAACTGGGCACGCTGTTGTTCAGTACCCCCATAGAGGTTATAGAGACCTCGGGCTTCCGTTACAGCGACCGGGTCAAGCGCCTTAGTATCAACCCGATCTTCAGGGGCGTAGGAGGGATACCCCGCCTGCTCCCACTCTCGCACGGATACATCAGCACCGCAAAACTCAAGCACAATACCGTGCATGGGGTCGGACGCATTGCGCGTGCGACGTGCCACAGCAATGTTATTCTTATCAGCTTCGATGCACATACTTTCCAGAAATTCACGAGTTTTGACGCTTGGGTCAAGGGAAGGAATCTGGAGGTTACGGGTATATCCAAGAGTCACCTCGGAGTTAATACTCGACAACATGAAGAAAGGAAAGAACAGCGAAGCAACAACCGCCCAGACATAGACGCTGGCAAGCCCCGGCATACACCGACCAATTCGAATCAGCTTTTTAAACATAGGTTCACCTCAACACAGAGCGGACCACCTGAATATTTTACTCAGACAGCCCGCCCTAGTTGTATTACTCAATTACATTTCAGAGACAAGAGCCAAATCACAAACTACCTGCAACAGACTCAATATCCACGCTCTTAGCAATCGAGCTTATAGTAGGCCTCGTTGGTATGATCCCAGCTACGCCAACTCTGAGCTACAGCGAACCCCTCCCACTCGTTCTTACACTTCGAGCTAACCCACTCAGAACCATAAACACTGGCACCATGCCGCGTCCATTCATTATCATAATGAGACCACACAGAGTACCAACTGGTGCCATACTTCCAAACACCCCCCTCAACGTTCTTGACACCATATGCGGCAGAAGCCGGGGCCACAACAGCAGGCACAGCAGTCAGGGCAGTTGCGCCCAACACGACAGCTGCCAGGCCCTTCTTAACAGAAGCAGGGAAGATAGCCATTTCCAATCTCCTTCGATATGCATATCCACACCATGTCGAACTTGCAGTTTTACAGAAGTTCTTCCAAAGAATATAGACCCTAGCTATATCCTTACTAGATACACTACAGTGAAAATATGATCCCCGCCACCATAAAACGAGAAGGTTTCATAACGTGGCATAAATTTCATTCTCCCAAAGATGGTGACTCACACCTTACCAAAAAGGGCACATCAAGGTAGGCACTATCCAATATTTAACACCAGAAACTCCATTCTAATCCAACTTCATAAACATGCACGCACTAATACGTTAACTTCAGAAGCCGACCGCACCACCATATAATTCCACACGCCTCATATCTCAACTAATTCCAACAAAATACCCCATCTCAGACCACCAGTCGACGCAGGATAGATTTAAGTACAAATCCATCTCAACACAGAGCGGACCACCTGAATATTTTACTCAGACAGCCCGCCCTAGTTGTATTACTCAATTACATTTCAGAGACAAGAGCCAAATCACAAACTACCTGCAACAGACTCAATATCCACGCTCTTAGCAATCGAGCTTATAGTAGGCCTCGTTGGTATGATCCCAGCTACGCCAACTCTGAGCTACAGCGAACCCCTCCCACTCGTTCTTACACTTCGAGCTAACCCACTCAGAACCATAAACACTGGCACCATGCCGCGTCCATTCATTATCATAATGAGACCACACAGAGTACCAACTGGTGCCATACTTCCAAACACCCCCCTCAACGTTCTTGACACCATATGCGGCAGAAGCCGGGGCCACAACAGCAGGCACAGCAGTCAGGGCAGTTGCGCCCAACACGACAGCTGCCAGGCCCTTCTTAACAGAAGCAGGGAAGATAGCCATTTCCAATCTCCTTCGATATGCATATCCACACCATGTCGAACTTGCAGTTTTACAGAAGTTCTTCCAAAGAATATAGACCCTAGCTATATCCTTACTAGATACACTACAGTGAAAATATGATCCCCGCCACCATAAAACGAGAAGGTTTCATAACGTGGCATAAATTTCATTCTCCCAAAGATGGTGACTCACACCCTATCCAAAAAGAACACCTCAAACCAATACCGCCCGGTAGCCGGAGGGATAAACCCACCAGCCACCGGGCGGTGATTCATGAAGCTACATTAGCCGCGGTACGCGGGGACCACGGTCAGGTCCGCCTTCTGGAACTTCTTCAGGTCCAGGTAACCGCAGTTAGCCATTGCGCGCTTGAGCGCACCGACAATATTGCTGGTGCCGTTCACGTGGTGCGAAGGACCGTACAGGACTTCCTCCAGGGAGCCGACAACACCCAGCGGAGTGCGCACGCCGCGCGGGAAATCCAGCGAGTGCGCCTCGTTGCCCCAGTACCAGCCCTGGCCGGGAGCCTCGGATGCGCGAGCCAGCGGAGCACCCAGCATGACAGCGTCAGCGCCCAGTGCGAGCGCCTTCACCATGTCGCCGGAGCGGCCCAGGGAGCCGTCAGCAATCACGTGCACGTAGCGACCGCCGGACTCATCCAGGTAGTCCGAACGTGCCGCAGCCACGTCAGCGATAGCGGTTGCCATCGGTGCGGAGATGCCCAGGCCCTGGCGGGTGGTCTGTGCAGAACCGCCGCCGAAGCCCACCAGCACGCCAGCTGCGCCGGTACGCATCAGATGCTTAGCCTGCGAGTAGCCAGCCACGCCACCAACGATGACAGGAACGTCGAGCTCGTAGATGAACTTCTTCAGGTTCAGCGGCTCGTGCGAGGTCGAAATGTGCTCAGCAGAGACGGATGCGCCGCGGATGACGAACAGCTCAACGCCAGCCTTCACCACGGTCTCGTAGTGCTCCTGGGTGTTCTGCGGGCTCAGGGAGCCTGCAACAACCACACCGGAGTCACGAATCTCTTCCAGGCGTGCAGTAATCAGTTCCGGCTTAATCGGCTCGGAGTAAATCTGCTGCATGCGGGTGGTCGCGGAGGCGGGGTCCGCCTCGGGCAGCTCAACAATCTCGTCGAACAGCGGCTGCGGGTCCTCGTAGCGGGTCCACAGGCCCTCGAGGTTCAGCACGCCCAGGCCACCCAGCTTGCCCAGCGCAATAGCGGTCGCCGGGGACATGACCGAGTCCATGGGCGCACCAATGATGGGGGTGTCGAACTTAAACGCGTCAATCTGCCAGGAGGTGTCAACGTCACGGCGGTCGCGGGTACGGCGGGTAGGCACCAGCGCCACATCGTCCAGGGAGTAGGTGGGGCGGGCGTTCTTGGAGAGGCCAATCTGAATTTCAGACATGGGGTGAATCCTTTCGAATTCGGTTTGAGGGGGCCGCTGGGCGTTATTCGCGCCGATGCCCGCCCGATCCCTGAACGGGTATGGGGCGGGCTCAACGGCGCATGGTGTGCACACCATGCGGCGAATCATCGTTGGTGAGGCGTTTTAGCCGCGGTAGTTCGGTGCCTCAACGGTCATCATGATGTCGTGCGGGTGCGATTCCTTCAGACCTGCGGGGGTGATGCGCACGAACTGACCCTTGTACTTGAGCTCCTCGATGGTGCGGGAACCGACGTAGAACATGGTCTGGCGCAGGCCACCTTCGAGCTGGTGAATCACTGCGGAGAGCGGGCCTCGGAAGGGAACCTGGCCCTCAATACCCTCAGGAATCAGCTTCTCTTCGCTGGAGACGTCAGCCTGGAAGTAGCGGTCCTTGGAGAAGGACTTGTGGCGGCCGCGGGTCTGCATCGCGCCGAGCGAACCCATGCCGCGGTATGCCTTGTACTGCTTACCGTTCATGAAGATCAGCTCACCGGGAGACTCGGTGGTACCAGCCAGCAGGGAGCCGAGCATCACGGAGTCAGCACCGGCAACCAGTGCCTTGCCGATCTCGCCGGAGTGCTGCATACCGCCGTCAGCGATCAGCGGCACGCCTGCCGGGATTGCTGCCTTAGCGGACTCGTTAATAGCGGTCACCTGGGGAACACCAACACCGGCGATAATGCGGGTGGTGCAGATGGAGCCGGGGCCAACGCCGACCTTCACACCGTCAGCGCCGGCGTCGATGATTGCCTGTGCGCCCAGGCGGGTTGCAGCCTGGCCACCGATGACGTCCACGTGTGCTGCGGCGGGGTCCTTCTTCAGGCGGGCAATCATGTCAAGCACGCCCTGGGAGTGGCCGTTTGCGGTGTCCACGAACAGTGCGTCGACGCCAGCCTCGACCAGGGTCATTGCGCGCTCGTAGCCGTCACCGAAGAAGCCGATAGCGGCGCCGGCACGCAGGCGGCCGTCCTCGTCCTTGGTGGCCTTGGGGTACTGCTCGGTCTTGACGAAGTCCTTCAGGGTAATCAGACCGGCGAGCTTGCCTGCGTCGTCGACCAGGGGCAGACGCTCAATCTTGTTGTGGGACAGCAGCGCGAATGCCTCGTCCTTGGTGACGCTGGGGTGCGCGGTGACCAGCGGCATGGGGGTCATGATGTCGCGAACGCGAATGCCGTCGTAGTCGGAGCGGGAGATGTAGCGGATATCGCGGTTGGTGATGATACCTTCCAGCACGCCTTCTTCGCTGACGACGGGCAGACCGGAAACCTTGTAGTAGCCGCAAATCTCGTCGTATTCGGCGATGGTTGCGTCAGCACCGATGGTGACGGGGTTGATAATCATGCCGGACTCGGAGCGCTTCACGCGGTCCACGTGTGCAGCCTGGTCCTCGATGGAGAGGTTGCGGTGGATAACGCCCATACCGCCCAGACGTGCCATAGCAATTGCCATAGCGGAGTCGGTCACGGTGTCCATTGCCGCGGAAATGATGGGGGTGTTCAGGGTGATGCGCTTGGACAGGCGGGTGGAGGTGTCCGCATCGGAGGGGATGACGTCGGTGTTGCCGGGCAGCAGCAGCACGTCATCGTAGGTCAGGCCGGTGAAGCCGAAGGGGTCCTCGGACAGAGCGGTGGGAATGGTCATTGTCTACCTTTCGGATGCTGGCTTCATCGGTGAGAAGCTCAGCCTATACGTTGCGTATGTCAAGATGCGGTACGACCCGCCTGCTCGCACCCCACAAGGTGGTTTGAGCGCAAACGGGAGCAGCTTACCTTCTATAGTAAACCGCTAAAGGTTTCTTTGCTGAGAAGCACTCATAGTAAGCACCCCTCAGCGGGAGGCTGCCGGCAGGTTCTAGCACGCTCAGAGGCGAGCGCACCCGAGCCTACCGACAGCGAGTGCCCGGTACCGCCTCCACGATGGAGGGGGCGGCACCGGGCACACACACTATTTAGTCTTCTTCAGTTTCTTCGGGCTTCTCAACCACCAGGGTCTCGGTGGTCAGCACCAGAGCCGCGATGGAGGAAGCGTTCTGCAGAGCCGAACGGGTCACCTTCACCGGGTCAATCACGCCGGCTTCGATGAGGTCCACGTACTCGCCGGTCTTGGCGTTGAAGCCGTGACCCACGGGCAGCTCGGAGACCTTGGAGACGATGACGTAGCCGTCCTCGCCGGCATTCTCAGCGATCCAGCGCAGCGGCTGGACCAGGGCGCGGCGAACAATCTGCACACCCACGTTTGCGTCGTGGTTGCCCAGGTCCAGGCCGTCCAGTGCCTTCAGCGCGTGAACCAGTGCGGAACCACCGCCGGAGACGATGCCCTCTTCCAGAGCTGCACGGGTGGAGGACACAGCATCCTCGATGCGGTGCTTGCGTTCCTTCGCCTCAACCTCGGTTGCGGCACCGACCTTGATAACGCCCACGCCGCCGGCGAGCTTAGCCAGGCGCTCCTTGAGCTTCTCGCGGTCCCATTCGGAATCCACGCGCTCAATTTCGCGGCGCAGCTGCTGCACGCGGTCCTCGATGGCCTCGGGGTCGCCGCCGCCGTCCACGATGGTGGTGTGGGACTTGGTGACGGTCACGCGGCGTGCCGAGCCCAGGTGCTCCAGGGTGACCTGAGGCAGGTCAATGCCGAGCTCGCCGGTCACGACGGTACCGCCGGTCAGGATTGCCAGGTCCTGCATGATTGCCTTGCGGCGGTCACCGAAACCGGGAGCCTTCAGAGCCACCACGTTGATGGTGCCGCGCAGCTTGTTCACGACCAGTGCGGAGAGCGCCTCGCCGTCAACGTCTTCTGCGATGATGGTCAGCGGCTTCTTCGCCTGAACGATCTTCTCGAGCACGGGCATGATCTCTGCGATGGTGGAAATCTTGCCCTGGTAGAGCAGCACGAGGCTGTTCTCCAGCACTGCTTCGCCACGCTCAGCGTCGGTCACGAAGGAGGGCGAGAGGTAGCCCTTGTCGAACTGCATACCTTCGGTGATGTCCAGCTCAATTTCGGTGGAGGAGCCGTCCTCGATGGTGATGACGCCATCCTGACCGACCTTCTCGAAGGCGCGAGCCAGCAGCTCACCAATCTGCTCGGACTGCGCGGAGATAGCCGCAACGTGCGCCACCTCGGGGCCCTGCACGGGGCGTGCGTTCTCGAGCAGGCGTGCGGAGACAGCCTCCACAGCAGCCTCAATGCCACGCTTGACGTCGGCGGGTGCCGCACCGCTGGTGACGTTGCGCAGGCCCTCGTTGACCAGTGCCTGTGCGAGCACGGTTGCGGTGGTGGTACCGTCACCGGCTACGTCGTTGGTCTTGGTGGCGACTTCCTTCGCCAGCTGGGCGCCCAGGTTCTCGTACGGGTCGTCCAATTCAATTTCGCGGGCAATGGACACGCCGTCGTTGGTGATGACGGGTGCACCCCACTGCTTATCGAGCACAACATTGCGCCCGCGCGGGCCGAGGGTTACCTTGACCGCGTTTGCCAGCTTATCGACGCCAGCCTGCAGGGACTTGCGGGCGGCATCGTTGAATTCAAGCTGCTTAGCCATGTGTTCGCTACTCCTAGTGCGTCACAGAAAGGAAAAATTCTGAGGGGGCAGATGATAGCTCATGCGCCGTACCGGATGAGCGGTACGGCGCATGAGCATCTGAAAGTATTAGTCGACGATTGCCAGAACGTCGCGTGCGGAGAGAATCAGGTACTCTTCGCCCTGGTACTTGACCTCGGTGCCACCGTAGCGGGAGAACACAACAACGTCGCCTTCCTTGATGTCTACGGGGATGCGGTTGCCCTTCTCATCCACGCGGCCCGGACCAACGGCGACAACGCGTGCTTCCTGCGGCTTTTCCTTCGCAGTTTCGGGGATAACCAGACCGGATGCGGTGGTCTGCTCAGCCTGTTCGATCTTGATAACGACGCGGTCTTCCAGCGGCTTGATGGCCATAATCGGTTCCTCCGGATTGTGGATTGACGTTTGATGCGAGACAGCGGCGCAGTGGCGCGCCCAAGGTACTGTCTCGAGTGCTACCTCAACTCTAATTTCACCTGCGCTTTCGGTCAAGAAAAGCGGCGCTCTGCCGGGGCGTTTCACCGCAAGGCGAACGCCGAGCAAAAAGCCGGGCGACGCGGGGGCTTCTGCGGGGTTCCGGCAGGCGTACCCGGGACGCACCCGCGGCATGCCACCCCGTAAAATGAGGAGCATGCCTACCTCCCCTTTTACTCCTGCCGCTAAGCTGCCGTTCAGCGCCGAAGCGCTCGCGGCAGCCGATGAGCTCTACCCGCTGGACTCGGACACCCTCAGCGCCGTTACTTCCCTGCGTTCGCGCGGTTTCAGCCCCGAGGAGTCCGCGCAGATTATTTCCCTGGCGCAGGCCCGCACCCGTGCGCGCGCTAAGTTCGGCGAGCGCGCCCGCGTCCTCATGCTGACCCAGGAGGCGGCCGAGCAGGCAACCCGCCCGGTGATTGCGCATTATCGCGCTCAGCGTCTGCACCCGGTTGCCGGCACGGTGGCTGATTTGGGGTGCGGTATTGCCTCGGATTCTGCCGTGTATGCGGCGGATCGCGGCGCCGTGGTTGCGGTGGAGTTGGACCCGTTGACGGCTTCTTTTGCGGCGAAGAACCTTGAGTTCTGCCCGCAGGCGCGCGTGTATTCGGGCGATGTGACCGACTATGTGCACGGTGAGCTGCTGGACGCCGCCGGTGAGCCGGTGGGCATTGTGTGGATGGACCCGGCACGCCGCGAGCTGCGCGGTGCGAAGAAGGCTCAAACGGAACGCCTGTTTGATCCGGAGGCGTTCTCTCCCCCATTCTCCTTCGTACTGAATCTGGCGCGCACGGGCGTGCCGATGGGCGTAAAGTTGGGCCCCGGTTTTCCGCACGAGGGCATCCCCTCCCCCGAGGACATTGCCTCGGAGGCGAACCCCACCCCGCGCGTTGAGGCGGAGTGGATTCAGTCGGAGGGCTCCCTCGCCGAGCTGGTGCTCTGGTTTAACGCGCTGGCACAGGAGGGTGTGGCTCGCACGGCAACTTCGGTGCGCGAGCTGCCCGCTGAAGAAGTCGGTCTCGGTGAAAGCCCCAACGAAAGCTCTAACGAAATCCCCACCGAAGACTCCAACGAAACCCGTTCCCTGTTGCCTCCCTATGAGGCGGTGAGCTTCCGCAGCCCCCTCACAGCGGCAGAGGCGGAACAGAGCGTGGAGGTTCCGGTGTCCCTGCCGCAGCCCGGCGAGTACCTACTGGAGCCCGCCCCGGCGATTGTGCGCTCGCACCTGGTCGCGGAGTTTGCGCAGAGTATTGGCGCTCATCTGCTGGATGAGCACCTGGCGTACCTGTGCTCGACCGAGCCGGTGGAGCATCCGCTGGTTGCTTGCTACGAGGTGCTGGAGGAGATTCCCCTGCAGGAGAAGCAGCTGAAGCGTTGGGTGCGTGAGCAGGGTTTTACGGCGCTGACGATTAAGAAGCGCGGTGTGGATATTGTTCCGGAACAGCTACGTGCGCGTCTGCTGGGTTCGGCGGGTTCCAAGCCTTCTAAGAAGAAACAGAAAAAGAATGCTAATTCTTCTTCGGGCACGCAGGAGTCCTCATACCGTCCGGCAACGCTGGTCTTTACCCGCATCGGTTCGGGCAGGGACTCGCGCCGCGTCGGCTGGCATGTACGCCCGCTCTAGCCTCGCCCAACCCCGACTACCCAGCACCGTGCTCAGTTACCGTTCGTGACGATTCGTTACGGTACCGGTTCCGGATTATGCACTCGACAGGGCGTTGAGCACCGCCAGACCTTACACTAGATACGGTGCCCGACAACGGCGCTCCCCCGCCGGGCAGGCTCACCACCTCTAGTTCCCGGGCGGGTAGAGCCCACCGATAGCAAACTTCCGTAGTCGGCACTGTGCACGACACTATTTCCAGACGCAGGAAAGGCCATATGATCGACTTTGCTTCCTCCCCGCAGTCCACTCTCGGCGTGGAATGGGAGATTGCACTTATCGACCGTGAAAGCGGCGAACTGACCCAGCGCGCCGGTGAGGTGCTGTCCATCCTGCGCGAGCGCCGCCCCGAGCTACTCGAGCCCGCCTCCGACCGCGCGCATGTGACCGGCGAATTCCTGGAGAACACCATCGAAGTGGTGACCGGCATCTGCCACACCGTCGCTGAGGCGTGCCGCCAGCTGCAGGAGCTGACCGATATCATCCGTGAAATCACCGATGACCTGGGCATTGAGTTCTACCCCGCCGGCACGCACCCCTTCTCCCATTGGGCTGATCAGCCGGTCGTGGCGAAGGAACGCTACCAGCGTGTGGTCGAGCGTGCCCAGTACTGGGGCCGCCACATGGTCATTTACGGCGTGCACGTGCACGTGGGCGTTGACTCCCGCGATAAGGTTCTGCCGCTTATTGACGCGCTGACCAACTACGGGCCGCATCTGCTGGCACTTTCGTGCTCTTCCCCCTACTGGGATGGAATCGACACCGGTTACGCTTCGCACCGCACTCAGCTTTACCAGCAGCTGCCCACGAACGGTCTGCCCTTCCACTTTGATACCTGGGAGCAGTACAGCGAATACCTCGATTCGCTCGTGGCAACCGACGTGATTAACGACCCGAGCGAGGACCGTTGGGATGTGCGCCCGGTTCCGCGCTACGGCACCATCGAGATGCGCTACTGCGACGGCCTTGCCTCCCTGCCGGATGTTGCCGCAATCGTGGCGTTCACGCAGTGCCTGATGGAGTACTTCTCCCGCCAGATTGAGGCCGGCGAAAGCATTGAGGTGCTGGCACCCTGGCACGCGCAGGAGAACAAGTGGCGCGTTGCCCGCTACGGCTTGGACGCAAAGATCGTGGTTTCCAACGCACCGGAGCAGCGCACCCTGCGCGAGGACTTCGAGCTGCTGCTACCCAAGCTGGAGCCGGTGGCACGCGACCTTGACTGCGAGCTGGAGCTGGCACAGGTGCGCCGCATCCTCGCCGAGGGTACCGGCGCGGACCGCCAGCGTGCGGTCTTTGAAAAGACCGGCTCTCTGCGTGAGGTGGCGCTGGACGTTGCCGCGCAGTCTCGTGCACGAGCGCTGCGCTAACCCCTCGCGGAAAGAAAACTTAGATACGTAAAATGCCTCGGCGCAGTCCGTTGAGAGACTGTGCCGAGGCATTTCTATGAGTATTTTTAAGGCGAGCCGGCTGTGCGCGCTCGCACTGCCCTTCTGAAGCAGGACGTTTAGAACAGCCCGTTTAAAAACAGACCGTGGTCACCGGCAGCGAGGAGTCCGTCGTGAAGTCCACACCCGAGGGCTCGCGGCCCGCGACAACCAGGCGAGCGCCCAGTGCCGCAACCATCGCGCCGTTATCGGTGCAC
Source organism: Rothia sp. (in: high G+C Gram-positive bacteria) (assembly GCF_015265375.1). GTDB lineage: Bacteria > Actinomycetota > Actinomycetes > Actinomycetales > Micrococcaceae > Rothia. Next base: position 15,759 of record NZ_JABZXW010000002.1, read on the forward strand.
AGGGTGAACTTCGGGATAATCAGGCGTACCCCCTCGGAGGCGCATCGGGCGGCAAGCAACTCACGCAGACGCGAGTTCGCCGCCACGCCGCCGCCGAGCAGCAGGGTCTTCATACCCTGCTCACGGCAGGCAAGCATCGCCTTCTTGGTGATAACGTCCACGACCGCTTCCTGGAAGGACGCGGCAATATCGGCAACCGGGACCTCTTCACCGGCGGCCTCAAAGCTTTCAATCACGCGCGCCACGGCGGTCTTCAGACCCGAGAAGGAGAAATCGTAGCGGTGCGCGCCGGGCTCCTCGGCGGTGCCCATGAACTTGCGGTTCGACAGGCCGCGCGGGAACACGAAGGCGTTGCGGTTACCCTCAGCGGCGGCGCGGTCAATGGCGGGGCCACCAGGGTAGTCCAGACCGAGCAGGCGGGCGACCTTGTCGTAGGCCTCGCCGGCGGCATCGTCCAGGGTCGCTCCGAGCAGACGCACATCGGAGGTAATGTCGCGCACCTGCAGGATCTCGGTGTGGCCACCAGAAACCAGCAGCGCACCCAGGCCACCGGAGCCAGCATTCGCCAGCAGGTCGGAGCCGTCTTCGGTGCCATTGTCCTCGAGCAGGCCAACGCCAACGTGGGCGACCAGGTGGTTAATGCCGTAGAGGGGCTTGCCGGTGGCAATAGCGAGCGCCTTCGCCGCGGAGACACCCACCATGAGTGCGCCAGCCAGGCCGGGGCCGGCAGTGACGGCGATAGCATCCACCTCGTCGAGGGTGATGTCCGCTTCGGCGAGTGCCGCCTTGAGGGCGGGAATCATGGCGTCCAGATGGGCGCGGGAGGCGATTTCGGGGATCACGCCGCCAAAGCGCACGTGCTCTTCCATGGAGGAGGAGATGGTGTTGCTGAGCAGCTGTGCACCGCGCACAATGCCGATACCGGTCTCATCACAGGAGGATTCGATACCCAGAACGAGGGGTTCGCGAGTGCTCATAGTTCGTCTTTCTGTTGCGCTGTCTGTGCGTAGTGCTTCTTGATGCTGTGGTGTAAAGGTGATGTGGCGGAAAGGCGCCAAGTCTTACTGGGAATGATGCACCGTTTAGCTCAACGGGCTATTTAGAGCGTGCATTCCATAATGATGGCGTCGGTTCCGTCATCGTAGTAGCCTCGGCGCACATGAATTGCGCGGTAGCCGTTGCGTTCGTAGAGGCGCTGGGCGCGCGGGTTGTCGGCACGCACCTCCAGCAGGATGCGCTCGGCACCCTGCTCGCGGGCACGCTCGTGCATCTGATTAAGCATGGCGCGACCGAAGCCGTGACCCTCGTACTCGGGGAGCACGCCGATGGTCTGAACGTCAGCGGTGTCGGCTACGACCATGGTTCCGCAGTAACCGATGGCGCGCCAGTCGCCCTCGCCGCTTTCCGGGTTCTCCCCCGGCAGCTCGAGCATGTAGTAGGTGCGGGTCGGGTGGGTCAGCTCTGCGAGGAACATGTCGATGTGCCAGGCGTCGGCGGGAAACAGGGTGGTTTCCATGCGGTGCATTGCCTGCACGTCCGCGAGCTCGGCAACGCGCAGGCGGGCGCCCAGAGCTAGGTCATCCCGCACGATATTTTCAGAAGTCCCAGGAGTCCCAGAAATCCCAGAAGTCTCAGTAGCGCTCATTTAGCTCTCCTTCTGCGCGGCAGTCTGTGCAGTGGCCTGACCGGTAGCCTGTGCCGCCTGCTTCTGCTGGCGGGCGAGCATCGCGGCGGGGACCTTCGCATCCGAATCGCGCAGGTACTGGGCGGAGGTGTCCTCGCTCAGGTTCTGCACACCCAGGCGTGCCGCGGCGGCGACCAGGTACTCGGCGTGCGGGTGAACCTCCCGGGCGGAATCGACGATAGTCCAGCCATGCTCTTCGAGAGTTTCGGCGTACAGGCCGGCACCGTAACCGTAGGCGTAGGAGGGGCTCCTACCGGGCAGAATTTCGGAGGCGGGGCATACGTTCGGGCCGTCCACCAGGGTGTAGCCTGCAGCCTCCACGCGGTAGCGTGCGGAGTAGACTTCGCGGCGGCGCGCGTCGGAGAGTACGAGCAGCTCGGCGCCTTCGGCAAGGTCAGCAGAAGCGAATGCTCGTTCTGCGTTCTCTTCCACTGCAGTGCCCTCGGCACTTTCAACGGCAGCCGCACCAGCCACAGCATGCTCAGCCAGTGCGGTCAGGCTCATCATGCCGTACACCGGCACCGACCAGGCAAAACCCAGAGCGCGCGCAGTAACGATACCGGCGCGAAGACCCGTAAAAGGTCCCGGGCCGGTACCGGTCAGAATCGCATCCAAATCTTCGCCGCGCACGCCGGCGTCCTGCAGGGCGGCCTGCGCGTAGGGGCCCATCACCTCAGCGTGGGAGCGGGTATCTTCGCTCTCGTAACGGGCGAGGATTTCGAAGGATGCGCCGGCTTCGGAGCCGTGCACACGGGCGAGCGCCACAGATGCGGTGGCGGATGAATCAAGGGCAAGTACTAGCACCCTATCATTCTAACGCGCGGGCTCTAGGCGCTCTGCAGGGCTTCTTTCAGGGCGTCGAAAGCGTGCTCCCAGCGGGGGCCGAAGGCTCGTACCCGCAGCAGGCGAGGCTCGGGGGTGTCCGCGTCCTCGTCGCTTTCGTCATCTTCGTCGTCCCAGCTGAACTCTTCGGCACCAGAGTAGGCGAAGCGCGCATCCGCGCCGGTCAGGCGGGTAAAATCCAGCTCCAGGCGGGAATCACTCAGATGCTCAGCCTTATCGCGGCCCCACTCGATGACGGTCACCGAGCGCGGCAGGGAAAACTCCAGATCCAGGTCGTCGAGCTCTTCGGCGCTGGAGAGGCGGTAGGCGTCCACATGTACCAGGTCGGGGCCGCCGGGGCGAGGGCTGTCCGGCAGGTTCGGGTGCACGCGCGAGAGCACGAAGGTCGGTGAGATAACGCCCTCGCGCACGCCCAGGCCCTCCCCCAGGGAGCGGGTGAACGTGGTCTTGCCCGCGCCGAGCTCACCCGAGAGGAGCAATACGTCCCCGGCGTTCAGGTGTTGTGCCAGGGCGAGCGCCAGGCGGCGGGTATGGTCGGGGCCGGTCACGTCCAGGTCGAGGGCGGCAGAAATGTATTCAGCGCTCATTAGCCCTCCTGCTCCTCGCCGGTGCCCCACAGCTCGTTCAGTTCAGCTTCAACCCAGGAGCCGCCGGTGTAGAGGCGCTCCACGCGGGGCGAAATGCGGGTCACGATTTCGTAGTTAATGGTCTGCGCGGCTTCCGCCCACTCTTCGACGGGCGGGTTCTCGCCGGCGCCGAAGAGGATGGCGGGGGCACCCAGGTAGCCCAGGGCGGGGTCGCTCAGGCCGGGTTCGCCCAGGTCAACGACCATCTGGTCCATGGCGACGCGGCCGACCACGCGGTAGTTCGTACCCTCCGCGTTGTTAGGTACGGTGCCGTCCTCTGCGTTCTGCGCACCCGGGTAGATGCGCACCGGCGCATTCTCCGCAATGCGAGGAACGCCGTCCGCGTAGCCGAGCGGCACCAACGCCAGAGTGGTCGCCTTCTCGGTGTGGTAGCGCAAACCGTAGGAAACGCCCTGACCTGCAGGAACTTCCTTCACCGCGGCAATGTAGCTACCCACCGTCATGACGGGCTTTAGGCCCAGGTCCTCAGAGGTGACCTCCGGTAGCGGGGAAAGACCGTAGAGCGCGAGGCCGCAACGCACACCGTCACCGAGCAGACGCTCCTCCGTATCCCAGCCCTCCAGCGAGGCGGTCAGGGTCGCCGGCGAGTTCGCCAGGTGCACAATCTTCGGTTCCAGACCAGCCTCGCGTGCCCGAGCCACAAAAGTATCCAGGGTATTAAGCTGCTGGGCAGTCTCGGCGCGGGTCGGCTCATCCGCAACCGCGAGGTGGCTGAAAATACCCTCAACCGTAATCAGACCGGCATCCTCCAGAGATGCAGCGCGAGCCACCAGCGCAGGCCAATCCGCCGCGGTGGCGCCGTTACGACCCAGACCGGTATCAGCCTTCAAATGCACGATAGCGCGCTCGCCGGTGCGTTCAGCGGCGGCGGCAACCGCCTCCAGGTCCCAGCCGGAAACACCCAGACGAATCTTCTCCTGTAGCGCCGCATCAAAGTCGGTAGAGGGGGTGTGCAGCCACGCCATGAGCGGCGCATCAATACCGTCAGCACGCAGTTCCAGCGCCTCGTTCACGTGCACCACGCCCAGCAGGTCAGTGCCGGCGGCGATAGCCGAACGTGCCACCGGGTACGCGCCGTGACCGTACGCATCCGCCTTAATCACTGCGATGAGCACGCGGTCGCCAATGAGTTCCTTGAGTCGGCGCACGTTATGTTCCAGCGCGTCAAGATCAATTGTGGCGCTACGTTCCACCTGGCCGGGAGCACAGGGCGGGCAGTAAAGCGGTTCGGCAGGCTGCTGAGGGTGAGTCATGGTCCTTCGTTTCTGACGGGCGGGTACTACAGGCTGTACTTGAGCAGCCTCTCTTCTAGTAAATTCTAGACCTCCCTCTGTGCGAAAGTCCTGTCGCGCTACACTAGGTCAGGTATCCCTTTAGAGAGGAAAGCATCGATGAGCACTCTGCCGCCGGTTCGGACGGTTCACGTGTATTCCATGCACACCGACCCTTTTGCGCAGCCCGGTAGCGGAGATGCAGGCGGCATGAACGTCTATATTGCCCGGTCGGTGCATGCCATGCTGGAGCTGGACCCGGAGCTGCGGGTTGAGGTTTTCACCCTGGACCGCGGTGAGGCGCTTCCGGCTGATTCGCCGTTCCGTCAGCCGCCTCAGCCCGGCGAGCGCCTTGTGCGCCACAGTCTTAATCTTCCTTCCGCCCGTGGTCTTTCTAAGAATGAGCTGGCTGCGGTCACCGATGATTTTGCGCGGGCGTGCGTGGAGCAGGCGCTGTACACCCCGGATATTATTTACGCCCACTATTGGCTGTCGGGGCAGGCGGCGGCTCGCGCATCCGAGCTGTGGTCGGCGAAGGGTGCCGGCTCCCCCGTTCCTGTTCTCTTTACTCCCCACACAACGGCTGCCGCTAAGGATGCGCGCCGAGGCGAAGGCGAGGCGCCCGAACCGCAGGAACGCTACCGCGCTGAGCACCTGATGAGTAGCTCCGCGAGCCGGGTGATTGTGAATACTCCCCTGGAGGCGCAGCAGATGGGCGAGTACTACGGTACGGACGCGCAGAAGCTTGCCATTATCCCGCCGGGTGTCGACACTTCGATTTTCCATACGATTCCGGGCGTGCATCCGCTCAATGACACCTCGGAGACTCGTTGCCGCATTGTTTTTGCTGGCAGGCCCCAGCCGCTGAAGGGCCCGCATCTGCTGGTGGAGGCGCTCGCGCTGCTCCCGGATGATTTGCAGGTGGATGTAGATATTATTGGTCGTTCCGATTCGGATTATGAGCGCCGCCTCCTGGAGCGCGCGGAGCAGCTGGGCGTGGCAGATCGGGTGCATTTGAAGGCCCCAGTTCCGGCGTCTGAGTTGGCGAATATTTTCCGCGCCGCCGATATTGTGGCTTCCCCCTCGTCCTCTGAGACGTTCGGTCTGGTGGCGTTGGAGGCGCAGGCGTGCGGCGCGGCGGTGCTCGCTACGGATGCTGACGGTTTGCGATATGCGGTGGAGAACCATCGTACGGGTCTGCTGGTGGCGCCTCGTACCCCGGAGCGTTGGGCGGCGGCTATTGAGCGTCTAGTGCGTGCCCCGTATTTACGTCATTCGTTGGGCGCGAACGCCGCGGCGCGTGCCCGCACGATGGGTTGGGATCAGACTGCGCGTAGGACCCTTGAAGCTTATGCCGAGGTACGTCAGGGTATCTCGCAGTAATTTATTTTTGACGTTGTGAGGAGTTTTAATGTCTTTCTCCATGAGCCGCGATGAGTTCGCCGCATACCTGGATTCGGTGCGTATTACCGGCGAGGTAGCGACCCCGCGCGAGAATAATCTGGACCATATTCAGGGTTTCCTGGATGGCAATGAGCACCTTGAGTTTGGTGTGCAGTGGACCCGCGAGTGGGATTACGATTCGGTGTTTGAGGTAATGGTCTGCCGCGCGGGTCTGAACCCGGACCGTTCGCATACTCACGGTCAGGACACGATTGGTGCCGAGCAGTGCATCAGCGCGTTGGAGGAGTACGCCCGCATTTTCGGTGAGGCGGTACGCGCCGGTTCCCGCATTCTGTTTGCGACCGGCCACCCGGCGGGCCTGTTCCCCATCTACGCGGTGATGGCTGCGGCGGCGAAGGCTGCGGGCGCTGAGGTTCTTCAGATTGAGGAGGGCGAGCGCTTCCTCGACGGTGACGTCCGCCAGATTATGGATGTCGTGATGTTTGAGCAGTACGGCAATCTGCAGCATACGCATTTCCCCGGCCCGATGCGCATCGCTTTGGATCAGCTGGAGGCGCGCGGCGTGACCCCGGATCTGGTGGTTTCGGATCACGGTATGGGTGGTTATGCGGCGTCTACTCGTAAGCTGCTGACGATTGGCATTGCGGATTGTAATGATCCGGGTCTGTTTGTTGCGGCTGAGCAGGGGGACTTGCCGGTGTGCGTGCCGATGGATGATAACGTTCCGCCGCGTCGCTATGAACCTATGATTGATTTCATTTTGGATCGTGCGGGGCTTGAGCGCCCTTAATGTCCCTTTTACGCCGTGTGCGTAGGGCTTGTTATTGAGCCTCCGGGATTTGTCTTTTTATATGCCGGTTATTGTTTTTCTGCAGGTGCGTGAAACATACCGGTAGTTTTGGGAGTTTCTTAGCTCCACTAGGCATTCTTCCCGGAGGCTCTTATTCCCTTCTTTTTCTGTGATTGATTTCATCACACCGGAGCGACTTTGCCTCTTCATTCTTCGAGACGGAAGACCCCCGACCCCGTAGAATAGTTTACGGAACACGTTTATGCGCTCAGCGAGCTCATATAACGCTCCACTAGGCGTCTTACCAGCGCCTTTGCCGTAGTCTCTGCCATTATTCACTCAGCAAGATTAAGGGTTCACTCATTCATCAGGACAAAGACTAGGACACGTCTCCCTTACACCGATAATTAGGGGTAAATGTGCCTATTCGCCGCTCTCAGTCCGCAATACAGGACAAATTTCCGGGGAAGATTACACCGTTGAAAGTACAAGATCGTCTTAAAAAAATGTGGGGTTCAGACTTCGTTATCAGGCGAAGCTGGCATCCCAAGGTTCAGCGTGCCCTTTACTTTGGCGATTTTTTCGCCATTGCTATTGCGGTTGTCGCTGCGCATCTAATTCGCTTCGGGTGGGAAAATGCTGACCTGCCCTATGTGAACGTTTGGCCTATTAATGTTCTCGATGGCCGCGTACCCGCGATGGACTATATCTTCTTGGGTATTGGCCTGACCGTTGGCTGGTGGTTTATTCTCCAGGTGAATGGTTCCCGTAGCCTGCGCATTATGGGTTTCGGTACTGAGGAGTACCGCCTCATTACTCGCGGCAGTACTTATTTCTTCTGTCTGCTGATTATTGTGGCGTTCTTCCTCAAGGTTGACGTCACTCGCATGTACCTGCTGATTGCTTATCCCCTGGGTCTGTTCTTCCTGCTGATGGAGCGTTGGGTTATTCGTCAGGGCCTGGTGCGTTCGCGTACTCGCGGTCGCGCGCTGACTCGCGTCATGATTATTTCTGATGTGACGACCGGTCAGCACCTGTACAAGAATTTGAAGGATGTGGTTGCTTCCGGCCTGTCCCCCGCTGCGTTCTACCTGCCCGGTTTCACTCCTGGCACTACTGTTGCTGGTGCGCCGATTCCCGTGCTTGGTTACAGCACTTCTCCGGCTGACATTATGGAAGCTATCCGCGAGAACGATATTCACATGGTCGCTGTTACTAATGGCCACCACTTGAGCCCGGACCAGGTTCGTCTGCTGGGTTGGAAGCTGGCGGATGCGCATATTTCGCTGATTATGGCTCCGGCTACGACCGATATTGCTGGTCCTCGTATGCACATGCAGCCGCTGAACGGTCTGCCGCTGGTGCACGTGTCGACTCCGCGTATTACCGGTCTGTCTGCGTTCTTCAAGCGCGCTGTGGACGTTGTGTCCTCGGGCCTGGGTTTGATTCTGCTCTCCCCGCTGTTCCTGGTGGTTGCTCTGCTGGTTAAGCGTGATGGCGGCCCGGTCTTCTTCCTGCAGAACCGTGTGGGTCTGAACGGTGAGCTTTTCAAGATGGTGAAGTTCCGTTCGATGCGTACTGATGCTGAAGAGGTTAAGAAGCGCCTCATGGAGCAGAACGAGGGTAACGGCGTGCTCTTCAAGATGAAGGACGACCCGCGTATTACCCCCATTGGTAAGTTCATCCGTAAGTACTCGATTGATGAGCTGCCTCAGCTGTGGAACGTGTTCATTGGCGATATGTCGCTGGTGGGTCCGCGTCCTCCGCTGGTTGAGGAAGTTGAGCAGTACGAGGATATTGCGTACCGCCGCCTTCTGGTGAAGCCGGGTATTACCGGCCTGTGGCAGGTTTCGGGTCGTAGTGATCTTTCGTGGGAAGAGTCGGTTCGTCTGGATCTCTACTATGTTGAGAACTGGTCGCTTACCGGTGACTTCATTATTCTTCTGCGTACTGTCCGTGCGGTTTTCGCTAAGGAAGGCGCGTACTAAGAAGGATTGTGGGAGTTTCTCCCACCGATGCATATGCCGGTTTTTAGTGATGCTGTCCCGGCACAGGCAGCTCGGCATCGTGCATTGATATAAACGCGTTGAAGGGGCGTGAATCCATTTCGGTGGATTCACGCCCCTTCTACATACCCAGGGTGTCTGGTCTGCTCTTGGCTTCGTCTTGAGACGAGTGTCAGAGGGTTAGGGGGTGTTCCGCTCCCCTATTCGGCGATGAGCCGGGCGATGACTTCGGGGAGCATCTCTGCGACGCGGGTTGCGGGCGCCGGGCCGGGCAGTGCGTCTTTGACGCTTCCGGTGGCGCTGGCACGTGCGGCTTCGCCGTGCAGGTAGACTGCGAGCGCACCGATGGAGGCGAAGGTGCAGCCTTCCAGCGCTTCTCCGCGGGCATCGAAGGCGGCTACGGTCTGTGCGAGCAGGGCACCGTAGATGCCGGTGAGGGTGTCTCCGCTGCCTGCGGTGGCGAGCCAGGGGCTTCCTCCGGCAACACTGTAGGTAGCGCCGTTGGGTGCTGCAATGAGCGTGTAGCCGCCCTTGAGCATGACGGTGGCGCCGGAGAGTTCGGAGGCGGCACGCACCCAACGGAAGGGCTCTGCGTCGATGTCCTTGCGGCTGGGTACGATGGCGTCGCCCAGGTGCTTTGTCCAGACTTCGGGGGCGAGCTCGTGCACGATGCGCAGGAAACGTTCGAGCTCTGCCGCGTGCGGGGTGAGAATCTTGTGGGAGCCGAGCTGCTTACCGGTTGCCATGTATTCTGCCGCCAAGTCGCAGGCGCCCGCGTCGAGGATGGCGGGTTCGGGTGAGTGGAGCAGGTAGCGATTCTTATCCAGTGAGTCGTGGCTGGATCCGGAGCCGCCCGCCCAGACGGTGACCCTCTGCAGGGCGGGTGCGCCGCTGAAGTAGACGGTTTCGGGGTTGTGGGCGATCATGAGCTGGCGCAGCTCGTGGGAGTTGGCGTTGAATCGGACCATGCCCACGCCGGTGTTGAGAGCGGCACGCACGCTCATGAGGGCTGCGCCGGGGTATTCGAGGCTTCCGGTGAGCATGCCGAGTACGCCGCGGGTGTACTTGTGGGAGTGTTCGTCGGGTACTTCGATGAGCTCGCGGTAGTCTTCGCGCTCGAGGACGCGCAGGGCGGGCTTGTGGGCGTTGAGGGCTTCGGGTACGCCCAGGTCGTAGAGCTTGATATCTCCGGCGTGCACGCTGTGGCTGGTTCCTGCCGGTAGCTTGTGACCGATGAAGGTGACGGTGCGGTCGGCGCGCAGGGAGGGTTCGTGCACGGTTCCGCGGTTGTTGTCGACTCCGGAGGGGGTGTCTACGGCGAGGACTGCGCCGAGCTTGCCGTCGAGCTGCGCTGCACGGAGTACGCCCAGGTATTCGCCGGCGCTACCGCGTACGGCGCCGCTTGCTCCGGTACCGAGGATTCCGTCGAGTACGAGGTCGTAGCTCTTCAGGTGTTCCTGTGCTTTGGCAGGGTCGAGCACGCGGGTGCCTTCGCCACCTTCGCGGGCGATGAGTTCGAGGTTCTTTTCACTGGGGTCGAAGATGATGGCGTCAACGCGGTGGCCCTTGACGCTAAGACGGGCGCCGGCGTAGATGGTGTCTGCGCCGTTGTTGCCCGGACCGATGAGCAACAGGATTTTGGCGTTGTCCTTGCCGCGGAGCAGGTCCTGCGCTTCGGCTGCGACGGCGTCTGCGGCGCGTTGCATGAGGTAGCCGTCGTAGTCGGCGGCTTCGATGTAGGGCTTTTCTGCTTCGCGTACCTGGGAAGCAGTGTAGATGAGCTTCATTGCTGTCTCCTTGGGTGGCACCGTGCGGGCCTTAGGGGTCACCTGGTGTGGTGTTGGTGTGGCTCTGCGTTAGTCCTCGTCAGTGCCGTCACCGGCGATAACGCTGAGTCGGTAGCTTTCGGGGTTGAACTTTTGCAGGTGCGCCAGTTCTGCGTCGCTGAGGTATTCGGCGGTTGCGATGGCGATGGCCATGGGTTCGTCGTGGGTCAGCGAGAGGTGGATGCGGTTGATACCGAGTTCTTTGGCTCGGCGGGCGATGGTGCCCTGAATGATGAGGTAGGGCTGGCCGCTTTCGGCGGTGGCTACTTCGCAGTCTTGCCAGTTGAGTCCTGCGGGTGCTCCGAGTACTTTTGCGACGGCTTCTTTGGCGGCAAATCGTACGGCTTGGGAGCGCACGTTTCGGGTGCGTTCGTTGGGGGTAAAGACACGGCGGACGAAGGCGGGTGTTTCGGTCACGATTCGTTCGAATCGTTCGATGTTGACGGTATCTACGCCGATTCCCATGATCATGAGCTTCACCTTCTGCGGTAGGGTGGTGGCCGCGTCCTGTTTGCGGTTTCTCTTGTTTTAAGTCTAGCGAGATTCGTTTCTTTTCGGTGGTTTACCGTCAAATATGACGCCCGGTTGATGCCCGTTTCACAGCGTCTATTTTTGTTGGACCATCCATGAATAACCGAGTTGGTTAAACGACAAGGGCGGTGGTCGAGTTCTCTAAGAACTCAACCACCGCCCTTTCGTTATCGCTGAGGCGATTTCCGAGGAGGTTACTTCAGAAGGATTATTCCACGGTCACGGACTTTGCGAGGTTACGCGGCTGGTCAACGTCCAGGCCCTTAGCTTCTGCCAGTGCGCATGCGAAGATCTGCAGGGGCACGGTTGCCAGCAAGGGCTGCAGCAGCGAGGGGCATGCCGGGACGGTGATGAGGCGGTCTGCGTAGGGCTTGACTGCCTCGTCGCCTTCCTCGGCGATGACGATGGTGAAGGCGCCGCGTGCGCGCACTTCCTGGATGTTGGAGACGACCTTGCCGTGCAGGGAGTCGCGACCGTTTGCGGAGGGAACCACTACGATGACCGGCTGGCCTTCATCGATCAGTGCGATGGGGCCGTGCTTGAGCTCGCCTGCTGCGAAGCCTTCAGCGTGGATGTAGGTGATTTCCTTGAGCTTGAGCGCGCCTTCCATTGCGACGGGGAAGCCCACGTGGCGGCCGAGGAAGATCACGGAGGAGGCATCCTTCATTTCGACGCCCAGTTCCTTGACCTGGGTGTCGTTGTCGATGACCTTCTGGATCTTTGCGGGCATGTTCTGCAGCTCGGCGAGGATCGAAGCGATTTCGTCCTTGTACTTGTTGCCGCGCAGCTGTGCCAGGTACAGGCCGAGCAGGTATGCTGCGGTGATCTGTGCCAGGAATGCCTTGGTGGATGCCACTGCGATTTCGGGGCCTGCGTGGGTGTACAGCGCAGCGTCGGATTCGCGGGGCAGAGTCGAGCCGTGGGTGTTGCAGATGGAAATAACCTTTGCGCCCTGTTCGCGTGCGTGGCGCACTGCCATCAGGGTGTCCATGGTTTCACCGGACTGCGAGAGTGCCACGATGAGGGTCTTCTCGTTCACGATGGGGTCGCGGTAGCGGAACTCGTGTGCGAGTTCGACCTCGGTGGGGATGCGGCACCAGTGCTCGATGGCGTAGCGTGCCACCTGGCCTGCGTATGCTGCGGTACCACATGCAACGACGATGATCTTGTCGATCGAGCGCAGCACCGAGTCGTCGATGTTCAGCTCGTCGAGGGTCAGGTTGCCGTTCTCGTCGAGGCGGCCCATAAGGGTCTGCTCAACGGCTGCGGGCTGCTCGTGGATTTCCTTTTCCATGAAGGAGTTGTAGCCGCCCTTTTCGGCTGCTGCTGCGTCCCATTCGATGTGGAAGGGCTTGCCCTCTGCGGGGTTGCCTTCGAAGTCGATGATGGAGTAGTCGGTGCCGGTGATGGTCACGATCTGGTCCTGACCCATTTCGACGGCTTCCTTGGTGTGATCAATGAACGCGGAGACGTCCGAGCCGAGGAAGTTCTCGTTCTCGCCCAGGCCGATGACCAGCGGGGAGTTGCGGCGGGTTGCCACAACGCGGTCCGGGTGGTCGGCGTGGATTGCCAGGATGGTGAAAGCACCTTCCAGGCGGTTGGACGCGATGCGTACTGCCTCGGTGAGGTCACCGGTACCGAGCTTGTTGTAGATGCTTGCGATGGTCGCTGCAGCTACCTCGGTGTCGGTCTGAGATGCGAACTCTACGCCTTCGGCGAGCAGTTCAGCGCGCAGTTCTGCGAAGTTTTCGATAATACCGTTGTGAACGACGGCGAGGCGGCCGTTGTCGACAACGTGGGGGTGAGCATTGTTGTCAGTGGGTCCACCGTGGGTTGCCCAACGGGTGTGACCGATACCAATCTGGGAGTCCGGCAGGGGGTGTTCCTTGACCTCGTTCTCAAGGTTCAGGAGCTTGCCTGCCTTCTTACGGAATACGATGCCGTCGGGGCTTACAACTGCCACGCCAGCAGAGTCATAGCCGCGGTATTCCTGGCGGCGCAGACCTTCGAGGACCACATCGTATGCGTTGTGATCAAACTTGTTACCGTCCGGAGCAGTGTCCAGACCTACATATCCTACGATTCCACACATGCTATAAGTTTATCCCACAAGTATCCGAATATGCGCACGGTGAAATGCCGTTATACGTCACGTTTATTGTGGCTTTCCTAGCTTTTTCGGGTTTTACCCTTTTCTTTCCATAAATTTATTTCTTCGGACAAACCGTGAGGATAGGTATTTTCCCCGCGGGCTGAAAGTTCGTACACTTAGATAAATGAGCACCGCACCGTATTTTTCTGGCGATGACCGTTTCATGCATCTTGACCGTTCCCGTTGGTCGCACCTAGCCGATGAGATTTCTGTCCCCCTCAGCGCTGAGGAGATTGAGTCTCTTCGAGGTCTGGGTGAAACTGTCGACCTTGAGGAGGTGCAGCGTATTTATCTACCTGTTTCTCGTCTTCTGAATCTGTATGTGACTGCTGCGTCTTCGCTGAACCATATGACGAATGATTTTCTGCATGTGTCTCAGCGCCGCGTGCCGTTCATTATTGGTGTGGCGGGTTCTGTTGCGGTGGGTAAGTCGACGACGGCTCGTATTTTGCAGGCTCTTTTGAGTCGTTGGCCTTCTACTCCGAAGGTACAGCTGGTGACTACGGATGGTTTCCTATACCCGAATGCGGAGTTGCAGCGTCGCGGCATTATGCATCGTAAGGGTTTTCCTGAGTCGTATGATCGCCGCGCTCTATTGAATTTTGTGTCTCAGGTGAAGTCTGGCGCTGAGCGTGTGGTTGCGCCTAAGTATTCGCACCTGTATTACGACATCATGCCGGATGAGCATATTGAGGTCACGGCACCGGATGTTCTGATTCTTGAGGGCTTGAATGTTTTGGCGCCTTCTCAGGCTGAGGGTCCGGAGACTTCCGATCTGACGCTGAGTGATTTCTTTGATTTCTCTATTTATGTGGATGCCCGCACTGAGGATATTGAGCGCTGGTATGTGAATCGTTTCTTGACGCTGCGTTCTTCGGCTTTTGCGAATCCGGAGTCGTATTTCAAGCGTTATGCGGAGCTGAGCGATGAGCAGGCGGTTGAGGTAGCGACCGGCATTTGGAAGAGCGTGAATGAGCCTAATCTGGTGCAGAATGTTTTGCCGACTCGTGCTCGTGCGCATTTAATTCTGCAGAAGGGTGCCGAGCATACCGTGGAGCAGGTTCTTCTGCGTAAGAACTAGAGGTTCTTTAGGTTTTTAGTGTTCGTGTGCGGCTTTTAGCCGGTATTGTGGTGCATTCTAGTAGAAGGCGCCGGAGGCTCCACTCCCTCGCTGGGTGGGTTTAGGCTTCCGGCGCTTTTTGTTTGCATCTACGCCATGATGAGGAGTTATTGTGTTGTCTCTGCACCGTACGTCTACCGCTCAGGAGTCTCTTAATGGTTCTGCGGTAAACCGCCGCACCCTCTTGGGTGCCGCTTTGGGGGTTGGCGGTACCGCACTATTGGCGGCTTGTGGTTCGCAGGGTGGCTCGCAGGGTCAGGGTGCCGCCTCGTCATCTTCTGCAGCGAGCGCTTCTGCCTCTGAGTCTGCGACGGCTTCGGCGGCTTCTTCTAGTGTCTCTTCCACTGCGGCAGCCTCTTCTGCCGCGCCCTCCCCTGTTGCTTCTGCAACCGGTGCTTCTGCCAGCGCTTCGACTTCTGCGAGCGTGTCTTCTTCCCCGTTGGCGCTTGCTCAGCCGAGTGTTGAGTCTCAGCCGGATTCTTTGCGTTGCCTCGTGAATAAGATGCGTCCCTTTGCGCAGCAGGATTGGGAGCCGAATGACCTGGTGGAGTTCTACGGTCATCAATTGCGCGCTGAGGCGGCTAAGGCAGCGGATACGATGATTGATGCGGCTGCTACTGATGGCGTGACTCTGCTTGTTTCTAGCGCGTATCGTTCGTATGCGGTGCAGCAGCAGACCTATCAGTATTGGGTTTCGGTGAACGGTCAACAGGTGGCGGACCAGTTATCGGCTCGTCCCGGCTATTCGGAGCATCAGACGGGCTTGGCGATTGATTTTGCTTCTCCTGAGGGTTGCCGTTTGGAGGAGTGTTATCGCGATACGCTGGCTGGTCAGTGGTTGGCGAAGAACGCTCCGCGTTACGGATATATTTTGCGCTTCCCTGATGGTCGTCAATCGGTGACCGGTTATCGTTTTGAGCCGTGGCATTACCGCTATGTGGGTGTGCAGATTGCTCAGGAGTATGTGTCTTCGGGCGCGAAGACTTTTGAGGAGTTTATCGGTACGGGTGCGGCACCCGATTATGCAAGTGCGAACTAGGCTCTGAGCTAAGTTTTTGGCTTTGTCCGGTGCGTCGAGTGGTGATGCGTGTCGTATTTCTGGCTTCCATGTCGGAATTAAATAGGCACAGTAGATGCATATTTTTTCGCGTACAAGTCCTGTAAATCCGCGGTTTTTCGCAGGTTTCAGAGATTTTTACTCACCTTTATGTGACCTAGACCTTAAGTATTGGGTGCCACAGAACCACTGTGAATAAAAACACATGCTTTACAGCGAAAATTTTCTCAGAATATGGCATTTTGAACACCTAAAAGGCGCTATTCTATATCTCATGCTTAAGGGTTTTAAAGATTTTCTGATTCGCGGTAACGTCATCGACCTCGCAGTTGGTCTGATCATGGGTACCGCCTTCACCGCTGTGGTGAACGCACTTGTCCAGTCCGTCCTGATGCCCGCTATCTCGATGCTGGTTAAGTCCCCCAACTTCGATGAGTTCCTGGTCTTCGGCCAGATCAAGGTTGGCGTGTTCCTGACCGCTGTTGTCAACTTCATCCTGATTGCAGTTGCTGTGTACTTCGCAGTTGTTGTCCCCACTCAGAAGCTGACTGAAATCGCACTGGCTAAGAAGAAGGCTGAAGACGAGGCTGTTGAAAAGGAAGAGACCGAGATTGCACTCCTCAAGGAGATCCGCGACGCTCTGGCAAAGAAGTAATTTCTCTGCTCTCTACCACTAAGTTTCAAACCCCCGTATCCCCTGTGGATGCGGGGGTTTTCCGCATCCTCTTTCCCCTGCGCCCAATCAAGATAACGAAGAAGGGCTGGGAAGATGTTACCTTCCCAGCCCTTTCTCGATCCTCCGCTAAGGAAGAATACGTTTAGAGTGCCAGTTCCTTAGCCACAACGTCAGCCAGCTGCTGAGCAACCTCATCAGCCTGCTCCTGAGTTGCAGCTTCAACCATCACACGCACCAGAGGCTCGGTGCCGGATGCACGCAGTAGCACGCGGCCGCTCTCACCCAGTACGCCCTCAGCCTCGCTCACAGCGGTAGCGAGCGCCTCATTGGTCTTCACAGCCGCACGGTCAACACCCTTGACATTGATCAGACGCTGCGGGGTGGGCTGCATACGGGATGCCAGATTCGAGAGGGTCTGGCCGCTTCGTGCAACCTCTGCAGCCAGCTGGATGCCGGTCAGAACGCCGTCACCGGTGGTTGCGTAGTCGCTCATGATAACGTGGCCGGACTGCTCACCGCCGAGGTTGTAGCCGTGCTCGCGCATAGACTCGAGGACGTAGCGGTCGCCCACAGCGGTGCGGCCGAGGGTAATGCCGTGCTCGCGCAGGTACAGCTCCAGGCCCAGGCTGCTCATCACGGTTGCGACGAGGGTGTCCTTTGCGAGCTTACCTTCGCGCTTAGCGGCAACAGCAAGGATAGCCATGATCTGGTCGCCGTCTACCAAGTTGCCCTTTTCGTCAACTGCCTGGCAACGGTCGGAGTCGCCGTCGTGGGCGATGCCGAGGTCCGCGCCGTGCTCAACGACTGCTGCCTGCAGCTTCTCGGGGTGGGTGGAGCCCACACCGTCGTTGATGTTGGTGCCATTGGGCTCTACAGCCAGTGCGATGACCTCTGCACCCAGTGCCTCGAAGGTTGCCGGGGATGCCGCGTAGGCCGCACCGTTTGCGCAGTCCAGAACAATCTTCATGCCAGCAAGGGGCTTGCCTTCGGGCAGGGTGGAGACCAGGTGCTTCACGTAAGCCTCGGTACCGTTCTCCAGGGGCTTGACGGTACCCACAGCACCACCGGTCGGGTAGCGGAAGGACTTCTCGCGGTAAACGCGCTCAATGGCGTCCTCAACGGAGTCTTCCAGCTTCTGGCCGCCTCGGGCCAGGAACTTAATGCCGTTGTCCGCTGCGGGGTTGTGCGATGCAGAAATCATCACGCCGAAGTCAGCACCGGTGTGTGCCACCAGGTAAGCTGCTGCGGGGGTGGGGACAATGCCGGCGTCCAGCACGTCAACACCTGCGCTAGCGAAGCCAGCCTTCATCGCAGAGACAATAAAGTCTGCAGAGGATCGGGAGTCATTTGCGATCACGGCACGGGGGCGTACACCCTCTTCTACCGTGTCAAAGCCCAGCACAATAGAGGCCGCCTGCGCGAGCTCCATAGCCAGGGCGGGAGTAATTACATCGTTTGCCAGACCGCGTACGCCGTCGGTTCCAAAAAGTCGTTCAGTCACCCTTTTATTTTACGATGCGCATAACTCTCCTCAGGCGTATACACCGTATTTTCTTCAGAATCAGAAAGTGATTTTCAGCGGCTACATATCTGCTTCATAGCTAATGTTTCTGTAGACGCGCAAAGGTGCCTGCTCTCAGTTCCCAGAGAGGGAAAAGAGAGGCAGACACCTTCACAGGGCAAGCTGTTTAGCGGTTATACCGCCGCAAGGTTGAGTTATTACTCTCCCTTATCTCTCAACGCTTACTTGACGACGGGGAAGCCGTCGGGGGAGTCACCGGACTCGTCCTCGAAGACGTGTGATGCGGAGCGAACGATCAGCGAGTCGAGCTCGCCCACGACTGCCTCATCCTTGGAGGGGTAGTCGAACTGGGAGAGCACGTAACGCATTGCTTCCAGACGTGCGCGCTTCTTGTCGTTGGACTTGATAACGGTCCAGGGAGCGTCACCGGTGTGGGTGTAGAAGAACATTGCTTCCTTTGCCGCGGTGTAGTCGTCCCACTTATCCAGGGATGCCAGGTCGGTGGGAGAAAGCTTCCACTGGCGAACCGGGTCGGTACGGCGGGAGGTGAAGCGTGCGAGCTGCTCTTCGCGGGTGACGGAGAACCAGAACTTGATGATGTGGATACCGGAGTTCACCAGCATGCGCTCCAGGTCCGGAACTTCGCGCATGAACTCGAAGTACTGTGCCTGGGTGCAGTAGCCCATAACGCGCTCAACGCCGGCACGGTTGTACCAGGAGCGGTCCATCAGGACGATTTCGCCGCCGGAGGGCAGGTGCTTGATGTAACGCTGGAAGTACCACTGGGTCTGTTCGATGTCGGTCGGCTTCTCCAGTGCCACAACGCGAGCGCCACGGGGGTTCAGGTGCTCGGTGAAGCGCTTGATGGAGCCACCCTTACCTGCTGCGTCACGGCCCTCAAAGATGATGAGAATCTTCTGACCGGTGGACTTAGCCCAGAGCTGCAACTTCAGCAGCTCAATCTGCAGGGCACGCTTTTCCTTCTCGTATGCCTTACGGCTGAGCTTGGTGTCGTAGGGGTAACCCTTCTTCCATGCCTGCGAGGTTTCGTCGTCCTTCTTGTCCTTGCCGAGGGCGCGGGTGAGGGAAGCCATTTCGTCCAGCTCTGCCGAGTAGTCTTCGACAACGGAGGTGCGGCGTGCCTGGGGCTTCAGGGCTTCCTTGATGGCTTGTTTCTTCTCAGAACCGGTGTGTGCGTGTGCGCCTTCAGCGGCGTGCTGGTGGGCTTCAGCCTGAGGAGCCTCCACTGCCTTCTCTTCGGGCTGGGTGGAGGGATTCTGCTCTGCCATGAGTACTCTTTTCTTCCTGTCTGCTTTGACTCTTTAACTCTACCGGTGTGCTCTTCGATGAACAAACGTAACAGTTATATGCACCCTATAACCTTGTAACGCTCACGGTGAGTAGATACGCAAAACGCCCCGAATCTCCCGAAGGAGAAGCGGGGCGTAACGCTTCGTGAAAACCAGCGATTAACGCTTGGAGAACTGCGAAGCCTTGCGTGCCTTCTTAAGACCAGCCTTCTTACGCTCGATGACGCGTGCGTCACGGGTCAGGTAGCCAGCCTTCTTCAGTGCGGGGCGGTTGTTCTCGCGGTCGATCTCGTTCAGTGCACGAGCGATACCCAGGCGCAGAGCACCTGCCTGACCGGAGGGGCCACCACCGTTGATGCGTGCGATGACGTCGTATGCGCCCTCAAGCTCCAGGAGCTTGAAAGGCTGGTTGACGTCCTGCTGGTGCAGCTTGTTGGGGAAGTAGTCTTCCAGGCTACGACCGTTGATGGTCCAGTTGCCGGAACCGGGCACAACGCGAACGCGTGCCACTGCTTCCTTGCGGCGACCAACTGCTGCGCCTGCAACAGTCAGGGCCGGGCGTGCTGCCTTAGCCGCTGCGGGAGCAGCGGACTCCGAGGTGTAGCTGGTCAGCTCTTCCTCGACTACGATCAGCTCTTCGTTCTGAGCCACGATTTCTCCTATTGTTTCTCGTAGGCCCGAATTACTGGGCGACCTGGTTGAATTCGTAGGTCTTGGGCTGCTGTGCCGCGTGCGGGTGCTCGGGGCCAGCGTAGACCTTCAGCTTCTTGAGCTGCTGTGCAGCAAGCTTGTTCTTGGGCAGCATGCCCTTGACAGCCTTCTCAACCGCGCGAACGGGGTTGGTCTCAAGCAGCTCTGCGTAGTTCACGGACTTCAGACCGCCGGGGTAACCCGAGTGGCGGTATGCACGCTTCTGCTCGAGCTTTGCACCGGTCAGGGCGACCTTCTCAGCGTTCACGATGATAACAAAGTCACCGGTGTCAACGTGGGGAGCAAAAGTCGGCTTGTGCTTACCGCGCAGCAGGATAGCGGTCTGGCTTGCGAGGCGGCCGAGAACAACGTCGGTGGCGTCAATGACGTGCCACTGGCGCTCGACTTCGCCGGGCTTGGGAGTATAAGTGCGCAAAATATTGGCCTTTGTCTCGAAATGTACATACGGCGCTTAGTTGGGTATCGCGCCTTTTACTTACGTGCATGACGAACACCCGGGTGAGGACCGAGCTGCCGCCCGTTCTGCCCGTACTCTAGACCGCCTTAACGTCCTGCAACTAGACAGCGATTTAGAGCGCGCTCGGGTAGAACACGCACAACATATCAAGACTATACAGGACGTCGAGTGCTTAATCCACCGCCAAAGCCTTAAAAATAGGGCTTTTTTGTCTTAAACACATTTTAAATTCCATCCGTGTAATTCACCCGGGGTAGTTGCGCTCCCCCGCGACGCTTCACGGCGCATGAGCAACGTGACGGGGCTCAATATATACAGGGCGTTAAGCGCTCTGCGCTTCGTGGTCCTCGCGCTTTGCTCGAGCACGTTCCGCCTGCTCTCCATACAACTCCGGGGCAGGGTAGTAAATCTCAGCTAGTGCCAGAGCATGCGGAGGCGCAAGAGTCAGCGAAGCTTCGCGTCCCGGGTTCTCGATCCGCTCACGCAACCAGGCCGCGTCACGTTTACCCGTGCCGTAGAGCACCAACGCACCCACAAGTGAACGCACCATGTGATGACAGAAGGCATCAGCCACCACACGCACCTCAATAAGGCCACTTTCAGCACGAGTGAAGCTAAGCTCTCGCAGCTCACGAATCGTGGTCGCGCCTTCACGCGGCTTGCAGAAGGAGAGAAAATCACGCAGGCCGAGTAGCTGCTGCGCCGACTGGTTAAGATCAGCACAATCCAGGTGCTCAGGTACCGCCCAGGTGTAGGTACGGTGCAGAGGATTAAGACCGTCCGCCGCGCCATCTGCAATGCGATATACGTAGCGGCGACCGGTAGCCGAGAAGCGCGCATCAAATTCAAAAGAAACTTCGCTCACGCGGTGAATCTGAATAGCACCCTGCAGAATACCGCGAACGTTCTTCGGCAAGTTCAACTGCTCTTCCGCATCGTAAAGACAACGCTGAAGAGCACCGGTGAGGCGGCGGCCCAGGGCAGCCGTCGGGTCGTCCTCCCCCGTTCGACCTTGCAGGCGAGTCCAATCCTCATCGTTCAAATCGCAATGCAGGGTCTGGGCTTCCGCATGCACACCGGCATCGGTTCGGCCCGCGACCACCACGCGGTGAGGCGCCCGCAAAATCAGTTCAAGGGCGTTCTCAATGACCCCCTGCACGGTAACCAGGTTCGGTTGGGCAGCCCACCCGCTAAAAAGAGAACCGTCGTAGGCACAATCAATTCGCACGCGGTGCGTAGCAGTGAAGGGCTGTTCTTCACGGTTCTCTAAAGCAGTAGCGTTATGCATTGGTGTGCCTTTCAGCGGTAAAGGACGGTTGAAGAATACGGGCCGGCTCTTGTATTAGCGAATACGCAAAGAACCGTCTCCTTGTTAAGTATGCAGATACACCAATCCGCCGCCCACAGCAGTGGACGGCGGATTGACATATTTTAGGCTTAGCCTAAATCAGCTGGGATCCGTATTACTCGGAAACCTTCTGTGCTGCTGCGCCACCTGCGGGGGCGTAACCTGCAGCCTCTGCCGACTCAGCGGAGTCGAACCAGATTTCAGCCTTGGTGCTGGAGTACCAGCGGGAACCGGGCACGTGGTACTTCATGGAATCGGCGTTACCCTTAACCTCGAAGCCCTCGGGAGCCTCGCCGGACTCCAGGGGTGCGTGGGAACCTGCCGGCAGGCCCTCAGCTGCTTCAGCCTTGGGAGCCTCAGCTGCCTTCTCAGCAACCTTGGTTGCCTCAGCAACTGCACCCTTGGTTGCAACGGGCTCC
The DNA here is from genome assembly GCF_015265375.1 of Rothia sp. (in: high G+C Gram-positive bacteria). GTDB lineage: Bacteria > Actinomycetota > Actinomycetes > Actinomycetales > Micrococcaceae > Rothia. The sequence goes on from NZ_JABZXW010000002.1 coordinate 37,533, forward strand.
ATGACGAGCTCGATGACTGCCATGGGAGCGTTGTCACCCTTACGGTTACCGATCTTGATGATGCGGGTGTAACCACCGGGGCGCTCTGCCATTGCCGGAGCAATAACGGTGAAGAGCTCGTGCACGACGGACTTGTCGGTGATGGAACGCAGCACGCGACGGCGAGCAGCCAGGTCGCCCTTCTTACCGAAGGTGATGAAGCGCTCTGCCACCGGACGCAGGCGCTTTGCCTTGGTCAGGGTGGTGGTGATGCGCTTGTGCTGGAACAGCTGCGCCGACAGGTTGTTGAGCATGTGGCGCTCGTGGGTCGGGGAACCGCCGAGGCGGGGACCCTTAGTGGGAGTAGGCATAGTTAAATCTCCATAGTTGCGTTCCCTAACGCCCCAGCAGCGGAGCCTCTTAGGGAATCAAGTTTGACTGATCCCGGTGGAACCGGGTGAACTATTCGGTCGAAATTATTCGCCGGAACCGTCTTCGTCATCAAGCGGGCGTGCAGCAGGCTCGAAACCGGGAGGGGAGTCCTTCAAAGCCAGGCCGAGCTCGATGAGCTTTGCCTTGACCTCGTCAATGGACTTAGCACCGAAGTTACGGATGTCCATCAGGTCAGCTTCACTGCGGGTCACGAGCTCACCCACGGTGTGGATGCCCTCGCGCTTGAGGCAGTTGTAGGAGCGGACGGACATGTTCAGGTCCTCGATCGGCAGTGCCAAATCAGCGGCCATGGACTCGTCGGCGGGCGACGGGCCAACTTCGATACCCTCAGCTGCAATGTTCAGCTCACGTGCCAGGCCGAAGAGCTCGACCAGGGTGCTGCCTGCAGAAGCAACGGCGTCACGCGGTGCGATGGCTTCCTTGGTTTCGACGTCCAGGGTCAGGCTGTCGAAGTCGGTGCGCTGCTCAACACGGGTCGCGTTCACGCTGAAGGTAACCTTCAGAACCGGGGAGTAGATGGAGTCAACCGGGATACGGCCAATCTCGCCATCGCCGACCTTGTTCTGAGCTGCAGTCACGTAGCCGCGACCGCGCTCGATAACCAGCTCAGCGTTGAAGTTTGCCGAGGCGTTCAGGGTTGCCAGGTGCAGTTCCGGGTTGTGGATCTCCACGCCAGCGGGAACCTCGATGTCGCCTGCGGTCAGTTCACCTTCGCCCTGCTTGCGCAGGTAGGCCACGACGGGCTCGTCGTTCTCAGAAGAGATGGAGAGCTTCTTGATGTTCAAGATGATCTCAGTGACGTCCTCGGTCACGCCGGGAACGGTGCTGAACTCGTGCAGTACGCCATCAATGCGGACGCTGGTAACAGCGGCGCCGGGGATGGAGGACAGCAGAGTACGGCGGAGGGAGTTACCCATGGTGTAGCCGAAACCGGGCTCCAGAGGCTCGATGGTGAAGCGCGAGCGGTTGGGCGCTACGACCTCTTCAGTCAGAGTGGGGCGCTGTGCAATAAGCACTTTGTTTCCTTTCGGTGAGCTCCGCTATATGAGCCCACAGGTTGGGGAAAACATATCTTAGGAAGCAGACGGGTGTCTGTACTCTCCGGGTACAGCTCCGTGGAGCGTACCCGTCGAGGGATTAGGTCAGGGACCTAATTAGACGCGGCGGCGCTTCGGGGGACGGCAACCGTTGTGTGCAACGGGGGTAACGTCCTGGATCGAACCGACCTCGAGGCCTGCAGCCTGCAGGGAGCGGATTGCGGTTTCGCGACCGGAACCGGGGCCCTTGACGAACACGTCAACCTTGCGGACGCCGTGCTCCTTGGCGCGGTTTGCAGCAGCCTCAGCAGCCAGCTGTGCGGCGTAGGGGGTGGACTTACGGGAGCCCTTGAAGCCCATGTCGCCAGCGGAGGACCAGGAGATCACTGCACCGGTGGGATCGGTGATGGAGACGATGGTGTTGTTGAAGGTCGACTTGATGTGAGCCTGACCAGCAACGATGTTCTTGCTAACCTTGCGGCGGTTGGTCTTACGAGCTGCCGCAGCGCGAGTCTTGGGAGGCATTTTTGATTCTCCTACAAAGGTTTTCTAATACGTTGGTCGGATAGAGATATCCAACAGAGCAACGTTGCTTACTTCTTCTTACCTGCGACGGTACGCTTCGGGCCCTTGCGGGTACGTGCGTTAGTCTTGGTGCGCTGACCGTGAACCGGCAGGCCGCGGCGGTGGCGCAGGCCCTGGTAGGAACCGATTTCAACCTTACGGCGGATGTCAGCTGCAACCTCGCGGCGAAGATCACCTTCAACCTTGTAGTTGCCTTCGATGAAGTCACGAAGTGCCACGAGCTCCTGGTCGGTCAGGTCCTTGACGCGGGTGTCAGGGTTGACGCCGGTAGCAGCGAGGGTTTCGTGTGCACGGGTCTTGCCCACGCCGTAGATGTAAGTGAGAGCAACTTCCACGCGCTTTTCGCGGGGAATATCAACTCCAGCGAGACGTGCCATACTGGCTTCTCCTTGTTGTTTTCCAGAGGTCTATAGCATCACTGCCCGGGTTGTTCTGACCCGGTCCCCGGCCTCTGAGTCCGGAGGTATCCGAAGGCGCCTCGTTGGCGTTGCTTCGGAGCGGTGCCTATGACAATTCCGCCCTCTTACAGGGCGGCTATGAAGTCAGCTGCTAGGGATTAGCCCTGGCGCTGCTTGTGGCGCGGGTTTTCGCAGATCACCATGACCACACCGTGACGGCGGATCACCTTGCACTTATCGCAGATCGGCTTAACGCTCGGCTTGACCTTCATCGCATTCCTTTTGATTGCAACTTGATTACTGGCGAGATAAGAGGTTCCCTCACTTACGTTGGGGAACTGCGTTATCCCTTTGAACACGATTTAAACGCCGCCAGAGGCGACGTTTATCTCGGGTTTACTTGTAACGGTAGACGATACGACCTCGGGAAAGGTCGTAGGGGCTCAGTTCCACTACTACTCGGTCCTCAGGCAGGATGCGAATGTAGTGCTGACGCATCTTGCCCGAGATGTGTGCGAGAACCTTGTGGCCGTTATCCAGCTCAACACGGAACATCGCGTTGGGCAGAGCTTCAACCACAGAGCCTTCAATCTCGATGACGCCGTCTTTCTTAGCCATATCCTCCGCTAACGTCGGTGCCCGTCGCAGGTGCGGCGGGCAAATGTATCTTCTGCTTGTGAGCTCACCGCGGTGAGGCGCTAGGGCGTTTTAAGGCGCACTTAACACTGGCACAAACAACCAACTGTTAACTCTACGGCAAAGACCGTGGAAAAACAACCGTGATTTTTATGACATCAGGCACTTAAGGTTTAAAAGGAAGAAGCCCCTCCCCCACGCTCCAGGAAGTCTTAAGGACTTCCCTCCCGTAGGAAAGGGGCACCGTTTACCGGTCACAGCTCAACTGCTTAATCTTCCTTAGCAGCCAGCTGACCGCATGCTCCATCAATATCGGAACCGCGAGTATCACGAATAGTCGTCGGGATACCGTGGGCACGCAGACGCTCCACAAAGTTCTGCTCAACGCCCTTACGGGATGCCGTCCACTTCGAACCCGGGGTCGGGTTCAGCGGAATCGGGTTCACGTGCACCCAACCACGGCCGCGCTGCGCCAGCTTCTTACCGAGCAGATCCGCACGCCAGCCCTGATCGTTAATATCGCGAATCAGCGCGTACTCAATGGAGACGCGGCGGCCGGTCGTACGGTAGTAGTCGTACGCAGCGTCCAGAGTCTCGTCAACCTTCCAACGCTGGTTAATCGGGATTAGCTCATCACGCAGCTCATCATCCGGAGCGTGCAGAGACAGCGCCAAAGTAATGGGCAGCTTCTCCAGCTCAAACTTACGAATGCCGGGCACCAGACCCACGGTCGACATGGTCAGACCACGAGCAGAAATACCGAGGCCCTCGGGCGAAGGGTCAATCAGGCGGTGCACAGCACCCATGGTTGCCTTGTAGTTAGCGAGCGCCTCACCCATACCCATGAAGACAATGTTGGAAACACGCAGCGGACGAGTATCCTCAGAACCGCCTTCTGCTTCTTCCAGGCCCTTCATCTGCTTCAGGTAGCGGGCACCGGCAATGACCTGCTCCACAATTTCTGCAGTGGACAGGTTACGGGTCAAACCCTGCTGACCGGTTGCACAGAAGGGGCAGTTCATACCGCAGCCAGCCTGCGAAGAGATGCACATGGTCACACGGTTGTCATAGCGCATGATGACGGACTCGATGAGCGCACCGTCAAAGAGGCGGTGCACAACCTTCAGGGTGTCGCCACCGTCAGCTTCCAGGGTACGGACCGGGGTCAGAAGCTGCGGCATCGCCTGGGCAACCATCTGCTCGCGGTCCTTAGCCGGCAGGTCAGTCATCTCTGCGGGGTCAGTGACCAGACGCTCAAAATAGTGCTTGGACAGCTGGGACGCACGGAACGACTGGTAGCCCAGTTCCTTCAGAAATTCGCGGCGGCCAGCCATATCGAAGTCAGCGATGTGCTTGGGCGGCTTCGCACGGCGCGGTGCTTTCAGGGCAATCTGGCCGGGTGCGGGGCGAACGTTCGAGATTTCAACCGGCACCTTGGTCGCAGCGGGCGCGGATGCCTCGCTGCTGTTGAGAGTTTCGCTCATGGAGCTTCTTCCTTGTGATGTGGATGCTTTCGGATGCGCTATCACGCACCAGACCGGATTCGCCGGTTTCTTCGGGTGGAGGTGGGGCAGCTAAAGGTGGGTTCCCCTCCCCCAGTGGTGGGACTTAGGCGGGGATCGGAACCGGGGTTACGCCGAAGCGAGCAAGTTCGCTTGCGCCGCCATCTTCTGCGGTCAGGACCCAGATGCCTTCGCTGTGCACAGCAACGGAGTGCTCCCACTGGCATGCATCGGAGCCGTCAACGGTCACAACGGTCCAGTCGTCAGAGAGTACCTTGGTCTCGATGGAACCGGTGACGAGCATCGGTTCGATGGCGAAAGCCATGCCGGGCTTGATCTTCGGGCCCATGTCACGCACTGCATAGTTCAGTACGTCCGGTGCCATGTGCATCTGGGAGCCGATACCGTGACCCACGTAGTCTTCAATGATGCCGTACTTATCGCCGTATTCTTCGGTCACGTATGCTTCAATGGCAAGACCAATTTCGCCGACCTTCTTTGCGGTTGCCAGAGCGGCAATGCCGTGCCACATCGCCTCGCGGGTGACGGCGGAGAGCTCCGCGCGGGCTTCGCTTATGTTGTCACCAACCAGTACGGTGCGCGCCGAGTCACCGTGCCACTGGCGGTTGGTAGCGGGGTCGATGACGTATGCGCCACCGTCGATGGAGAGAATATCGCCGTCCTTGAGCACGTAGTCGCCGGGGATGCCGTGAACAACCTCGTGGTTGACGGATGTGCATACGGTCGCCGGGTAGTCGTAGTAGCCGTAGAAGTTGGAGGTGCCACCCAGCTCCAGCATGGTGCGTTCAAAGGCGGCGTTCACCTCTGCGGTGGTTACGCCGGGGCGGGCTGCCGCCACTGCCGCATCGAGTGCACGGCTGGTAATGACGCCTGCACGAGCCATCTGCTGAAGCTGTGCGTTGGTTTTGATTTCGACTCGTGCCATTCTGACTCCTTAGGTATGTGGGGCGGTACGCCCAAGCTTAGAACTCTACAGACAGCACTGTACCCCCGCAAGTCTTTGTGATGCATCATGCATCCCAAATTGCGGGGGTACAGCAGAAGATTACTTCAGAGCGTCGAGGATGCGCTCGGTGACTTCAGCAATCTCGCCGAGGCCGTTAACTTCCTTGACGATGCCGCGTTCGCGGTAGATTGCGATCAGCGGTGCGGTCTCTTCTTCGTAGACCTTCAGGCGGTGACGGATGACCTCTTCGTTGTCATCGGTGCGACCCTGCTCTGCTGCGCGGTTGAGCAGACGCTCGACGAGTTCGTCGTTGTCTGCAACCAGCAGGAGAACGCGGTCGATCTTCTCGCCCTTGGCTTCGAGGATGGAGTCCAGCTCGTGCACCTGGGAGGTGTTGCGGGGGTAGCCGTCGAGCAGGAAGCCGTTGACGACGTCGCTTTCCTCCAGGCGTGCGCGCACCATGTTGTTGGTGACGGAGTCGGGAACCAGGTTGCCGGAGTCGATGTACGACTTCGCTTCCTTGCCCAGCTCGGTCTCTTCCTTGATGTTCTTGCGGAAGATATCACCGGTGGAAATCGCGGGAATCTTCAGCGCTTCAGCAATCTTGACGGCCTGGGTGCCCTTACCTGCACCGGGAGGGCCGACGATGAGCAGACGGTTCATCGGAGCAGTCCTTCGTAGTTTCGTTGTTGGAGCTGAGCGTTGATCTGCTTGAGAGTATCAAGACCAACACCCACCACGATCAGCAGCGAGGCGCCGCCGAACGGGAAATTCTGGTTTGCGTTGAATAGGATAAGCGCTACCAGGGGAATCATGGAAATTACACCCAGGTAAAGTGCGCCAGGCAACGTAATTCGGTTGAGTACGTAGCTGAGGTAACGCTCGGTGGGCTTGCCGGCACGAATACCGGGGATGAAGCCACCGTACTTCTTCATATTGTCCGCTACTTCCACCGGGTCGAAGGTGACCGCCACGTAGAAGTAGGCGAAGCCAATAATCATGAAGAAGTAGAGAGCAATGTACAGCGGGTGGTCGCCACGCACCAGGTATGCGTTGATCCAGTTAACCCAGTCCGGCGGGGTGGAGCCGTTGGTGGGGGTGTTGAACTGGGCAATCAGACCGGGCAGGGTCAGCAGAGAGGAGGCGAAGATCAGCGGGATCACGCCGGCCATGTTGACCTTCAGCGGGATGTAGGTGCTGGTGCCGCCAATGGTGCGTCGACCAATCATGCGCTTTGCGTACTGCACGGGAATACGGCGAACGGACTGTTCCACGTAAACCACGGCAAGCATGACCAGCAGGCCAATACCGCAGACAGCCGCGAAGATACCCCAACCGTGGGTGCGCTGGATGGAGCCCAGAGCGCTCGGGAAGGAGGAAGCGATGGAGGTGAAGATCAGCAGGGACATGCCGTTGCCGACGCCACGCTCGGTAATCTGCTCGCCCATCCACATGATGACGGTGGTACCCGCACACAGGGTGACGATAATCAGCAGGATGTGCAGTACGTCGTCCTGGGGGATGATGCCGGGGCAGTTACCCAGCAGAACGCCGGAGCGTGCCATCGAGACGATGGTGGTTGCGTTCAGCAGGGCAAGGGCGATGGTCAGGTAACGGGTGTACTGGGTGAGCTTTGCCTGACCCTGCGCGCCTTCATCGTGCAGTTCCTGGAAGCGCGGGATAACCACGCGCAACAGCTGGATGATAATGGACGCGGTAATGTACGGCATCACGCCGAGGGCAAAGATCGAAAGCTGCAACAGTGCGCCACCACTGAAGAGGTTGACGATATCGTAGACGCCACCGCTCGTAACATTGGCGTTCAGACACTGCTGTACATTTCCGTAGGAAACGCCTGGCGCGGGGATGAAAGTGCCCACGCGGTACAGCACAATCATTGCCAGGGTAAACAGCAGCTTACGCCGCAAATCGGCGGTCTTGACGACTCGCCCGAATGCGCTCAGCACATGTCCTCCTGTAAGTCTATGGGGCGCCCAACCCTCTCAAAGAGTTTTAGGGCGCAGTAAACACATCTTCCAGTCTATCGTGTTTGGAGCGAGTAACGATAACTCCCTAGCAGATTATGTAGCTTTTATATTCTCTTAGCGTGATTTTTGAACACCAAATGTGGCGTACACCAAGCGTTCAAATATACGAATACAGGAATATGACCCTGTTGTGAATCTTTTCAGGCAGCAAAAAGCCCCCGCCGTACAGCGTACGAACGGGGGCTTTCTCGTCTTGAAGACTACTTAACGGTTACAGAACCGCCAGCGGCCTCGATCTTCTCGATAGCGGAAGCCGATGCCTTGTCGACAACAACGTTCACCTTGACGGAGATTTCGCCGTTGCCCAGAACCTTCACGAGCTCGTTCTTACGAACGGCACCCTTAGCAACCAGTGCCTCGACGGTAACGTCGCCACCGTTGGGGAACAGTTCCTGGATGCGGTCCAGGTTAACAACCTGGTACTCGGTGCGGAAGGGGTTCTTGAAGCCGCGCAGCTTCGGCAGGCGCATGTGCAGCGGCAGCTGGCCGCCTTCGAAGCCTGCACGAACCTGGTAACGTGCCTTGGTACCCTTGGTACCGCGACCTGCGGTCTTACCCTTGGAGCCTTCACCGCGGCCAACGCGGGTCTTTGCCTTGTGGGCACCCGGTGCCGGGCGCAGATCGTGAATCTTGATAGCTTCTGCCATCTTTACTTGACCTCCTCAACCTTCACCAGGTGAGCAACGGTGTTAACCATGCCAACGGTGACGGGGTCAGCAGTGCGGACTACCTTGTTGCCGGGGCGCTTGAGGCCCAGGGAACGCAGGGTGTCGCGCATGTTCTGCTTCTGACCAACATAGGACTTGACCTGGGTGATTTCCAGCTTTGCGTCGCTGGGCTGAATACGCTTGGCCATTACTACGCACCTGCCTTTTCAGACTTGGTGTTGCGCAGGTAGCTGGGGATAACCTCATCGGTGGGCAGGCCACGGCGGGCTGCCACTGCCAGGGGCTCCTCGAGCTCCTTGAGTGCTGCAACAGTTGCGTGAACGATGTTGATCTGGTTCGAGGAACCGAGCGACTTGGACAGCACGTCGTGAATGCCTGCGCACTCGAGTACTGCACGCACGGGGCCACCTGCGATAACACCGGTACCAGCGGTTGCCGGACGGAGCATCACAACGCCTGCAGCTGCCTCACCCTGCACGCGGTGCGGGATGGTGCGGCCTTCGATGCGGGGAACGCGGAAGAAGTTCTTCTTTGCTTCCTCGACACCCTTGGAGATTGCTGCGGGAACTTCCTTAGCCTTACCGTAGCCAACGCCGACCAGTCCGTTACCGTCACCAACGACGACCAGTGCGGTGAAGCTGAAGCGACGACCACCCTTGACGACCTTGGAAACGCGGTTGATGGTCACAACGCGCTCGATGTACTTGTCCTTCTCCTCCTCGCGAGCGCGGTTGTTACGGCGCTCACCACGGCCACGACGCTCGCCGCGGTTGTTGCGGCGCTCCTCGCGCTGGTTGGAGGTCTCAGCGGTTTCAGCTACTACTGCTTCGCTCACCTGAGTTTCCTTTACGTTCTGCTCGCTCATTAGAGTGCAAGACCTCCCTCGCGTGCACCGTCAGCAACGGCTGCAACACGGCCGTGGTACTTGTTACCACCGCGGTCGAACACGACTGCCTCAACACCAGCTGCCTTGGCACGCTCTGCAACGAGCTCACCAACGCGCTTTGCCTTAGCGGTCTTGTCCAGGTCAGCTGCACGCAGCTCTGCTTCCATGGTGGAAGCGGATGCCAGGGTTACGCCCTTGACATCGTCGATAACCTGAACGAACATGTGACGGGTCGAACGGGTGACGCACAGGCGCGGACGCGCAGCGGTACCCGAAACGTACTTGCGGATGCGAGCGTGACGACGTGCACGCTGCGCTGCCTTCGACTTGATAGCCATGTTTACTTACCAGCCTTTCCGACCTTGCGGCGGATGTGCTCACCTGCGTAGCGAACACCCTTACCCTTGTAGGGATCGGGCTTACGCAGACCACGAATGTTTGCTGCAACCTGACCAACGAGCTGCTTGTCGATACCCGACACGGTCAGCTTGTTAGCACCCTCCACTGCGAAAGTAATACCCTCGGGAGCGGTGATGTTGATCGGGTGGGAGTAGCCCAGAGCGAACTCCAGGTCGTTACCCTTCGGGGTCACACGGTAACCGGTACCAACGATTTCCAGCTTCTTCTCGTAGCCGGAGGTAACGCCGATAATCAGGTTCTGAATCAGGGTACGAGTCAGACCGTGCAGCGAGCGAGACAGGCGCTCGTCGTTCGGACGAGATACAACGATCTCGTTTTCGTTCAGAGCCACGGTGATGGGGGAAGCTACCTTGTGGGAGAGCTCGCCCTTGGGGCCCTTAACGGTGACCAGGTTGCCATCGACCTTAACCTCAACGCCGGCGGGAACCGAGATGGGGAGACGTCCAATACGTGACATTATTCTCTTCCTTTCTCTTCTAACCGACTACCAGATGTAAGCGATGACTTCGCCGCCCACGCCCTTCTTCGCAGCCTGCTTGTCAGTGAGCAGACCCGAAGAGGTGGACAGGATTGCGATGCCGAGGCCGCCCAGAACCTGGGGCAGGTTGGTGGACTTTGCGTAGGTACGCAGGCCCGGCTTGGAAATACGACGCACGCCAGCGATGGAACGCTCGCGGGACGGACCGTACTTGAGGACGAGGGTCAGGGTCTTGCCGACCTTTGCATCCTCAACCTTCACGTCGGCGATGTAGCCCTCAGCCTTCAAGATCTCAGCAATGCGAGACTTCAGCTTGGAGTAGGGCATGGATACGGTGTCGTGGTATGCGGAGTTTGCGTTACGCAAACGGGTCAGCATATCTGCGACCGGATCAGTCATAGTCATTGTGGGCTTTTGCCCTTCCTCGTTGTGGTTTCCCTACCCCGCGGTAACGGGGTCTGGACCTACAACGTAGTCGTTAGTTGGTCTTGAACGGGAAGCCCAGTGCCTTCAGGATTGCACGGCCTTCGTCATCGGTCTTCGCGGAGGTCACCACGGTGATGTCCATACCACGCACGCGGTCGATCGAGTCCTGATCGATTTCGTGGAACATGGACTGCTCGGTCAGACCGAAGGTGTAGTTACCGTTACCGTCGAACTGGCGGTCCGAGAGACCGCGGAAGTCGCGGATTCGGGGCAGTGCCAGGGTGACGAGGCGGTCCAGGAATTCCCACATGCGGTCGCCACGCAGGGTGACGTGTGCACCAATGGGCATACCTTCGCGCAGCTTGAACTGTGCGATGGACTTCTTAGCGCGGGTAACAATCGGCTTCTGACCGGTGATTGCGGTGAGATCGCGGATTGCGCCGTCCATGAGCTTTGCGTCGCGAGCTGCCTCGCCAACACCCATGTTTACGACGACCTTAACGATCTTCGGGGTCTGCATGACGTTCTCGTACTTGAACTCTTCCTGCAGAGCGGGAACGACGACCTCAGCGTACTTGGTCTTGAAGCGGGGGGTGATCTTGGTTTCGGTCATTAGATGTCCTTACCCGAACGCTTAGCAACGCGCACGCGAACGGTGCGCTCCTTGCCGTCACGCTCTACAGTCTCGAGGCGGAAACCAACACGGGTCGGCTTCTTGGTCTCGGGGTCAACAATCGCAACGTTAGAAACGTGGATCGGTGCCTCAACCTTCTGAATGCCGCCTGCTGCGCCGGTCAGGGGGTTAGCCTTGGTGTGCTTGGTGACGACCTTGACGCCCTCAACAATCACGCGGTTTTCCTTGGGGAGAACCTTCAGAACCTTGCCCTGCTTGCCCTTATCTGCACCGGAAATAACCTGAACCAGGTCGCCGGACTTGATCTTAGCCATGAATTAGAGCACCTCCGGAGCCAGCGAAACGATCTTCATGAACTTCTTGTCGCGAAGCTCACGACCCACGGGGCCGAAGATACGGGTACCACGGGGATCACCATCAGTGTTCTTCAGGATCACTGCGGAGTTCTCGTCGAACTTGATGTAGGAGCCGTCGGGACGACGGGTTTCCTTCTTGGTGCGGACGACGACTGCCTTGACAACGTCACCCTTCTTTACGGTACCGCCGGGGATTGCATCCTTGACGGTTGCGACAATGATGTCGCCAATGCCTGCGTAGCGACGCGAGGAACCACCGAGAACACGGATGGTCAGGATTTCCTTCGCACCAGTGTTGTCGGCGACCTTCAGTCGCGACTCCTGCTGAATCATATTTCTCCTGTCGTCTCGCCGGTTCCGACTCGCTTTAGGCGCGAGCCAGCCTTGCGGAACATTTTTACGGGATTGGTTGACGCCCCGGGCCCCAACTCTATGGAAGGGGTTAGCGGAAACGCCTGGGGCAAACCCATGCCAGAAGCATTTGGACCCGCGTGAAGCGGGCGTATCCCACCCGTAAATAGCGGCATTATGCACTGGCACGAGAAGCCCGTGGTTGTGCGGCTATTTGGATACAGCCACACAGTCTTAACACTGTACAGGAAGCAGGTATGTAGCGCAAGAGTTTGCCGACTATGATTTCAGTCTCTTCCACCCTATCTCTGGGGATAGCCGGGCTTAGAGAGCAAAAACCCCATACCCCACATCACCATCGATTGAGAAGGCCCCTTATTTGACACTTAAAGCAGGAGGCCCCTTCGTGTAGTTCCTGACGCATAAGAAACTGAAGGGGCCTCGAGAAATCTATCAAACAATGTGTCAAACAAAGAAGATAGATATTAATATTTTACTACGCTTTAATGTCCCTCCACGACAGACTTGCCGCAGTACTGGCAAGAGACCACCCCGGTCCTACTCCCCACCTCTCAGACATACGCACAGTGCTAGAGCGCGGCTAGAGCGCGGCACGCACTACGTTGATATATCAGCTGCTCTCAGTCGCTCTTCACTCATCAGCTAGGGCATATATACTTTCGCGATACCGTCACGAACGATAGGGCGAGGAGGTTCTCCCGGTCGAGTCTCTTCTGCAGCCTCGTAGTATTCGCCAGAGTTTGCATCCAGCACGTAGGGAACCTCAGCTGCGGGGTAGTCTCCTGCTTTATCGACAGCAATAACACTCCCGTCCTTCAACAGGACCTGGTGGTTAATGCGGGTGGGAGCCACCTGCACGGTGTCAATAATGGCTCGATTGAGCGTATTAATGACGGTAACAGTTCCGCCACCAGCAACTGCCGCCTCCCCCTTGCCACCGAAATCAGCAACATAGAGCAGGTGACGTTCTGCATCGAGCAAGATATCGGTGGGCATCTTTCCGAACGGAAGATAAGCGAGGTGCTCACCCTCAAAGCTCAGAACATACAGACCGCCATTCTTACCCTCGCGCCCTTGCGCAGAGACATATAGTTCACCGCGCGTCGAATCAATCTCCACACCGTGAACACCGACTGGAGTATTGGCGTCTTCCCCGCCAATTACGGGCAGCTTGCGTGCAAGCTCCCAGGTATTCATATCCACAACCCAGATTTCATCTCGCATAATATTCGGGATGTACAGGAGGCTACGGCTTTCGTCCGCTACGGGTCCTAGTAGCATGGCAGGGCCTTCCCCTTGAAGGGGGCTAACCCTACGTTCCCCCTCTGCGGTGGGTGCAGAAATCACCTGGTAGCCGCCCATTCCGGTAACGAGTACGGCACCGTTGGGTGCGACGTATAGCTCACGCGGAGTCAGCATCTCTACTTCTAGAACGAGAGAATCCCATACGCGCGATAGGTCCTTTTGGGAGTATGCGGTAACCGAGTTTGTGCGGGTTCCTCCGGTCCAGAGAAGCCCCCGTTCATTGTCTGCGGCTAACCCATAGGCAGCTTGAACCTGGAAGAGGTTTGCTAGTTCGGGGTTATTTTCCGGGATAACGGGCAGAGTAGCCGTCTGCTCAATCTGCGGGGTATCCGCGTTTATGCGAGCAATTGTGGCGCAGAGAGTGCCGTGGGTCTTTGTGTGGTTATAGCTTCCACTTACAAAAAGAACGTTCTCTTCAGGGTTGTATGCCACTTGATACTGGCCAGCAAGTCCCGCGGAACGATCCACGGAAAAACGCTTAGCATCCGGCACGTTCTTCTGCTCTTCTCCTGCGACAGGGGGAACCATAAGTATCTCCAGAGTTGTGTAGTTTGGAGGCTAGCTCACCTTATATTTTGCGGGCTTAGCATCCGGAGCTTTCTGCTGTATATCTTACGCTTTGCCCACCATTTTGAGGCTTTTCTAGTGCAGTCCATGCACTACGAAATTCATCCTCAAGAGGTCCTATATTGGCATCCGGAGCTGTTCTCCCCTCCGGCTCTGAGCGGGGCAAATTTACCCCATGAAAGCTTTACAATCTAAACATAATTAGCATAAAAGACATATATCTAGAACTATCGGCATCTTCTAGAACTAAAAGACTTATATCGAGTCGACCAGAGCCATAGATTTTGTAATATTTCTTCACCTCTGACCCCCTCAAAACAGCGTTCTGAAAAAATCTGCTTAAAAATTTAGAAATTAAGGGTTGTTTTTTCAAAAATCAAGTTTTTTAGCAAAAATCGCGATTCAAGGTGCGAAAATCAGCGAGATGTACCATAATAGAAGAGACGCATGCGTCAAACAAGAGGTTCGGTCCTTATCGGACAGATTTCTTGGGTCCCTTTTTCCTCGCTAATCCGTTTGTCTAGGGACCGAACCTCGCTTTGACACTAAACCCGCACTTCGGTGCGGGTTTTCTTCGTATTTGAGGCGTTAGAATCCCGCACTTCATTCTTCAGGCTGTTAACTCGTCAAATAAGGGCGGGCGAGCGCAGAGGGTGCGCTTCACCCTTCCTCCGCTTCTCTTCCGCTCTCCCCCGCTACTACTTCTGATCCTGGTCTAGGCCTTCCGCTCGAATACAGACGTATAGGCAAAACGATAGGGGCGGTACCCATCGGTTCGATGGGTACCGCCCCTTTCAGCGTCTATCGGCAGTTTCAGAGAGTCAAGCGGGTTCTTGAATATCTAGCAGATCCCGCTCTACCTCTTTCGCTACCGCCAAGCGGTAGTATCGTGGGCTGCCGTGGGGTACGGGCTATGCCTTGCGGCGACGTGCTACCAGCACGGTTGCGCCAACGACCAGGGCAAGAACGCCGATTCCTGCAGCAACGACGACGCCCGAAGCACCGGTGTTAGCCAGCGAAGACTTCGAGGAGCTCGAAGCGGTGGAGCCGTTGTTGGAAGAGGTGACGTTCTGCGACGAAGAGCCGGAGGTCTTCGGTGCAGTGCTGTCCTTCTTCTGAGCATCAGACTTCAAAGAATCCGCGGGAGCCTTGGACTGATCCTTAGCGTTTTCCTTTACCTGTTCCTTGGAGTCTGCCGGTGCGGAAGGCGCCTCAGAGGGGTTAGTTACAGGTGCATTAGCCGATTCGGATGCCTTCGGTGCAGGTGCCTGGTTGTCAACGCTGAAGGTGTATTCTGCAGCCACACCACCGCGCACGTTATCGTTCTCGGTCAGGGAACCGGAGAGCAGGTAGATAGCAACGCTATCGCCGGTCTTCAGTTCTTCAGTCAGGTTAGAGTTTGCCACGGTGGGGCGGTCGATGGTTGCGGTGAAGTTACCGTTTTCGTCCGCCTTGATGTATGCCCAGATGCCTGCGCTATTGCCTTCAACGCCTTCGAGCTTAGGCTCTACCTTCGCAGAAATAGCGCCCTTGTTCAGCTTGACGGCGATAACGGAGCCCTTACCGTCCAGAGTCTTGAAGCCTTCACCGCGGAAGGTCAGCTTCTGGCCGTCCCAAGTCTTGGGGAAGTAGACCTTAGCGCCGTCCTTGTACTCGTGCACAACCTCATTGGAATTTGCGCTTTCGGAGGGTGCCGGGGTGCTCGGCTCGGGCTTAGCAGACTCGCTCGGAGCCGGAGTAGTCGGCTCAGGCTTAGCAGACTCGCTCGGAGCCGGAGTAGTCGGCTCAGGCTTAGCAGACTCACTCGGAGCCGGAGTGGTCGGCTCAAGCTTAGCAGACTCGCTCGGAGCCGGAGTGGGCTGTTCGCTATCCGGCAGGCTCAGCTTAGTGCCGGCAGGGTAAGTGGTAGTCACGCCAGAAGGAGTAGCAGCGACCTGGGTGGTTTCTGCCGGTGCGCAGGTCTCAGCGGTGTCTGCCTTCTTCTCTGCAACAGTTGCGGAGAGCGCTTCACCACCGCGAGGAGTGTCACCTTCAACAATGGAGCCGGAGAGCAGGAAGACCGATACCTTATCGCCGCTCTTCAGATTTTCCGTCAGGTTGGAGTTCTCGGTGGTCGGGTACGGCAGTTCAGCGGTGAAGTTACCGTTTTCATCTGCCTGGATGTACGCCCAAACACCTGCGCTGTTGCCCTCAACGCCGTTGAACTTCGGCTCTTCCTTCGCGGAGATACGACCCTTGTTCAGCTTAACGGCGAGCACGGAGCCCTTCGAACCGTCCTGAGTCTTGAAACCTTCACCACGCAGCTTCAGGGTTTCACCGGTGGTCCAGTCCTTCACTGCGTAGAGCTTTGCGCCGTCGGCGTAGGTCTTCACCAGTTCTTCAGAAGAAGTCTGTGCAGCAGGCTTCGCGCTGGTTTCAACGGTGGTGTTGATCTTCACCATGACGCCGGGAGTAATCGGGGAGTCCGCGTTGTCCTTACCCTTGGGCTCGGTGCTAGAGGTGCGGTATTCGCCGGTGGTCTTATCGATGGTGTAGTCGGTTTCGATAGCGGAAGCGCCTTCAATGCTGCGTGCTACAGCGTATGCACTGCCGTCTGCGGTGACCAGAACATCATTTGCGCCGCTGGTCGCACCGGTAGACACCTGAGAAACAACGGTGCCGGTTCGTGCATCAACAACACCGACGTTGCCGGTACCGTAATCGGTCACGTACAGCAGGTCACGGGCTTCGTCGGAGGCGAGGGCGAGGGCCTGGTTGCCGAAGGGAATGGTCTTCTTGTAGGCACCAGTTTCCAGGTCGTAGACGGTGATACCGGAGTTAGTGCCCTTACGGTCACCCTGGGTGCTGACGTAGATTTCCTTCAGGGACTTGTCGATAGTGACGTCCGAGGGGTTCAGAGCAGCTTCAGCATTTTCCTTGTGCAGCTGAATGGTCTTCTCGACTTCGTAGCTCTTGGTGTCGATCACCTTCACGGTGCCGGCACTCAGGGAGGGTGCGTAGAGCTTGCCATCAGCGGAGTCTACGTGCATGTTCATTGCAATGTCAGATTCGCCCTTGGCATCGGTGAATTCAATCTTCTTGACCAGGGTGTGCTGGGTGGTGTCGAAGACGCTAATGCCGCCGGAGCCAGATACAAAGACCTTGCCGCTAGAGGGGTCGATGCGTACCTCGCGGGGGTGGTTGACGTCGCCTTCTGCACTACTCCAGATAATCTTGTTGGTCGCGGGATCGAAGACAGATACCTTGTTGACGCGGGTCTGGGTCACCCATACGTATCCGGTTGCTTCGTCGTAGGCAATACCGTAGGGAGATTCAATCTGCTTGCCGGTCGGTGCGGTAGCACCACGTGCGGTGAAGTCCGTGGTCGGGAACTGGTAGACAGTAGCAAGGCTCGGGGTGGATGCAACGTTCCAGGTGCCGACGCCACCGGTCAGAATCGGCGGGCGGCCGGAGGAGAAGGAAGTGTAGAGGGAGGAGGTTGCTGCCGAGTATGCCAGCTGGTACTGGCCGGGCAGGCCCTGGTACTGGGTAGCGCTCATTGCAATGTGGCGGCATTCCTCAGCGGAGTTCTGGGAGTTCCCGCCGGGAACGGATGCGGAGACGTTTGCCGCAAAGGTAGCGGGAACCGCAGCGAAAGAACCTGCGACAACGGAAAGTGCGCCAGCAATGGCGAGCAGCTTACGTGAGGGCTTGGGTGAAGAAGTCATGCTGATCCTCGATGATGTGTAGTGGTACTTCTCCAAAGGTCGTGCAACCTCCGGAAGGTGCAAAGCCACCCGACTGATTATTAGGCAAGGTTACGCTAAGCAACTATAAAGTTGATAATAAGTCCCTAATCAGGTTGTTTTCAAGTGCTGCTCATCGGATTTCGCAGACCCCAGGCGCCTTACTCACGTCTTACTTTTCACTTTTCCTCCACAATTCCGCCTCTACATGGGCTTTCTTCTCTAGCAGCGTCTACTCATGGATTGCGTCATCAAATCGAGAGAAGAATATTGTTTTCTCGTATGACATATCAAGACATTTATGACAAATGTTGTCTTAGCGTCTGTTATTAGCCCATGCCATAAGGCGCCCGCCCTAGTTTTTCCCGAACAAAGGTTAAACGCAAAGAGCCCCTCTCCTACCGAAGTAGGAGAGGGGGTTCTTTTACTGCTCTAGCAGAGAGTCATGAAGAGGGCTTACTTAGCCTTCTCGATGATCTCCACGATACGCCAGCGCTTGGAAGCGGACAGCGGACGGGTCTCTGCAATCAGAACGAGGTCACCGATACCAGCAGTGTTCTGCTCGTCGTGTGCCTTGATCTTGGAGCTACGGCGAACGACCTTGCCGTACAGTGCGTGCTTCACGTGGTCCTCGACCTCGACGACAACGGTCTTGTCCATCTTGTCGGAGACAACGTAGCCGCGGCGGGTCTTGCGGTAGCCGCGCTCTTCGTTCTTTACTTCACTCACTTGGACTCACCTTCAGTTGCGGGACGAATACCGAGCTCGCGCTCACGCAGCACGGTGTAGATACGTGCGATGTCGCGCTTGATAGTGCGGCGACGACCTGCGTTAGCCTGACCGGTGACTTCCTGGAAGCGGATGTTGAAGAGTTCCTTCTTCGCTTCGCTCAGCTTTGCAGCCAGCTCTTCGTTGGAGAGCTCTGCGAGCTTATCGATGCTCAGGTCCTTGGATCCTACTGCCATCTCGCTTATTCACCACCTTCGCGGCGACGCACAACACGTGCCTTCATCGGGAGCTTGTGGATTGCCAGGCGCATTGCCTCGCGAGCCACTTCTTCGGACACACCGGAGAGTTCAAACATGACTCGACCCGGCTTGACATTTGCGACCCACCACTCGGGCGAACCCTTACCGGAACCCATACGGGTTTCAGCAGGCTTCTTGGTCAGCGGACGGTCGGGATAAATGTTGATCCAGACCTTACCGCCACGCTTGATGTGACGGGTCATTGCGATACGTGCAGCCTCAATCTGGCGGTTGGTCACGTATGCGGGCGACAGGGCCTGAATGCCCCACTCACCGAAGCTAACCTCGGTGCCGCCCTTTGCGAGACCACTACGCTTGGGGTGGTGCTGCTTGCGGTACTTTACTCGACGGGGAATAAGCATTTATGCCTCACCGTTCTCTGCAGTCTTGGCCTCGACCTTTGCCGAAGCGTTCTCGTTGCGGCGCTCGCGACGAGGACCACGGTTGCCCTGGCGGCGGCGGTCACCATCGCGGCGGTTGCCACGGCGGTTGTTTGCTGCCTGCTGAGCTGCCAGCTCCTTGTCGGTCAGGTCGCCCTTGTAGATCCAGACCTTCACGCCGATGCGACCGAAGGTGGTCTTAGCCTCGAAGAAGCCGTAGTCGATGTTCGCACGCAGGGTGTGCAGGGGCACACGGCCTTCGCGGTAGAACTCGGAACGGGACATTTCAGCGCCACCCAGACGGCCGGAGCACTGGATACGGATACCCTTTGCGCCTGCACGCTGTGCGGACTGGATTGCCTTCTTCATTGCACGTCGGAATGCAACACGCGATGCGAGCTGCTCTGCGATGCTCTGTGCAACCAGCTGAGCGGAGAGGTCGGGGTTAGCAACCTCGAGGATGTTCAGCTGAATCTGCTTGTTGGTGAGCTTCTCGAGCTCGCCGCGGATGCGGTCTGCTTCTGCGCCACGGCGGCCAATCACGATACCGGGACGAGCGGTGTGGATGTCCACACGCACGCGGTCACGGGTACGCTCAATCTCGACCTTTGCAACGCCTGCGCGATCCAGGTTCTTTGCCAGCAGCTCGCGGATCTTTACGTCCTCGCGGACGAAGTCAGCGTAACGCTCGCCGGGCTTGTTGGAATCAGCGAACCACTTGGAGACGTGGTCAGTGGTGATGCCCAGTCGGAAACCGTTCGGGTGAATTTTCTGACCCATTTAGCGGTCCTCCTCCTTCTCCGGGGTAGCAACTACCACGGTGATGTGGCTGGTGCGCTTGTTGATTCGGTATGCGCGACCCTGAGCGCGGGGCTGAATGCGCTTCATGGTCGGGCCCTCGTTCACGAATGCTTCGCTGATGAACAGCTCTTCCTCGCGGAAGGGCAGACCCTGCTGGGTTGCCTTCTGACGAGCGTTAGCTACTGCCGAAGCAACGATCTTGTATACCGGTTCCGAAGCTGCCTGGGGGGCGAACTTCAGAATCGCCAGAGCCTCTTCCGCCTGCTTACCACGGATCAGGTTGACGACACGGCGGGCCTTCATAGGCGTAACGCGAACGAAACGCGCTGATGCCTTGGCTTCCATTGCCTATCTCTCTTTCGTCTATTGCCGAAAGGGAAACGTTAGCTTATCGGTATGAACCGATTAGCGACGCTTACCCTTACGGTCGTCCTTCACGTGGCTGCGGAAAGTGCGGGTCGGAGCAAACTCACCGAGCTTGTGACCAACCATCGACTCGGTGATGAACACCGGCACGTGCTTGCGACCGTCGTACACTGCGATGGTGTGACCGAGCATGTCGGGGATAATCATCGAGCGACGCGACCAAGTCTTGATTACGTTCTTGGTGCCCTTCTCGTTCTGAGCTGCAACCTTCAGGTAGAGGTGCTGATCAACGAAAGGGCCCTTCTTCAAACTACGAGGCATGTTTCAGGCTCCTTAGCGCTTCTTGCCAGTACGACGGCGACGAACGATGAGCTTGTCGCTTTCCTTGTTGGGACGGCGGGTACGACCCTCGGGCTTACCGTTGGGGTTAACCGGGTGACGACCACCGGAGGTCTTACCTTCACCACCACCGTGCGGGTGGTCAACCGGGTTCATGACCACACCACGGACGGTCGGGCGGATGCCCTTCCAGCGGTTACGGCCTGCCTTACCCCAGTTGATGTTGGACTGCTCAGCGTTGCCAACTTCACCAACGGTTGCGCGGCAGCGAACATCCACGTTGCGGATTTCGCCGGAGGGCAGACGGAGCTGACCGTACTTGCCTTCCTTAGCAACCAGCTGTACAGAAGCACCTGCGGAACGAGCCAGCTTTGCGCCGCCACCGGGGCGGAGCTCGACACAGTGAATCACGGTACCAACGGGGATGTTGCGCAGGGGCAGGTTGTTACCGGGCTTGATGTCAGCTGCGGGGCCGGACTCGACGATGTCGCCCTGAGCGAGCTTGTTCGGAGCGATGATGTAGCGCTTGGAACCATCGAAGTAGTGCAGCAGCGCGATGCGAGCGGTACGGTTGGGATCGTACTCGATGTGCGCAACGCGTGCGTTAACGCCGTCCTTGTCGTGACGACGGAAGTCGATCAGACGGTACTGGCGCTTGTGGCCGCCACCCTTGTGACGGGTGGTGATGCGGCCGGTGTTGTTACGGCCGCCGGTCTTGTGAAGCGGACGAAGCAGGGACTTTTCCGGGGTGGAGCGGGTGATCTCGGAGAAATCAGCAACGCTCGAACCGCGGCGACCCGGGGTCGTCGGCTTGTACTTACGAATACCCATTTAGATATTTCTTCCTTCGTTAAAGTGGTCTCCGCGGGGCTTATGCCTGCGGACCGCCGAAGATGTCGATGGTGCCTTCCTTGAGGGTCACAATCGCACGCTTGGTGTTCTTGCGAGCGCCCCAACCGAAACGGGTGCGCTTGCGCTTGCCCTGACGGTTGATGGTGTTGACGGAAGCAACCTTGACGTCAAAGATCTTCTCGATGGCCTGCTTGATTTCCAGCTTGTTGGAATCGGTTGCGACCTCGAAGGTGTACTTACCTTCGTCGAGCTGACCGTAGCTCTTCTCGGAAACGACGGGAGCGATGATCACGTCGTATACAGACTTGGTGGAAACGCTCATTACTTAGCGCCCTCCTTCTTCTGAGCTGCAGCAACGAATGCATCGAATGCTGCCTTGGTGAAGACCACGTCGTCAGAAACCAGCACATCGTAGGTGTTGAGCTGATCTGCGTACAGAACGTGGACGTTCTCCAGGTTACGTGCGGACAGAGCCACAACGTCCTCTGCACGAGCAATCACAAGAAGGATGTTCTTGCGCTCGGTGATAGCTGCGAATGCAGCCTTTGCAGCCTTGGTCGAGGGGGTTTCACCGGAGATGAAGTTCTCGACAACGTGGACGCGGTCGTGACGAGCGCGATCGGAGAGAGCACCGCGCAGTGCAGCGGCGATCATCTTCTTGGGGGTGCGCTGTGCGTAGTTACGCGGGGTCGGACCGTGAACAACGCCACCGCCGGTCATGTGCGGTGCGCGGATGGAGCCCTGACGTGCGTTACCGGTGCCCTTCTGCTTGAAGGGCTTACGGCCTGCACCGGAAACCTCGCCGCGCTTCTTGGTCTTGTGGGTGCCCTGGCGTGCAGCAGCGAGCTGTGCAACGACAACCTGGTGCAGCAGGGGCACGGATGCCTGCGCGTCGAAAATCTCTGCGGGCAGGTCTACCTTAAGGGTCTTAACAGCCATGATGTATTAGGCTCCCTTCACAGCGGTACGAACCAGAACAACGCCGCCCTTGGGACCGGGGATTGCGCCCTTGATCAGCAGGACATTGTTCTCTGCGTCCACACCCTGGATAGTCAGGTTCAAGGTAGTGTGACGTGCTGCGCCCATACGGCCAGCCATGCGCATACCCTTGAACACGCGTGCGGGGTAGGATGCGCCACCGATGGAACCGGGCTTACGGTGGTTCTTGTGCTGACCGTGAGACGCGCCAACACCCTTGAAGCCGTGACGCTTCATAACACCTGCGAAGCCCTTACCCTTGGTCTTACCAACGACGTCGACCTTCTGGCCTGCTTCGAAGAGCTCAACGGTCAGTTCCTGACCGAGGGAATACTCAGAAGCGTCTGCGGTACGCAGCTCGACGATGTGGCGACGGGGGGTAACACCGGCCTTCTCGAAGTGACCAGCCAGGGGCTTGGTAACCTTGCGAGAGTCGATTGCACCGAAACCAATCTGAACAGCTTCGTAGCCGTCAGTTTCCTGGTTACGGATCTGGGTAACAACGTTAGAATCAGCCTTGACGACGGTGACGGGCACGAACTTGCCGTCCTCGTCCCAGACCTGGGTCATGCCGAGCTTGGTGCCCAGCAGGCCCTTCACCTGGCGCTCGAATTTGTTAGTCATTAGATGCGATCCTCTACAGCTTGATCTCGATGTTTACGTCTGCCGGCAGGTCGAGACGCATGAGGGCATCAACAGCCTTGGGGGTCGGATCAACAACGTCGATCAGACGCTTGTGCGTACGCATCTCGAAGTGCTCGCGGCTGTCCTTGTACTTGTGGGGAGAACGAATAACACAGTAGACGTTCTTCTCGGTCGGCAGCGGCACGGGGCCAACTACAGTTGCGCCTGCGCCCTTGACCGTTTCGACGATTTTCCGTGCCGAAGAATCGATGACCTCGTGGTCATAGGACTTCAGACGGATGCGGATTTTCTGTCCCGCCATCTGTCGGACTCTCTTTCTTGATGTATTCCCTGTATCGGAGCTTTTGCCCCTTTGTTATAGCGCTTAAGGAACGCGATATATTCATCACGTGCGCCACTCAGAACGGACTGAATCCGGCTTTGCCGGGTTCCTCACCCCGCCTGAGTACCGACCCCCGAACTCGGGCGTGTCGCCTATTTTCTAGACAAACTCGTCCCGTCATCCTTCGGACCGGGTCATACGTGGGCCTACCTTTAGTGCAGGTAGACGCTTTGACAACGTCGTCAATTCTCTCAGAGATAGAGCCCCGATGCAATACGAACACAAGTTAAGTGCTTAAGAACACTTAACTGCCTCTGTCAACCTAAGGATACCCCCGCGATGTAACTCTCAGGGAGCTTTCAATCTACTTTCAGTAAGTTCCATGCGCTTTATTGCTCTTAATAAAGCTTTTAGCTCTAAAGACTCTCGTATCGTAGAAGTATCACTACAGCCTAAGGAGAAACCATGTCTCAGCCGACACAACCTCATCAGGCATCCTCTAGCTCTCACTCTTCGTCTCTGAGCCCTCAGTATGCTCAGCCGCAAGGTCTCGGTTTGTACGTTCCCCCGTCCCTGTCGGGTCCGTATCCTCAGCCTCCTGCGCAGCGACGCCGAGTCAATGAGGATATCTTCCTCAATATTGTTCTGTACATTGGTTCGCTCCTGCTCATTGGTGCTGCGGGCCTTTTTGTCACCTCGGTGACTTCTTCTCAGGATGAAACAGCTATCTTCCGTGTCCTCGCAATGGCGCTTGGAGCAATTGTCTTCTACGGAGCCGGCCTGCTCACCTACCGTTTCGTAGAGCGCCTGCGTATTGCCTCCTACTCTTTTGCAGCAACGGGTCTTGCGTTTATTCCTCTGACCGG
The DNA here is from genome assembly GCF_015265375.1 of Rothia sp. (in: high G+C Gram-positive bacteria). Classification (GTDB taxonomy): domain Bacteria; phylum Actinomycetota; class Actinomycetes; order Actinomycetales; family Micrococcaceae; genus Rothia. The sequence goes on from NZ_JABZXW010000002.1 coordinate 61,552, forward strand.
CGTTGCTATCTATGTCCTCAAGATTTGGACTGAAGGACGCTACATCTGGCTCCTCACGTCTCTGGTTGGCACTGCAGCCATTGTTGGAGCCTGCGCCCTCATGCGTAACCGCGTGATGGCGTACCTGCTGATTTCGTTCATCGTTTCAGACTCGTTGGCAGCTACGAAGGTGGCGGCTCTGCCTTTCGTTTGGTATTTCATTTCTCTGACTGCCGTTGCCACTGTTCTGGGTTTGATCTTGCACTTTGCCCCGAATGCTGCCCCGAAGGGTATCCGCGAAGGTCTTGTTGATTCTTCCCGTATTTTCGTCCCGGCTACTGCCGTCGCCATTTTCTTCTTTACCAACGATCTGAGCTACACGGATGCGGGTATTGCTTTTGCGGTTATGTCTGTGCACGCCATTCTGTTCACCTGGCTGAACGGCACGGCGGATTACTACGCCCAGGCACGCATCTACCCGATTGCGTCCATTCTCTCCTTCATCATGGACTCGGATCACGGCCCGTGGTTCCCCAGTATCTTCTTCGTCTCTGTTCTGGTTGTTAACCTGATTTCTGCCTACGTGTTTATTCCTCGTCTGCAGAAGACTATTGCTGGTTCCGCTCCTGCTACTGATGAACAGCCCGAGCAGGTGCAAAGCACCCCGGCTATCCCCTGGGCGAAGGAAGCTATTCACCAACCCGCTCGCAAGATAGAGTGGTTGCCGGCAATTGACGCATGCGTCGGCGTATTCTTCTCCTTCTTTGCTCTCCTTGATGCCTTCTACACTGCTCACGTCGCTGATAGCGTTACCTACGCAACGCGCTGGAGCGCCTTCCTTCCCTACGCAGAAGGCAATCAAGGTATCTTCCCCGCCCCCTGGGTTATCGGTGTCCTCTGCATCGTGAGCTTCTTGCTGTACCGCAAGGCAATTCAGCCTCTGGTGCTCATGAGTTTTGTAGCGCTCATTCCTGTTATTGGCATGTACGCCTCCCCTGGCAACCAGGGAACGTTCTACCTCTTCTTTGCCGCGGCTGTAGTCATCTATCTGGTCAGTGCTAAGGCTCCCGAGGCACGTACCGCTGGAGCGGTACTGAGCAACATCGGTTATGCCATTGGTATGATTCAGCTCTTCCTCGCTCTCATTCCTGAGATGCAGACTTCTGAGTCGCTTTTGATGTTTGCGTTGGTCTGCGCCGCTATTGCGCTGCTGACTTTTGTCCTCTCTCAGGGCGTTGCAGTACAGAACGCAAGCTACCGTCTTGTAGAGATGTCGGTCTACCTCTTCTTGGGCGTTTTTGCTCTCTTCGTTGGGTACGTAGCTAACCATGCTGATGGCGGAGCACATGGCCGATTCTGGGTTGGTTTCCCGCTCTTCTCGGGTGCCGTCCTCTTCTTGAGCGTCCTGAGCGCTCTTATTCTGGCCCGCGCGCTACGACTTTCGGATGTTGGTTCCTTCCGCTCCACGCTTGTCATGTTTGTCCGTATCGCGTTCTACGCGACTCTGCTTATCGCGACGATTGGCTCGCGACACTACCTGCTGTACGACTTGCAGAAGGAGTACATTGCTGTAGCACTGCCGGCGCTCCTAACCGTCGTTTATGGTGCGCTTGGTTTCTTTATGCCGGTTGGCTCTTCGATTCGTTCGGAGCTACTCACCGTTGCGCGATTCCCCATCTGCTGGTCGGTCATTCTGCTCGCGATTACCGGCAATATGAAGGAATCGCTCGTAGACTTCCTCGTACTTGCACTGCTGGCGGTTCAGGCGCTGTGCAGCGTGCTACTCTATGCGTACTCCAAGCGAAACTACGAAGCATACGCGGCGGCGATTTTCTTCACCCTTGGTTCTGTCCTGAGCGCAGGCCGTTTCATTGGCGATTTTGATAATCTTCTGTTCGCGGTAGCAACTCCTGCTATCTTCATCGCTGTATGGGTGCTTGCCCTTATCTTCAGGGTCTCCCGCATGCAGATTGGTGCCTCCATCAGCATCACGACTTTCTGCATCGGTGCTCTGTGGAATCTCTTCAACACGAGGGAAAGCACAATGGAGATGACTCTTCTGGGCTACTACGCTCTGATTGCCGTCATCATCCTGTTCGTTCTGAAGGTCACGCTCCCGATTGAGGTCTTCGGTGTGAACGCTAATGTTCGTCCGCGCATCGCTGTCCCGGTTGGTAATACGATGGTTGATTTGCCGATGCACGGCCCGTTGGGTGCCCCTTACGCGCGTTTCCTGTCTCGTCGTCCCCTGAGCCAGGGTATCTATGCACCGGTCAATACGCTGCTGATGATTCCCGCTCTGGCGACGCTGGGATTCTACACTTTCGTTGGGCTGGTTTTTGAGCCCAGGCAGGTGGAGCTCAACGCACTTCTCTGGGGTCTGGGTGCTCTGTCCTTCGTATCTGTCACCAAGGCGAAGAACCTGCCGATTGTCTGCACCACGGCGTTCAGCCTCTTCATCGCCCGTCTGGTCATTGATTACTCGAAGTCCAACCCCCTGAGCGTCATTCTTGAGGTTGCTCTCCTGATTATGCTGGCTGTTGTGGCAGCCAAGGTCCTCAAGAACTTCATCGCAAAGAGGCCTGTAGATACGCAGGTATCGGATTCTCCTCTGTACTGGGCTTTGGGCCTGCAGGTGTTCCTCACCCTGGTAACGTGGGCAGTTCCCGCTGACGGTCCGGATATCGTGGTGCTGGTACTCGGCATTGCCCTGACTCTTCTGAGCGCTCTGCTGCTCGACCGAGTATGGACCTATATTGCAACTGCGCTAGTCACCCTCGACCTGGCAATTTTGCTCAACGGTCTGAACCCCCTGACCCTGCTGATTATCTCTATTCTGCTCATTGCCGGCGTTATCTGGCGTCTGCTGGCGCGACAGAATAAGCAGGATGTGGTAGCTCCGCACCAGGGTTCTGAGCAGCTTGAGGACTTCCCGCCGTCTCAGAATCAGCCGGGTATGTACCCTCAGAGCAATGTCCAGATGCAGCAGCCCCCGGCTCCTCAGCATGGCTACGAGCCTCGCCACGAGGAAAACATCTAGCTATCAGCACGTATAGCTTCTATTCCTACGGCATTCTGTAGTAGGATTACCTATGTCCCTTCCGAGGGGCAGTCATTCGAATTGCGGTTCCCAGCCTTTGGGCTGGGAACCGTTTTTCTTTGCCTGCAAACCCTATTCGCATCTGCAACGTCTATCTCGCGTCCTTTTGCCAGCGCCTTGAAAATGTATGGACATTCAAGAACGGTAAGCCAATGACAGCGCATCTGTTCCCCTATGCCCTGCTACAGGTCTGAGGCACGGGTGTGCGATACTGCTACCGCTCTGAGGATTCCTCACCATTGGCTCCTCACCGCTGAGGCTCCAATCTTCTCCCTTATCTTTTAGCGTGGGTTTCTGCCGCACAAAAGCGCTGAGAGCTTGTTGAAGGGCGTCTATAGCGCCCAGGACGTGGTTAGGAGGTTCTCCCGGCAAGAGGGATACACCTGCCTCTTTGCAGCCTTCAGCAACCCGCAAAGGGCATAACAAAAGGACCCCCGCAGATGCGGGGGTCCTTGAGTATCGCTACCTGATGGAGAGTCTCCCCTCCGGCAGATCTTTAGCGAATTGTCGTAAATTTACGGCAATTACTTGATGATCTTGGTAACGCGACCCGAACCAACGGTGCGGCCACCCTCACGGATAGCGAAGCCGAGGCCCTCTTCCATTGCGATTTCCTGGATCAGGGTAACGGTCATCTCGGTGTTGTCACCGGGCATAACCATCTCGGTGCCCTCGGGGAGGGTGATAACGCCGGTCACGTCAGTGGTACGGAAGTAGAACTGAGGACGGTAGTTGGAGTAGAAGGGGTTGTGACGGCCACCCTCATCCTTGGAGAGGATGTAGACGTTTGCCTCGAACTCGGTGTGGGGGGTGATGGAGCCCGGCTCCACGACAACCTGACCACGCTCGACATCGTCACGCTTCAGACCACGGAGCAGCAGACCACAGTTCTCGCCTGCCCATGCTTCGTCGAGCTGCTTGTGGAACATCTCGATACCGGTAACGGTGGTCTTCTGGATCGGGCGGATACCGACGATCTCGACCTCGGAGTTGATCTTCAGGGTACCGCGCTCTGCACGACCGGTAACAACGGTGCCACGACCGGTGATGGTGAAGACGTCCTCGATGGGCATGAGGAAGGGCTTGTCCTTCTCACGCACGGGGTCCGGAATGTAGGTGTCGACTGCGTCCATGAGCTCCTCGACCTTAGCAACCCACTCGGGGTCGCCTTCGAGAGCCTTCAGTGCGGAAACGCGAACAACGGGAGCGTTGTCGCCGTCGAACTCCTGCGAGGAGAGGAGGTCACGGACCTCCATCTCGACGAGGTCGAGGAGCTCTTCGTCGTCAACCATGTCTGCCTTGTTCAGTGCAACCAGCAGGGTGGGGACGCCAACCTGGCGAGCGAGCAGAACGTGCTCGCGGGTCTGTGCCATGGGGCCGTCGGTAGCTGCAACCACGAGGATTGCGCCGTCCATCTGAGCCGCACCGGTAATCATGTTCTTGACGTAGTCAGCGTGGCCGGGAGCGTCAACGTGTGCGTAGTGGCGCTTCTCGGTCTGGTACTCGATGTGAGCAATGTTAATGGTAATACCGCGCTGGCGCTCCTCGGGAGCGGAGTCGATCATACCGAAGTCGCGCTTCTCGTTCAGGTCCGGGTACTTGTCAGCCAGAACCTTGGAGATTGCTGCGGTCAGGGTGGTCTTACCGTGGTCAACGTGACCAATGGTACCGACGTTAACGTGAGGCTTGGAGCGCTCGAACTTAGCCTTAGCCAAGAGTGTTCCTCCTAGAACGATTGAAAACATGCACGCGGATCTTCGCTCCGGCGCATCCCGTTATAAAACGGTCTAGCGTCTACAATAGCGGATTACGCCGCAGAGATGAAACTGTTCATGCTCTCAATAATGGATTTAATTGAAAATTTTGGCGTGGGCCACAGGTTTTTGGCCCGTGGCCCACGGACAAGACGCGGAAATTACTCGCCGCGGCTCTTCTGAATGATCTCGTCAGCGACGTTCTTGGGAACCTCGCCGTAGCTATCGAATGCCATCGAGAACACTGCACGACCCTGGGTCTTGCCACGCAGGTCGCCAATGTAACCGAACATTTCGGTCAGGGGCACAATAGCCTTGATGATCTTAACGCCGGATGCGTCCTCCATGGAACGAACCTGGCCACGGCGGGAGTTCAGGTCGCCGATAACGTCGCCCATGTACTCCTCGGGGGTACGAACCTCAACGTCCATCAGCGGCTCGAGCAGGACCGGGTTAGCGCGCTTAGCGCCTTCCTTGAAGACCATCGAACCAGCGATCTTGAACGCCATTTCGGAGGAGTCGACGTCGTGGTAAGCACCGTCGATCAGGGTTGCCTTCACGCCCACCATCGGGTAGCCAGCGAGGACACCGAACTTCATAGCGTCCTGGATACCAGCGTCGACCGAGGGGATGTACTCGCGAGGAACGCGGCCACCGGTGACCTTGTCCTCGAACAGGTACAGCTCTTCGCCATCCAGGGGCAGGGGCTCGAAGGAGACCTGCACCTTTGCGAACTGACCGGAACCACCGGTCTGCTTCTTGTGGGTGTAGTCGACCTTCTCGACTGCCTTCTTGATGGTCTCGCGGTAAGCAACCTGAGGCTTACCAACGTTAGCCTCAACCTTGAACTCACGCTTCATACGGTCAACGATGATGTCCAGGTGCAGCTCACCCATACCACCAATTTCGGTCTGACCGGTTTCTTCGTTCAGCGAAACGGTGAAGGTGGGGTCCTCAGCGGAAAGCTTCTGGATAGCGGTGGACATCTTCTCCTGGTCACCCTTGGTCTTGGGCTCGATAGCCACGAAGATCACGGGGTCGGGGAAGGTCATCGACTCGAGAACGATCGGGTGTGCGGGGTCGCACAGGGTGTCACCAGTGGTGGTGTCCTTCAGACCGATCGCTGCGTAAATGTGACCTGCGGTGATCTCCTCAACCGGGTTCTCCTTGTTGGAGTGCATCTGGAAGAGCTTACCGATGCGCTCCTTCTTACCCTTGGTGGAGTTCAGAACCTGCTGGCCCTGAGCTGCGGTACCGGAGTACACACGGGTGTAGGTCAGCTGACCGTAGAACGGGTGAGCTGCAACCTTGAACGCCAGTGCTGCGAAGGGCTCCTCAGCGGATGCCTTACGGGTCAGCTTCTCTTCCTCGTTGGAGGGGTTGGAGCCGACAACGTCCGGAACGTCCAGCGGGGAGGGCAGGTACTCGATCACAGCGTCCAGCATGGGCTGAACACCGCGGTTCTTGAATGCAGAACCACAGAGAACGGGGAATGCCTCACCGGAGATAACCAGCTGACGGATACCAGCCTTAATCTCGGGGATGGTCAGCTCGCCCTCTTCGAGGTACTTCTCCATGAGCTCTTCGCTAGCCTCAGCAACAGCCTCAACCAGCTCAGCGCGGTACTGCTCAGCCTTCTCAACCAGGTCAGCAGGAATGTCCTGAACCTCGTAGGAGGCACCCATGGACACGTCACCCTTGGCGTCGCCGGGCCAGACGTATGCCTTCATTTCGAGCAGGTCAACAACACCGAGGAAGTCGCTCTCAGCGCCGATGGGGAGCTGAACAACCAGCGGGCGTGCACCCAGACGGTCGATGATGGTCTGAACGGTGAAGTAGAAGTCAGCACCCATCTTGTCCATCTTGTTGACGAAGCAGATACGGGGGACATCGTACTTGTCAGCCTGGCGCCAAACGGTCTCAGACTGGGGCTCAACACCTTCCTTGCCGTCGAACACAGCAACTGCGCCGTCGAGGACGCGCAGGGAGCGCTCAACCTCAACGGTGAAGTCGACGTGACCGGGGGTGTCGATGATGTTGATCTGGTTGTCCTTCCAGAAGCAGGTGGTTGCTGCGGAGGTAATGGTAATACCTCGCTCCTGCTCCTGAGCCATCCAGTCCATGGTGGAAGCGCCGTCGTGGGTCTCACCAATCTTGTGGTTAATACCGGTGTAGAACAGAATGCGCTCAGTGGTGGTGGTCTTACCGGCGTCGATGTGCGCCATAATACCGATGTTGCGGACCTTGTTAAGGTCGGTGAACACGTCAAGTGCCACGTTATTCTCCCTAAATGAGATACTCCGAAAGCCTGCCGACTCGAATCGACTCGGCAGGCTCTAAACGGAGAATTACCAGCGGTAGTGTGCGAAGGCCTTGTTGGACTCGGCCATCTTGTGAGTGTCCTCGCGACGCTTCACAGCGGCACCGAGACCGTTGGACGCATCCAGGATCTCGTTCATCAGACGCTCAGTCATGGTCTTCTCGCGGCGCTGCTTCGAGAAGCCAACGAGCCAGCGAAGAGCCAGAGCGGTGGAACGGCCGGGGCGAACCTCAACCGGAACCTGGTAGGTTGCACCGCCAACGCGGCGGGAGCGAACCTCGAGAGAAGGCTTGATGTTGTCCATTGCCTTCTTCAGGGTTGCGACCGGGTCAGAACCGGTCTTCTTCTCGACACCCTCGAGGGCGCCGTAGACGATGCGCTCTGCGACGGACTTCTTGCCGTCCAGCAGAACCTTGTTGATCAGCTGAGTGACCAGAGCAGAACCGTAAACAGGATCGTTTACGAGGGGACGCTTGGGAGCGGGACCCTTACGAGGCATTACTTCTTCTCCTTCTTAGCGCCGTAGCGGGAGCGAGCCTGGCCGCGACCCTTAACACCCTGGGTATCCAGAGCGCCACGAACGATCTTGTAGCGAACACCGGGGAGGTCCTTCACACGACCACCGCGAACGAGCACGATCGAGTGCTCCTGCAGGTTGTGACCCTCACCGGGGATGTATGCGGTAACCTCGACGCCGCCGTTGAGCTTGACACGAGCGACCTTACGCAGTGCCGAGTTCGGCTTCTTCGGGGTGGTGGTGTACACACGGGTGCACACGCCACGCTTCATGGGGTTGCCCTTCAGTGCGGGCGCCTTGGTCTTAACGACCTTGGGAGTCCGGCCCTTGCGGACCAGCTGCTGAATAGTAGGCACGTTTTCTCCGTTGCTTGATCAGGTTTCTCGTTAGAGAAGCCCGTATAAACTTACTGGCCCCCATCACGTTGGATGGGTGCTCTCGGTTATCAGAAACGCTCGGATGCATATCCGGTTGGTTTCTATAGGTTCCTCGACATCTCGGCGAGTTCTCAGGGCTAAAATTCCTCACCGTCAGAGGTGAAAAAGTTTTTGGGCACGCTTAAAAATGGCATTTAGGCGTCAGCAAAAAGCAACGCCAAAGGACGGTATCCATACTGCCATTGATTCATCATGCCCGTGCCCTCGGGATAATCCCGCGTAAACCCACCGGGGGTGGATCCTTGTGCACCGAGCTCAAGTACTTCGGATAAGACTATACAGGTTAAATCCCACTTAATCTAGCGCCAGATCTGGGATTCTTCGCTTTAATGCCCCGCCCAAGGGGTTAAACCCAATGATTTACCTCACTTAAATTACATTGTTGGGATTTACTCCTCCCTCGCCACCTTCTTGACGCACTTTAAAGCAGAAAGCCGCCAAGAACCATCTCAATGATTCCTGACGGCCTCAACAACTGCGGGAGGCGAGCGCAAAACTGCACCCACCTCCCGCAAGAGAGTATTCAGTTATAGGTTCACCGTAGCGACTGCCGAACTACACCACCTGGAAGACTCGAGTCTGCCCCTCAAACGGGGTAATAGTCTTCGAGTTCTTCTTGGCATTGCCGTAGTAACGGATGCGGTACTGGCCCTTAGGGGTATTTGCCGGAACGTTCCAACGCACCGTCACCTGAGACGCAGACACGCCAATGCGCTTCCACTCAAAGAAGGTGTCCGGGTTGTTATCCGCGGTGTAGTACTTCCAGGTATTACCCACACGACGCTCAATCACGAAGTAGCTACCATCGTGATGCATGTTGTTATTCGGGTGCGCACCCACAAAACGTGCTGATACCTCCTGACGGCCGGCAATAGCATCCTGGGGCTGCTGGGTCACCTGACCGTAGCGCGTACCAAACATCGGAGTGTCGTAGACGACCTTACCCTGCAGGCTAGCTATCGGGCGACGATCATTCGGACGATCACCGATACCCAGAGGGGTGCCGTTCTTCAGGGAAGTTCCAACAACGTTAATAGTCTGGCGGAAGGCACTGGAGGTGTAACGGCCAAAGAGGGTCGCACCGCCTTCGTACTGCTGCGAGTCGTATTCCTCAGGAGTCGTGACGTAGTGGTCGTAGGCATTGGTGTAGCCCTGCAGAATGATGTGCGATTCAGGAACGCCGAAGAGCTTGGCAGCATCCTGGCGGTACTGCACACCTACTGCACCGGTAAACTCGCCGGGCATACCCAGCAGATAGTAGTCACCGAAGCGCATAATCTGCACCGGATACTTTTCCTGAATGATCGTTCCATTTTTTGCAGAGAAGAGAATGCCCTTCGGCTGCTGACAACGCGTCTGCGCCGCACTCGGAGTGAACACCAAAGTACCCAGAATAGAGGGGCGACCCGAGCCTTCCTTATAGACAGCCCAACCGCCGCCGCCATCCTCAGTGGAACCCGCACCGAACGGAGTACCCAGGAAGCCCTGACAGGTGCGCTCATTCTGGCCGCTACCGGTGTACTTGGCATCCACGTTCATACCCGAGAAGTTGAAGTACGAAATGCGCGAATCCAGACCCTTACCAACCGGAGTACCCGAGCTCTTCAGCTGAGAACGCACGGCGTTAGCCTGCTTCTCACCCTGAATCTTCACGTTCTTGAACTGGTCATTGGTCGGCCCCTGGCCGGGCTTCAACCAAGTATTCGGGGAAACGTCACCAGCATTAGCATTCGCAAACGCCGCCACGAAACCATCGCCACTACCGGGAACATTGCGGTCAACACCGTGATCCTGAGTCTCCAGCAGGTACTCCGCATACCCCTTGTTATCGCTCGAAATCAGAGTATTCTTCGAGGTCAAAGACGTCGGGTGAATCGCGTACCAGTTCAGCACCGCACGAGTCTTGCCGTTACGCTCCAAACGCAGAGTCATATTGGTCGGATCGGTACCGCCAGGCAACTTGGAACGAAGCTCAGGAGAATCCAGATTAAACGCCTCACGGGAACGGTTAGCACCAACACCGGTCAGCTTCGAAGAAGAAATCGTCAGGTTACCAGGAGCCAAATCCTTGGTTGCCTGGCGGATTGCCTTCAGCGAACCGTCCACCTGGGCGTTGAAGGTGTCCTGATGGAAACCCAGAGTCGTAATGTTGTACAGACTCTGGTGCGTAATACCACCCGGAGTTGCGTGAGTGTGAGTCGCGGTAATCATAATGTTCGACTCGTCATACGCGGAGCCAAACTCTGCACGGATGCGCTTCACCAGTTCATCACGCAACGACTGCCAACTGGTCAGCGTATCAAGCACAACGATGAGGTTGCGCTTACCCGAGGCGCGGTCCACCGCAATGAAAGCACGTGCGTACTGACGAGTATGCACACCGCTACCCTTCTGGGAAGAGTCGCCGTAGCCCATGAAGCCGACTTCACCGGGCTCTCCGGTAATATCCGCCGCACCCGCACCTACCAGGTAGGGGGTAGCGCTAGCGCTCTGAGAAGCAGGGGCTGCGGTTGCAACCTGACCGGCGGGAAGAATTGCGGACGCCGCAATAAGGCATGCTGCACCAATGCGAGCAAGAGAGTGGGTGGGTGCCTTAAAACGCGAAAAAACAGAGGAGCGCTTTTGCTCCCCTGCAGACAAGGAGGAATTCTGTTCAGACATCTGAGGTCGAGATGCTCCGGAAGACAGTCGGGTACCCTGATTCGTAACCCGTCCGGAAGAGAATGGAGTGATATGCATGCTTTCAAGAATAGAACCTAGTCAAAGGGCTTTCCAAGTTGAATTAGCATTATTCAAATATAGAATATTTATTCTTTATATAACCCAAAGAAAAACGAGCAAGTATTCTATATATGGCATTATTAGGGCGAATTACAAGGGGTCTCACAATATTTGACCGCCATCTAATTTCTTGCCCATTCAAGAAATTTTCCCAGTTTGAAAAATCATGCACTCCAATAATTTTTTCATAAATAAATCCGTCCACTAGGCAAAAAATATGCAACCTTCCCCTGAAGGATAAAGAATATTAAAGTACCGGTTAAAAGAAAGTCGCCTCTCCCCCACCTATTCGTTAAACAACAAAGAACGCGGATACCCGAGACAAACTCGAATATCCGCGTTCTTTATCAAGGACCAAGCCGGGTCTCTAAACCTCCAACCTGCCCCTCACGGCAGAAGCCTTAGTCCAGACCACGACCGTACTCATCCAGCGAAACAGCCATAAAGCCGCCGTTGCCGTAAGTGTACACCTCGTTATCCATCTGGAATGCGCTCGGGTAACCACCGAAAGTGTCCAGAGCCTGCATACGCTCCGCGGTAGCCTGAGCGCTGGGCTCAACCTCAATATCGTTGTAACGTGCCAGACCGGTACCGGCGGGAACCAGCTTACCGATGATCACGTTCTCCTTCAGGCCGAGCAGCGGGTCAGTCTTCGCCTCCATAGCAGCCTGAGTCAGGACGCGGGTGGTCTCCTGGAAGGAGGCCGCCGACAGCCAGGACTCGGTAGCCAGCGAAGCCTTGGTAATACCCATCATTTCCGGACGGCCAGCTGCGGGCTTCTTACCCTCAACCAGTGCCTTGCGGTTAGCAGTCTGGAAAGCAATGTTATCAACCAGCTCACCAGGCAGCAGATCGGTATCGCCGGACTCAATCACGGTCACGCGACGCAGCATCTGGCGAACAATAACCTCAACATGCTTGTCGTGGATTTCCACACCCTGCGACTTGTACACGCCCTGAACCTCGCTCACCAGGTGCTTCTGAGCCTCACGAGGACCACGAATACGCAGAACCTCCTTCGGATCAACAGAACCGGTAGCCAGCTGATCGCCAACCTGAACGTGATCGCCGTTCTGCAGCTTAGAAGCTGCACGACGCAGAACAGTGTAGGACTGGGGCTCGGAACCATCGTCCGGGGTCACCACAATCTTGTAGGACTTCTCGGTATCCTCAATGGTCACGCGACCGGACACCTCAGAAATCGGGGCAACACCCTTGGGGGTACGAGCCTCGAACAGCTCCTGAATACGGGGCAGACCCTGAGTAATATCGTCAGCCGAAGCCACACCACCGGTGTGGAAGGTACGCATGGTCAGCTGGGTACCGGGCTCACCAATCGACTGAGCCGCAATAATACCAACAGCCTCACCAATGTCCACCAGCACATTCGAAGCCATCGAACGGCCGTAGCACAGTGCACACACACCAATAGCGGACTCACAGGTCAGAACCGAACGGACGCGAACATCCTTCACGCCTGCCTTGAAGAGCTTCTCAATGAGCTCATCAGAGACATCGGAACCAGCAGCAGCCAGAACGTTGCCAGCCTCGTCCTTCACGTCAACCGCAAGGGTACGACCGTGAATCGAAGTCTCGACATCCTGGTGCAGAGCGCCGTCCTCATCAATCAGAGGCAGAACCAGACCGCGGCGAGTGCCACAATCGTGCTCGCGAACGATAACGTCCTGCGAAACGTCCACCAGACGACGAGTCAGGTAACCCGAGTTAGCGGTACGCAGTGCGGTATCCGCCAGGCCCTTACGTGCACCGTGGGTCGCGATGAAGTACTCCAGAACCGACAGGCCCTCACGGTACGAGGACTTAATCGGGCGAGGCATAATCTCACCCTTCGGGTTCGACACCAGACCACGGATACCCGCAATCTGACGGACCTGCATCCAGTTACCACGTGCACCGGAGGTCACCATACGGTAAATGGTGTTCAGACCACCGTGAGAGCTCAAGTTCTCACGCATAGCCTCAGCAACCACGTCGGTAGCCTCGGTCCAAACCTTAATCAGCTCCTGACGACGCTCTTCGTCATCGATGGTACCGATCTCGAAGTCGTCCTGAATTGCAGCAGCCTGCTTCTCGTAGCGTTCCATAATTGCCGGCTTCTCAGCGGGAGTAGCAATATCGGAAACAGCCACGGTCACGCCCGAACGGGAAGCCCAGTAGAAACCGGAGTTCTTCAGGTTGTCCAGGGCACGAGCCACAACATCCATCGGGTAACGCTCAGCCAGATCGTTAATCAGGCTACCCAGGCCCTTCTTATCTGCCACACCGGAGAACCAGGGGTAATCCTTCGGCAGAGCCTGGTTGAACAGAACCTGACCAACGGTGCAGTCCAGCAGCACGGGGTCGCCCGGCTTGTAACCCTCGGGAGCTTCCCAACCCTCAGGAGCAACAAACTGGTCACCATCAAGGCGAATCTTCACCTTGGTGTACAGCTCAATCTCGTGACGATCCATCGCCATCAGAGCCTCAGACACCGAGGAGAATGCGTGACCCTCGTTCTTCTGACCATCGCGAGGAGTAGTCAGGTGGTACAGACCAATGATCATATCCTGCGAAGGAACAGCCACAGGGCGGCCATCCGACGGCTTCAGGATGTTGTTCGAGGACAGCATGAGGATACGAGCCTCAGCCTGAGCCTCGGGAGACAGCGGCAGGTGAACTGCCATCTGGTCACCATCGAAGTCAGCGTTGAACGCGGAGCAAACCAGCGGGTGCAGCTGAATAGCCTTACCCTCAACCAGCTTCGGCTCAAACGCCTGAATACCGAGGCGGTGCAGAGTAGGTGCACGGTTCAGCAAAACCGGGTGCTCAGCAATAACCTCTTCCAGAACGTCCCAAACCTGCGGGCGGAAACGCTCAACCATACGCTTAGCGCTCTTAATGTTCTGAGCGTGGCTCAGCTCCACCAGACGCTTCATAACGAAGGGCTTGAACAGCTCCAGAGCCATCTGCTTGGGCAGACCACACTGGTGCATCTGCAGCTGGGGACCAACCACAATCACGGAACGACCCGAGTAGTCAACACGCTTACCGAGCAGGTTCTGGCGGAAACGACCCTGCTTACCCTTCAGCATGTCAGACAGAGACTTCAGGGGGCGGTTACCGGGGCCGGTCACCGGGCGACCGCGACGACCGTTATCGAAGAGCGAGTCCACAGCTTCCTGCAGCATACGCTTCTCGTTGTTCACGATAATCTCCGGAGCACCCAGCTCCAGCAGACGCTTCAAACGGTTGTTACGGTTAATCACACGACGGTACAGGTCGTTCAGGTCGGAGGTCGCAAAACGGCCACCATCCAGCTGAACCATCGGGCGCAGTTCCGGCGGAATAACCGGAACGACATCCAGGACCATACCCAGCGGAGAGTTGTTAGTGGTCAGGAAGGCGTTAACAACCTTCAGACGCTTCAGAGCGCGGGTCTTCTTCTGACCCTTACCGGTCTGAATAATCTCCTTGAGAGCCTCAGCCTCTGCCTCCAGGTCGAAGGACTCCAGACGCTTCTTAATAGCCTCTGCGCCCATCGCACCCTCAAAGTACAGGCCGTACTTATCAATCATGGAACGGTACAGCGCCTCGTCACCCTCAAGGTCAGCGACCTTCAGGTTCTTGAAGCGGTCCCACACGCGATCCAGGTGCTCAGCCTCACGCTCGTAGCGCTTACGCACCGACGCGAGCTGACGCTCAGCGTTATCGCGCAGCTTACGCTTCTCAGCAGCCTTGCCGCCCTCTGCCTCAATACGAGCCAGCTCAGCCTCAACCTCACGGCTGATAGCGTTCACATCAGCGTTCAGAGCAGCCTCAAGCTCCTGCTTCTCACGGTCGTGAGCAGCCTGCAGCATGGGCAGATCCTCGTGACGAGCCTCCTCGTCAACCTTAGTGATCATGTAGGCAGCGAAGTAAATGACCTTCTCCAGGTCCTTCGGAGCCAGATCCAGCAGGTAACCCAGGCGGGAAGGAACACCCTTGAAGTACCAAATGTGGGTAACAGGAGCAGCCAGCTCAATGTGACCCATACGCTCACGACGTACCTTAGAGCGGGTCACCTCAACACCACAGCGCTCACACACAATGCCCTTGAAGCGCACGCGCTTGTACTTACCGCAGTAGCACTCCCAGTCCTTAGTGGGGCCGAAGATACGCTCGTCGAAGAGGCCGTCCTTCTCGGGCTTCAGGGTACGGTAGTTGATGGTCTCGGGCTTCTTAACCTCACCAAAGGACCAACGACGGATGTCGTCGGCGGTGGCGAGGCCAATTCGCATCAAACCAAGCGAAGATTCGTTGGACATATCGGTCCTAATCTCTTTCTGTAAGTTTCTGAAGACTTGGGTTAGCGGGCGGGAACCCCACAACGCACGCGAGCGCATGCGGGGCTCCCCACCCTAGAAGGAGGCGGTGCTTATGCCTCGTCGACGGAGCTAGGCTCGTCGTGGGTCAGGCTCACGCCCATATCTTCTGCTGCCCGGAAGCCTTCTTCCTCCGAGTCGCTCATCTCAATAATCTTGCCGTCGGTGGAGAGCACCTCGACGTTCAGGCACAGAGACTGCATTTCCTTGATAAGAACCTTGAAGGATTCGGGGATACCCGGCTCAGGGATGTTCTCGCCCTTCACGATAGCCTCGTAAACCTTCACACGGCCCGCCACGTCATCGGACTTGACGGTCAGGATTTCCTGCAGGGTGTATGCGGCGCCGTATGCTTCCAGCGCCCACACTTCCATCTCACCGAAGCGCTGACCACCGAACTGCGCCTTACCACCCAGGGGCTGCTGGGTAATCATCGAGTACGGACCGGTGGAACGAGCGTGAATCTTGTCATCCACCAGGTGGTGCAGCTTCAGGATGTACTGGTAACCAACCGAAATCGGGTCCGGGAACGGCTCACCGGAACGGCCGTCAATCAGACGTGCCTTACCGGAACGGTTGATCAGACGGTCACCATCGCGGTTCGGGTTCGAGTGGTCCATAAGGTCGAACAGTTCGTCCTCGTGGGCACCGTCGAACACCGGGGTTGCCAGGCGGGTCGGGCCGGATTCCTTCGGGAAGTTCGGCATGTGCTTAAGCCACTCGGGCTCGCCCTCAATCTTCCAACCCTGCTTAGCCAGCCAACCGGTGTGGACTTCCAGAACCTGACCAATGTTCATACGACCGGGCACGCCCAGCGGGTTCAGGATGACGTCCACGGGGGTACCGTCTTCCAGGAAGGGCATATCCTCGATCGGCAGGATCTTGGAAATAACACCCTTGTTACCGTGGCGGCCTGCAAGCTTGTCGCCGTCGGTAATCTTACGCTTCTGAGCCACGTACACGCGGACCAGCTGGTTCACGCCCGGGGGCAGATCGTCCTCATCGTTGTTCTCGCGGTCGAAGATACGGATACCGATGACGGTACCGGACTCGCCGTGAGGAACCTTCAGGGAGGTGTCGCGAACCTCGCGAGACTTCTCACCGAAGATTGCGCGCAACAGGCGCTCCTCGGGGGTCAGCTCGGTCTCACCCTTGGGGGTAACCTTACCGACGAGGATGTCGCCAGCCTCAACCTCAGCACCGATGTGGATGATGCCGCGCTCGTCCAGAGCCGAGAGAACATCCTCGGACACGTTCGGAATATCGCGGGTAATCTCCTCGGGGCCCAGCTTGGTGTCGCGGGCGTCAATCTCGTGCTCCTCAATGTGAATCGAGGTCAGCACGTCCTCAGAAACCATGCGCTGGGAGAGGATGATCGCATCCTCGTAGTTCAGGCCTTCCCACGGCATGTACGCCACGAGCAGGTTCTTACCCAGTGCCAGCTCGCCGCCGTCGGTGGAGGGGCCGTCAGCGATAACGTCGCGGTATTCGACGCGCTGGCCTTCCTTCACCACAACGCGCTGGTTGTAGCAGTTACCCGGGTTCGAGCGGGAGAACTTCATGATCGGGTAGGTGGAGACAGAGCCGTCGTCGTTACGGACGATAACGGTCTTAGCGTCCACGGAGGAAACCACACCGGGCTTCTTTGCGAGCACGGAGTCACCGGAGTCCAGTGCTGCGTACTTCTCCATACCGGTACCAACCACGGGAGCCTCGGACTCCAGCAGGGGCACAGCCTGACGCTGCATGTTAGCACCCATCAGTGCTCGGTTAGCGTCGTCGTGCTCCAGGTAAGGAATCAGGGCGGTAGCCACGGACACCATCTGGCGCGGGGAGACGTCCATGTACTGAACGGCACCGGGAGCGACCAGAACAGCTTCGCCAGAACCATCGCCCGCACGGCAGAGAACCTCGTTCTCAGCGAAGGTACGGTCCGGGTTCAGCGGTGCGTTTGCCTGTGCAATAACGACAGACTTCTCGTCGTCAGCGGTCAGGTAGCGGACCTCATCGGTCACGCGGCCGTCAGTCACCACGCGGTAGGGGGTCTCAATGAAACCGAAGGAGTTGATTCGACCGTAGGTTGCCAGCGAACCAATCAGACCAATGTTCGGGCCTTCAGGGGTTTCAATGGGGCACATACGACCGTAGTGCGAGGGGTGCACGTCTCGAACTTCCATGCCTGCACGGTCACGAGACAGACCGCCCGGGCCCAGAGCGGACAGACGACGCTTGTGGGTCAGACCCGCCAGCGGGTTGTTCTGGTCCATGAACTGGGACAGCTGAGAAGTACCGAAGAACTCCTTGATAGCTGCCACGACGGGGCGGATGTTCACCAGGGACTGCGGGGTGATAGCGTCCACGTCCTGGGTGGTCATGCGCTCGCGAACCACGCGCTCCATACGGGACAGACCGGTACGGATCTGGTTCTCAATCAGCTCGCCCACGGTGCGGATACGACGGTTACCGAAGTGGTCGATGTCATCGATATCGATCTTGAGGGAGATTTCCTCGCCGTCACGGACGCCGGGGATGCTGGTCTCGCCTGCGTGCAGAGCGCAGAGGTAACGAATCATCTGAGCGATGTCGTCCTGGCTCAGAACGGAAGCCTCGGGGGAATCCATGGGAACGTCCACACCGAGCTTACGGTTCAGCTTGTAACGGCCGACCTTCGCCAGGTCGTAGCGGCGCGGGGTGAAGTACATGTTGTCCAGCAGAGCCTGGGCAGCTTCAACCGTCGGGGGTTCGCCCGGACGCAGCTTGCGGTAAATGTCCAGCAGAGCCTCGTCGCGGTCCTTGACGGAGTCCTTCTCCAGGGTTGCACGGATGGAGTCGTACTGACCGAACTCAGCCAGAATCTTGGACTCGGTCCAGCCCAGAGCCTTCAGCAGAACGGTCACGGACTGCTTACGCTTACGGTCCAGACGCACGCCAACCTGGTCGCGCTTATCAATCTCCAGCTCGAACCATGCACCGCGGGAAGGAATCACGCGGGCAGAGTAAATGTCCTTATCGGAGGTACGGTCCGGAGCCTTCTCGAAGTAAGCACCGGGGGAACGCACCAGCTGGGAAACGACCACACGCTCAGTACCGTTAATAACGAAGGTACCGGCCTCGGTCATCAGGGGGAAGTCACCCATGAACAGGGTCTGCTGCTTGACCTCGCCGGTAGCGAGGTTCATGAATTCAGCCTTAATGTACAGCGGAGCCGAGTAGGTTGCGTCGCGGTCCTTGCACTCCTCAACAGAGTACTTGGGGTCAGCAAACTCAGGCTCAGAGAAGGAGAGCTGCATAGTCTCCTGGAAGTCACGAATCGGGGAGATTTCTTCAAAAATCTCAGCCAGACCGGACTGAGCGGGGACAGAAGTGTCACCAGCAGCCTGCGCCTTCTCCAGACGCTCCGCCCAGCGCTCGTTACCCACGAGGCGGTCGAAGCTATCGGTCTGGATAGCAAGCAGGTTGGGAACCTTCAGCGGTTCGTTAATCTTCGCGAATGAAATTCGGCGCGAGACGTTCTCTGCGCCGTTAGCGGCGTCATGGTTAGAGGTGCTCGAAGCGACCAAAATGGGGATCCTTCCACAGACATGTCTGTTAGCAATCAGCCTCCCGGCGACATTACCGGCGACACGACAACCTCAGCCCCCGAATAGAACGGTGCTCGAAGCTATAGAGTCGGACGGAAAAACGTCACCTTCAGCCCGTGCCCACCGCTATATGAAGGCACAAAGGTTAGGGAAAGCGTAAATACTAACGATACAGGAAGAAATCCCTTCTGTCTACCACACCCTCATCAGGAGTGCAAACCTGCCACGGCGTGCACCTAGCATTCCACCGCATTCACAGCCAAACCACCCATGGACGTCTCCTTATAGCGGTGAGACATATCCAGACCGGTCTGACGCATCGTCTCAATCACCTGATCCAACGACACACGGTGCGTACCATCACCACGCAACGCCATACGAGCCGCCGTCACAGCATTCGACGCCGCCATCGCATTACGCTCAATACACGGAATCTGCACCAGACCACCCACCGGGTCACAGGTCAGACCCAGGTTGTGCTCCATCGCAATCTCAGCAGCGTTCTCAACCTGCTCGGGAGTACCACCCATCACCTGCGCCAAACCGGCAGCAGCCATCGAAGAGGCACTACCCACCTCACCCTGGCAGCCCACCTCAGCACCAGAAATCGAGGCACGCTTCTTATACAGCACACCCACAGCAGAAGACGCCAAGAAGAAATCAACAACAGCCTGATCACGAGCAGCCTGACCGCAATGGCGAATACCCTGCGTGTAATTCATCGCGTAATGCAGCACCGCAGGAATAATACCCGCAGCACCATTCGTCGGAGCAGTCACCACGCGACCGCCAAAAGCGTTCTCCTCATTGACCGCCAAAGCAATCAGGTTCACCCAGTCAATAGCGAACTCAGGAGACTTCGAGGGGTCCTCCACCATCAAATCGCGGTGCCACGCACCTGCACGGCAACGTACCTTCAGCGGACCAGGCAGATAACCCACACGCGCCAGAGAAGAGCCAATGCACTCCTTCATCACACGGTAGATATGCAGGATGCCGTCACGGACCTCCTGCTCAGAACGCAGAGAACACTCATTCGCCATCTTCAGCTGCGCAATCGACAGTCCAGACTCGTTCGCCATCTCCAACAGCTCAGCGGCCGAACCAAACGGATACGGAGGGTTCATCAGCGAGGCGCCACCGGTCGCCTCCTCATCACCCTCGACGATGAAGCCACCACCAATCGAATAGTAGGTACGCTCTAGCAGCAGCTGCTCACCCGCAAACGCCGCAATCTTCATACCGTTCGTATGGCGCGGCAAAACAGTCAGAGGGCGCAGAGTCATATCCAGCTCACGGTAATTCACCACCGGGCCGTACACCTTCTGCTCCTCACCACCGGGAGCAGTCACACCGTACGCAGAGGACGGGTAACCAGCCAACGGCAACCTACCGTCCACGCTATTACGCTCAATCATCGCCTCAGACTCAGCGATATTGATAGTCTCAGGAACAAAACCGCACAGACCCTTCAACGCCGCGCTCATCGTACCGTGACCGGCACCCGTAGCCGCCAACGAACCATACAAATCAATATGCACGCCCGTCACACGGTCCAGCAGACCCTCGTCAATCAGCTCCGCCACAAAACGGTTCGAAGCGCGCATCGGACCCACCGTGTGCGAACTCGAAGGACCCACACCAATGCTGAACATCTCAAAAACACTGATGTCATACGGCAGAGCCTCTGCCTTCTTCTGGGCGCTACTGGGTGCGCTCTGGTTAATAGCCACGTTCTGTCCTTCAAATAAAAATGCCTGTGCACCGCACCAAAAGATACGCGCCCCTCAACAAAGGAACCACACACCAATCTGCGGTCTATACGTGCGGACAATCACCCTTGACTGGCCGCTCTAATCCTAACGCACTTCAGAACCATCACAAACTAAGGCTCAGAACACTTCCAACATTCCCCCGCCGCTCAGCCCCGCATTACAGCGCTGAAAAGGCGCCGTGCCCACACAGGACACGGCGCCTCTGCCCTACAGATTACCTGCAGAAAAACTCTTACTTCTCACGCTTGTAGAACGGCAGAGCCACAACATCAAACGGAGCACGCTTACCACGGATATCAACATCCACAGTAGAACCAACCTCAGAGAACTCACGGTTCACCAGTGCCATAGCAATCGGGAAGCCCAGAGTCGGGGAAGGAATACCGGAGGTAACCTCACCAATCTCATTACCCTCAGCATCCACCAGCTTAGAACCGGCACGAGCAGGACGCTTCGCCTGAGCCTTCAAACCAACCAGGATACGCTTCGACTCGCTCTTAGCCAGCTCAGTCAGAGCCTCACGACCCACGAAGTTAGCTGCCTTCTTCTCCAGAGCAATCTCAACCAGACGGCCCAGACCGGACTCAAAGGGGGTGATATCCAGACCCAGCTCGTGACCGTACAGCGGCATACCAGCCTCAAGGCGCAGGGAGTCACGAGAAGCCAGACCCGCAGGAATCATGCCGAAAGGCTCACCAGCAGCAGCCAGCTTATCCCACAGCTCAACAGCCTTCTCATTCGGAACGAACAGCTCGAAGCCATCCTCACCGGTGTAACCGGTACGAGCCAGCAGAACATCAACGCCAGCAACAGTCAGCGGAACCGAAGCGTAGTACTTCAGCTCGCGCACAGCCTCTTCATCAGAAACACCAGCAGCCAGCAGAATCTCCTCAGCACGAGGACCCTGAACAGCAACCAGAGAAGTCTGATCCGACTCGTTCACAAACTCAACGTTGAAATCGCCCAGGCGCTCGCTCATCGCAGCGAAGTCAGTGTCAATGTTCGAAGCGTTCGGAACGACCATGAATTCCTCATCGCCCAGACGGTAAGTAATCAGGTCATCAATCACGCCGCCCTTATCGTTGACCAGGATCGAGTACTTCGCCTTACCAACCTTCAGGATGGACATGTTCGACACCAGAGCGTAATCCAGGAACGCACCCGCATCCGGACCGGTCACACGGAACTCACCCATGTGGGACAGGTCGAAAATACCGGCACGGGTACGGACAGCCTCGTGCTCAGCAACGTCATTAGCGTACTTCAGGGGCATATCCCAGCCACCAAAGTCGGTGAAAGAAGCGCCCAGCTTCTCGTGAACCGGGTACAGGGAGGTCTTCTTGGGGGACATTAGGTTCTCCTCACGCACAGCCTTGTGCTGTTATCGTTCAATCGTCGTAGATTTTCATCCGCCCCCACAGACACCAGATACGTTGCGGAGGCGACCCCCACCCGCCCTCAGGAACCTGAGGACGGGTGAGGCAGGTAGACCGCTACAGCCTACCCAGGAGCGTTACAGGCTCCTTATGCTTCCAGGTCGAAAGCCTCCATCGGGGGGCATTCGCACACGAAGTTACGGTCACCGCCGGCGCCATCAATACGACCCACCGAAGTGAAGTACTTGTTAGCGCGCAGGCTCGGAACAGGGAAAGCCGCCTGGGTACGGCTGTAGGGGCGATCCCACTCATCAGCGCTCACCACATCAACGGTGTGCGGTGCATTGCGCAGAACCGAATCCTCCACAGAGACCTTACCCTCAGCCACCTCGATAATCTCGTCGTAGATGGTCTCCATTGCCTCAATGAAGCGGTCCAGCTCTTCCTTCGACTCAGACTCGGTCGGCTCAACCATCAGGGTGCCCGGAACCGGGAACGCCAGAGTCGGAGCGTGGAAGCCGAAGTCCATCAGACGCTTGCAGACGTCCTCAGCAGTCACGTGAGACTGATCGGTCAGCTGACGCAGGTCCAGGATGCACTCGTGAGCGACCAGACCGCCAGGGCCGGTGTACAGCACCGGGTACTTGTCGTTCAGCTTCTTCGCAATGTAGTTAGCGTTCAGAACCGCGTACTGCGAAGAGTCCTTCAGACCCTGAGCACCAGTCATCGCAATGTACATCCAGCTAATCGGCAGAACGCCGGCAGAACCGAAGAACGCCTGCGAAATCGGCAGAGCAGCATCGTTGGGGAGCTTACCCTCAGAATCGGCACGGTATGCGTCACCGGGCAGGAACTTCGCCAGGTGCTCACGAACAGCCAGCGGGCCAACACCGGGGCCGCCACCACCGTGAGGAATGGAGAAGGTCTTGTGCAGGTTCAGGTGCGAAACGTCGCCGCCGAACTTACCCGGCTGAGCGAAGCCCATCTGAGCGTTCAGGTTTGCACCATCCAGGTACACCTGGCCACCCGCCTCGTGAACCAGCTGGCAAACCTCAGCAACCTGCTCCTCAAACACACCGTGAGTGGAGGGGTAGGTAATCATGATGCCGGCAACCTTAGGACCGTACTTCTCGATCTTTACCTTCAGGTCGTCAACATCAATCGAACCGTCAGCAGCAGTTGCCACACCGGCAACCTTCAGACCAGCCAGAGCAGCAGATGCCGCGTTGGTGCCGTGCGCAGACAGCGGAATCAGGACGGTATCGCGCTCGTGGTCGCCGTTAGCCTCGTGGAAGGAACGGATCGCACGCAGACCAGCGTACTCACCGGTCGCACCCGAGTTCGGCTGCAGCGAGATAGCATCGTAACCGGTAATAGCAACCAGCCACTCGCTCAGATCCTTAATCAGCTCGTGCCAGCCCTCAGCCTGATCCTCCGGGACCAGCGGGTGAATGTTCGCGAACTCAGGCCAGGAGATGGGCTCCATCTCAGCAGCTGCGTTCAGCTTCATGGTGCACGAACCCAGCGGAATCATGGTGCGGTCAAGTGCCAGGTCCTTATCGGCGAGGTGACGCAGGTAGCGCATCATCTCGGTCTCGGAGCGGTACTTGTGGAAAATCGGGTGCTGCATGTAGTCATCGGTACGCAGCAACTCAGCGGGCAGATCGTACTGTGCGTCTGCCTCGCCCAGGGTGCCGCCCAGAGCCTCAACCAGGCTCTTCAGCAGCTCCTCACCGTGAGACTCACCCACGGAAATACCGATGCGGTTCTCGTCGAAGCGGCGGATGTTCACGCCAGCTTCCAGAGCCTTCGCAACCAGCTCGTCGGCACGGCCAGCAGCCTCCACCACGACGGTGTCGAAGAAAGTATCGTGAGCGATACCGTAGCCCGCAGACTTCAGCGCGGTAGCAACACGAGCGGCATTAGTGTGCAGGCGGTTCGCGATAGCGCGCAGACCCTCAGGACCGTGGTACATCGCGTAAGCACCAGCAACAATCGCCAGCAGAGCCTGAGCAGTACAAATATTGGAAGTAGCCTTCTCACGGCGAATGTGCTGCTCACGAGTCTGCAGAGCCAGACGGTACGCAGGCTTACCAGCCGAATCCTTAGAAACACCCACCAGACGGCCAGGCATGGTACGCTCCATGCCCTTGTGAACAGCCATGTACGCAGCGTGGGGGCCACCGAAGAAGAAGGGCAGACCGAAACGCTGAGTGTTGCCCACAGCAATGTCTGCACCCAGCTCGCCCGGAGACTTCAGTAGGGTCAGAGCCAACAGGTCAGCGACCACAGTGACCAGGGCGTTACGCTCCTTAGCGGCCTTAATCAGCGGCTCAATATCGCGAATATCGCCTTCATTGCCGGGGTACGCCAGGACGATACCGTACAGGTCGCCCTCGGGCAGACCCTCAGAGAAATCAGTAATGACGAAGGGAATGCCGAGCATCTCTGCACGGCCGCGAGTCACCGAAATAACCTGAGGCAGGCAACGGGAGTCAATAGCAAAGAAGCCGTTCTTCACCTTGCGGTTTGCACGGTACATCATGACAGCTGCTTCAGCCACTGCTGACGCCTCATCCAGCAGGGAGGAGTTTGCAATCTCCAGGCCGGTCAGCTCCATCACGGTGTTCTGGAAGTTCAGCAGAGCCTCCAGACGACCCTGAGAAATCTCAGCCTGGTACGGGGTGTAAGAAGTGTAGAAACCGGGGTTTTCCAGAATGTTACGGCGCAGAACTGCGGGAGTTACTGCATCGTAGTATCCGGCACCAATCATCTGGGCGAGAACCTTATTCTTCGCAGCATAGCCGGCGATCTTTGCCTGAGCCTCATGCTCCGACAGCGGAGCAGGCAACTGCAATTCGCCGTCAAGGCGAATCTGGGAGGGGACGACAGCGTCCATCAGCGCATCCAGGGAAGAGTATCCCAGGGTTTCGAGCATCTGCTCTGCGTCTGCGGAACGGGGGCCGAGATGACGATCAATAAAGGACATAGGATTCTCCTATTGGTCGGCGCAAACCGTAGAGGGGTCACGTCGCGCTATTGCGACGAGTCGAACACTTTAAAGTGTCCCACATCTCCACAAAGTTTCGCTAGCTTTACCAACATTCGACATGCCCAAACATCAAACTCTTCTGCCCCGCCAAAGCCCACCCCTGTCAGACGACAAAACAGCAAAAAGCACAAAGTCCGGCTCGTTCCCTCCGAAGAGAAAACGAGCCGGACTCAGTCAAAGCAAACTTCGCATACATCCTGCAGAAGGATGTACTAGAAGAACCTACTTAGCGTGGTTGGGCTTGCCACCGTGCGGCACGAGGAATGCCGACAGAAAGGCGAGGAACGCGGTCACGGCCAGCAGCATCAGACCGATGAAGTAGTTGTTCTCAGCCTGGTTGTAGGTTGCACCCATCACCAGCGGCGGGAAGAAACCACCCAGAGCGCCAGCAGCAGCAACCACACCGGACACCGCACCAACGTTCTTCGGATCAGCCGCACGAGCCACCCAGCCGAAGACCGAGCCGTGGCCCAGACCCAGAAGAGCAGCCATCAGGATGAAAACAGCACCATACACGTGCTCAGCATCAGGCTGGAACGCGGTAATAACTGCCAGGATCACCACACCACCCAGGGAGATGAGGGTGATAATCTTCGGACCGAACTTATCAGCCAGCACACCACCGAAGGGACGAGCAATCACAGCAGCAACCGCAAAGCCAGCCGCACGCATACCAGCGTCGTTAGCGTTGAAGTTGTAGATGTTGCTCAGGTAAGTAGGCAGGTAGTTCGAGAATGCCACGAACGCACCGAACACAACAGCGTAGAGGAAGCACAGCTGCCAAGTGGTCTTCACCTTGAATGCCTGAACAATCTTCGGCATCAGCGGAGTAACCTCACGGCCGATGGTTGCCGGAGAATCCTTCAAGAAGAAGAAAGAGATAGCAGCGGTTACAGCACAGATAACAGCAATCAGAACGTGAGTCTGGAAGTAACCAATACCCTGCACCAGGCGGGGGGTAGCGAATGCAGAAATTGCAGTACCCACCATGCCGGCACCGAACACACCGGTCGCAAAACCCTTCTTGGAAGCGTCATACCATGCGGAACTGAAGGGAATACCCACAGCGAACACGGTACCCGCAATACCCAGGAAGAACGCCACAACAAGCAGCATGGGCAGCGAGTTCATCTGACCAGCAACACCAACCAGGAAGACCAGGGGTGCGCTAATCGCCAGAACAGCGGTGAACATAATACGACCACCGTAGCGGTCAGTCAGACCACCAACGGGAATACGGCCGATAGCGCCGATGAAAATCGGCATAGCAACCAGAAGGCTGGTCATACCAGCGTCCAGGTGCATCTGCTTTGCGTACATCTTGGCCAGCGGGCCAACAACGGTCCACGCCCAGAAACCAATGGTCGAGGCGAAGGTTGCAAGCAGAACGTTACGGAGCTGACCATTCTTCAGGTCGTAGCTCGGTGCAGCAGGGGTGCTCATATTTCCTCTTTTGCAATATGGATATGTGTATTAGCGGTCGGCGCGCTCACGCGGGAGAGTACCAACCGGATCCCAACCTCGACGTGCACCAACACGCTGGCCGCCACGAGAGCGGTACACGGTGTAGGGGCGGAAGAGGTAGTGCAGAGGCACAGTCAGTGCATGCACCAGGCGGGTAAACGGCCAAATGATGAACAGAACCATAGCCACCACGATGTGAATCTTGAAAGCCACAGGAATATTCACCATCAGAGCCACCTCAGGGTGGAAGTAGAACAGCGAACGGAACCACACAGAAATGGTCTCACGGTAGTTGAAGTGAACCTCGTGACCATTCACCGGAGGCAAACCGCCCGAGGGGTTCACTGCCGAAATCAGAGTAGCCGCAGTACCGGCGAGAATCACCAGAACCAAAACGACATACATGAAAACGTCATTACGAGTGGTAGCCGAACGCACACGAGAGTTCGAAGCGCGGCGACCAATCAGAACGAACATACCAACAATGGTTGCGACCGCAGCGACAGAACCGCCAACCAGCGCCACAATGTGGTAAGTGTCATCCGAAACGACCAGGTCGGTGAATGCCTTAGGCACCAGCAGACCACCAACGTGGCCAAGGAAAACGGCCGCAAGACCGTAATGGAACAGGGGCGAAGCGATGCGCAACAGCTTCGATTCATAGACCTGGGACGAGCGGGTAGTCCATCCGAACTGGTCAGTACGGTAACGCCAAATGGTGCCACCAATCAGAATGACCAGTGCAACATAGGGCAGAACGCCCCACAGCAGGATGTCAACAATACCCGGATCGGCTACAGCCTGTGCAGCATGTCCTGCGTTCTCAGAAGCAAGTACGTACACGTGTTGTCTCCTCACAAGGGATAAAACTAGTTAGAACGAGCCGAAGCCTGCTGGAGCAGCTGATGATCAGCGTAGCCATTCAGGCCAACAGTCTCGACGGGAGGGCCGTAGCCAGCCATCTTCTGGACCTCCTCCTGAGTCTGCGGAGAGACGCCAGGAAGGGTATCGCAGATGCTCTGCAACAACCCGTAGTGGGGCAGATTTCCGTCCTTCATGGACAGACGAAGAAGCTCAAGGGACGGACGGTACGCCTGCAAAGCGGAACGGCCCTTACGGCGATCCACCAACGCACAGAACTCCAGCACCAACGGCAGGTAGTCCGGAAGCTCACCATTCAAAACGGTCAACATACCGGAGTCGCGGTACATCTGCTTGAAACGCAGAAGAGTCTCACCACGGCGGCGGGTATCACCATCGGTCCAGTAGGACAGATGCAGAGAATGACGACGCGAAAGGTCGTACTCCTGCACGTACTCGGACTGCACATCCTCCAGGTCCTTAGAAGTCAGCCACTGTTGAACCGCATCAACGGCAGCAATGAAAGCCTCATCCTGGGTGGAAGCGGTAATCTCCACCAGTTCAGGCAGAACCTTCAGAGTCTCCTCATCGGGGTAGCCCAGGAGCATACCGCTCACCTGGTAAATCACCGAGTCCTTATCCTCGCCGGGACCGTAATCGATATCAAACGGGTTCTCCGGCTGAGCCGGCTCCGAGACAGTAGCCTCGGAACCGGCCTTGCCCATGAGCTTGGAAAAGAATCCAGCCACTTATTACTTCTTTCCGGTGGTATTCGGGAAGAGGCCGTCAGGACGGGAAGAACCATCCCAGCTGAACAAGCTGACCTTGTTGTTAGCCTCGTAGACACCGGTAGACACGGGGGTCGGGCGACCCTCCATGTCGTTGAACGCATCGCCGTACATGCCGGGTCCGCCATCCACGCTCAGGGAGCAGCCCATTTCCTCAAGGTTGTGGGCGTCTTCCATGTGAGCCTTCGGAATGACGTAACGCTCGTTGTACTTAGCGATAGCCATCAGGCGGTACATCTCGTACACCTGCTGACCAGTCATGCCAACTGCCTGAGCAATCTCCTCGTTGCCTTCGCCACCGAGGTTGATGTCACGCATGTACGAACGCATCGCAGCCAGGCGGCGCAGAACGTTAGTAACAACCTCAGTGTCACCAGCGGTGAACAACTCAGCCAGGTACTCAACCGGAATACGGAGAGACTCAATAGCGCCGAACAGGTTGTTGCTGTTCTCTGCATCGTGGCCCTGTTCCTTGAGCAGGTCAACAATCGGAGACAGCGGCGGCACGTACCAAACCATCGGCATGGTGCGGTACTCGGGGTGCAGGGGCAGAGCCACCTTCCACTCCTTCGCCAGCTTGTATACGGGCGACTTCTGAGCTGCAGTAATCCACGCATCGGGGATGTCGTTCTTACGAGCCTGCTCAATCACAGCCGGATCCGAAGGATCAAGCATCAGCGACAGCTGAGCCTCGTAGAGGTCCTTCTCATCCTCAACCGAAGCAGCCTCAGTCACGCGGTCTGCATCGTAGAGGAAGATACCGATGTAGCGCATACGACCAACACAGGTCTCAGCACACACGGTCGGAATACCAGCCTCAATACGGGGGTAGCAGAAGGTACACTTCTCAGCCTTACCCGTCTTGTGGTTGAAGTACACCTTCTTGTAGGGGCAACCGGTGATGCACTGACGCCAACCGCGGCAACGGTCCTGGTCAACCAGAACGATACCGTCCTCAGCGCGCTTGTAGATAGCGCCGGAGGGGCAAGAAGCCATGCAGGAGGGGTTCAAGCAGTGCTCACAAATACGAGGCAGGTAGAACATGAAGGTCTGCTCGAACTCGAACTTAATCTTGTCCTCAGCCTTCTTGCGAACCTTCTCAACCAGCGGGTCCAGGTGACCGTACTCGGTCGCACCAGCCAGGTTGTCGTCCCAGTTCATACCCCACTCGACCTTGGTGTCCTCACCGGTGATGAGGGAGACCGGCTTAGCAGCCGGGAAGTCATCACCCAGAGGAGCACTGGTCAGGTTCTGGTAATCGTAGGTCCAGGGCTCGTAGTAGTCGTTCAGCTCGGGCTGAATCGGGGAAGCGAAGATCGTGAAGAGCTTCTGGAAGCGGTTACCGCTCTTGAGCTCCAAACGACCGCGCTTGTTCAGCACCCAGCCGCCCTTCCACTTCTCCTGATCCTCGTAACGGCGGGGGTAACCCTGACCGGGACGAGTCTCAACGTTGTTGAACCAGACGTACTCGGTACCGGCTCGGTTCGTCCATGCCTGCTTACAGGTCACGGAGCAGGTGTGGCAGCCGATGCACTTATCGAGCGCCATCACCATAGCAACTTGTGCCATAACGCGCATTAGAAAGTTACCTCCTGGGACTTACGGCGACGGATGTACGAGACGATGTCTCGCTGGTTACCGGTCGGTCCAAGATAGTTGAAGGCGAACGCCTGGTGAGCGTAGCCACCAATCATGTGGGTGGGCTTCAGAAGAATACGGGTCACCGAGTTGTGAATACCACCGCGCTTACCGGTGACTTCAGACTTCGGGCTAACCATACGCTCCTGAGCGTGGTGGACGTAGCAGACGCCCTCGGGCATACGGTGCGAAACGACCGCACGACCAACGAAGACACCGTTGTTGTTCACACACTCAATCCACTCGCCATCCTTGACGCCAATCTTCTCAGCGTCCTGCGGGCTCATCCACGCAGTCGGACCACCACGGAACATGCTGAGCATGTAGTGGTTGTCGAAGTACTGCGAGTGAATTGCCCACTTGTTGTGCGGGGTCAGGTAGCGAACAGCAACCGAAACACCATCGGTAGTACCGAGCTCGGGCTCGTTGTACAGGCCGGTCATGTCCAGCGGCGGACGGTAAATCGGCAGAGCCTCGCCCATTTCGTGCATCCAGTCGTGGTCGAGGAAGAAGTGCATACGGCCGGTCAGGGTGTGGAACGGCTTCTTCTTCTCGATGTTGACGGTGAACGGAGCGTAGCGGCGACCGCCGGTCTCCGAACCGGACCACTCGGGGGAGGTCATCACGGGCTGCGGTGCGGCCTGGGTCATGGGGAAGGTGATACGACGTTCCTCGTTACCTTCTGCCAGGTCCATCAGGTGCAGACCGGTCTGCTTCTCGAGCTCCTTGAAGCCCTTGATAGCAACCTCACCGTTGGAGGTACCGGAAATCATGAGGATTGCTTCAGAAATCTTCACGTCGGTATCCAGTGCCGGACGACCTGCGCCCTTACCGGAGTCCATCACGCCGAATTCCTTAGCCATCTTCGCGACTTCGTTCTTCAGGTCGTAAGTAATGAACTTGGTGGTTGCACCGAGCTTGTCGAACAGCGGGCCAACGGTGGTGTACATGTCGTACAGTGCGCCGTAGTCGCGCTCGACGGTAACGAAGTTCGGCATGTTCTTGCCGGGTACGCCCTCCATACCGGGGGTGTTCTTCCAGTCGGGTGCGTGACCGCCGGGCTGAGCAATCTGGCCGGGGGTGTCGTGCAGCAGCGGGACCGAAACGATGTCCTTACGGACGCCGAGGTGCTTCTTAGCCAGGCGGCTGAACTCGTACGCCAGTGCCTTGAAGGTCTCGTGGTCGGTCTTTGCCTCCCACGGCGGGTCAATTGCCGGGGAGAACGCGTGCAGGAACGGGTGCATATCGGTCGAGGAGATATCGTGCTTCTCGTACCAGGTTGCAGTCGGCAGAACGATGTCAGACAGCAGGGTGGTGGAGGTCATACGGAAGTCCGAGGTGACCAGCAGATCCAGCTTGCCCTGAGGTGCCTCATCAACCCACTTCACTTCGTTCGGCAACTTCTCCGAATCGGAGCCCTGGACGTTGTCCATGCTACCGACCAGGTGCTTCAGGAAGTAGCTCTCACCCTTAGCGGAGGAACCGAACAGGTTCGAACGCCACAGGGTCAGGGTACGAGGCCAGTTGACGGGGTTGTCAACGTCCTCAACGGAGAACTCCAGGTCGCCAGAGTTCAGACGCTTCGCAATGTAGTCCGCGTTCGAGGCAGCCTCGCCGCGTGCCACTGCCTGCTCTGCCTTCTCAGCCAGCTCCAGCGAGTTCTCGGGGAACTGCGGGTAGAACGGCATCCAGCCCATGCGCACGGAGCGTGCCACAACGTCAGCAGTGTGAACGTCGCGCAGCTCGCCCTTAGCCAGCGGGGACTGCAGGTAGTCGGTGGAGTATGCATCCTGACGGAACTGGTCAGTGTGCATGTACCAGAAGCCGGTACCGATCATGTGACGCGGCGGGCGGCTCCAGTCCAGAGCGTTCGCAATGTTGGTCAGACCGGTCAGCGGACGTGCCTTCTCCTGGCCCACGTAGTGAGCCCAACCGCCACCGTTACGACCCTGGCAACCGGTCAGGTTCAGCAGGGCGAGGATAGCGCGGTAGGTGGTGTCAGCGTGGTACCACTGGCAGATACCCGCGCCGAAGATAATCATGGAGCGGCCGCCGGAATCCAGGGCGCTCTTGGCGAACTCGCGGGCGACGCGGATAACAGCCTCGGCGGGGACAGAGGTAATCTGCTCCTGCCATGCCGGGGTGTTCTGAACGTTCCAGTCCTCGTAGTCCTTAGCCCAGGTGCCGGGCAGGCCCTCACGGCCCACACCGTACTGTGCCAGCATGATGTCGAAGACGGTGGTGACTTCGTGGCCTTCAACGTAGGCTACGGGCACACCGCGGGTAATGACGTCGCCGTGACCCTTCGGGTTGTCGAAGGTCGGCATCTTGATCTCTGCAGCTGCAGTCTGGCCCTGGGGCAGGTCGCGAATCGACAGAATCGGCTTACGACCCTGCAGGTCCAGGTTCCACTTGCCCTGGTCTTCCTGAGCGTAACGGTGACCCATGGTGCCGTTGGGCACGAAGACCTCACCGGTCTCGCGGTCCATCAGGACGGGCTTGAAGTCAGCGTTAGCCTGCTCAGCCTCGCCTGCGAGCTTAGCTGCGGTCAGGAACTTGGAGGGGACCTTAACGCCGTCTTCACGGGTTTCCAGGGTGACCAGGAAGGGGAGGTCGGTGTAGGTCAGGGCGAAGTCCTCAAAGAACTCGACACGCTGGTCGACGTAGTTCTCCTTGAGGATGACATGGCCCATCGCCATTGCCAGTGCCGCGTCGGTACCTGCCTGTGCGGGCAGCCACTCATCAGCGAACTTGGTGTTGTCGGCGTAGTCGGGGCTCACGGTGACAACCTTGGTACCGCGGTAGCGAACCTCGGAGACCCAGTGAGCGTCCGGGGTACGGGTCAGCGGAACGTTTGCACCCCACATGATGAGGTATGCAGCGTCCCACCAGTCGCCGGACTCGGGAACGTCGGTCTGGTCGCCGAAGACCTGCGGGGAAGCCACGGGGAGGTCAGCGTACCAGTCGTAGAAGCTGGTCATGACGCCGCCGGTCAGCTGGATGTAGCGAACACCCGCGCTGAAGGAAGCCATAGACATTGCCGGAATCGGGGTGAAGCCGGTGTTACGGTCGGGACCGTAGTACTTGATGGTGTGCACGTGAGCAGCAGCCATCAGCTCGAGAGCCTCAGCCCAGGTCGAGCGCACCAGACCACCCTTACCGCGTGCGTTCACGTAGCGTGCACGCTTGGCGGGGTCGGACACGATGGAGTGGAAGGCGTCCACGGGATCGTTGTGGATTGCCTTCGCTTCGCGGTACATCTCCAGCAGAAGACCACGAACGTAGGGGTACTTAACGCGGGTGGGAGAGTAGGTGTACCACGAGAATGCTGCACCGCGGGGGCAGCCGCGGGGCTCGTACTCGGGGCGGTCGGGAC
Organism: Rothia sp. (in: high G+C Gram-positive bacteria); assembly: GCF_015265375.1. Taxonomy (GTDB): domain Bacteria; phylum Actinomycetota; class Actinomycetes; order Actinomycetales; family Micrococcaceae; genus Rothia. The sequence goes on from NZ_JABZXW010000002.1 coordinate 94,712, forward strand.
CAACCGAGGGGTAGTCGGTTTCTTGTGCTTCCCAGGTGATAATGCCGTCCTTGACGTACACCTTCCAGGAGCAGGAGCCGGTGCAGTTCACGCCGTGGGTAGAGCGAACTTCCTTATCGTGGCTCCAACGGTCGCGGTAGAAGGCGTCACCTTCGCGGCCGCCTTCACGGAAGACGGCGCGGCCGTCTTCAGTCTCATCCCAGCGGGAGAAGAACTTACCGAACTTGATCAGCTGATCGGTAAGGGGGCCATCCGGGCCCTTAATCTGTGATGCTTGTTCCATACTGCCCAATATATCGGAAATTTGGCATAGAAAATACGAGATAAAAACCTTGCCTAATTCATGCGAAATAAGGGTGTTTTAGACCGTAAGCCAGGCGGAAATTCCACCCTCAAGCATGTACACAGAACGCTCCTCCAGAGGCGCTATTTCACGAGCCGCCTCAACCGTTCGGGTGTATCCGGTGCAGTAAATAACGATTTTCTGGGCATTTACGGGGATTTTACGCTCAATCAGGGCTTTGAGAGAGTCATTTCGAGCCGCTTCAAGCAATTCAGTGAGGGGTAGGTTAATGGCACCGTCAATTGCAAAGGCATTGAACTCCACCTGCTCACGGACATCCAAAAGGGCAATATTTTCACCCGATGACATCTTTTTAAGGTCCTGAGCGCTCATCGAGCGGGGCTTCGAGTCGACAGAAGGGCTTGTAAAATCCTGAGAAATATTACGAATTGTTACATGATTTTTGGGCTTATGACTCGTTTCTTGGGGCAAAACAGCGCTTTTCTTAGGTACAGCTTGCACGCTAGCTACAAGAGGTATATATTCCCACCTTCCGCTTAATGCCGAATATAGGCCAACCTCACCCATGAGCGGCTCCCCCACCCCGGTCAGCAGCTTCACCGCCTCCATGGCCATCGCAGCACCCACCACGCCAGCCATAGCACCCACCACGCCAGCAGTACTACACGACGGTACGCTACCGGCAGCAGGAGCATGAGGGTACAAATCCTCGTACACCGGGCCGTGCCCCGCCCAAAACACACTCAGCTGCGCATCAAAACCAAGAATCGCAGCCCACACATGCGCAATCCCAGCACGTGCAGCAGCTGCCGACACCACATAACGCGACTCAAAATTATCGCTACCATCCAGCACCAAATCAGCACCAGACAAAAGCTCATCAACATTCGCCTCCGTCAAACGCTCACGCACCGGCACAACCTCAATAAAAGGATTCAGCGAGCGCAAAGACTCAGCGGCAGACTCAGCCTTAGAATTACCTACCCTGGCGTGCGTATGAATCACCTGGCGGTGCAGATTCGAAGCATCCACGACGTCATCATCAACCACCACAATCTGACCGACCCCGGCACCCGCCAGGTACAGTAGCGCCGGAGCGCCCAAACCACCAGCGCCCAACACCACCACGCGTGCGCCCTTGAGCGCCAGCTGAGCCTCGTAACCCATTTCGGGCAGAATCAGCTGACGAGAGTAGAATGCACGCTCAGCGGCAGAGAGCTCGCCCGTGCCGGTTGAAGGCTGAGAAGACATAGGAATTCCTCGCGTCTAGTAGTAGAGGTGACTTGAGATTTCTGGGATCCAAGCCTCAAGGAGAATAAGCCTGCCCGAGAGAAATCCCCCTGACAGGCTTATATAGAGATATCAGAATATTCAGAAGGCTAAGCGGGCGAAGTATCCACACCAACCCACTCGATGCTTCCATCGAGCAGTTCCTGTTCCTTCCAAATCGGCACACGAGCCTTCACACGGTCGGCAACCAGCTCGCATGCATCAAACGCGCGGCCGCGGTGAGCAGCCGCCGCCATCACGGTCAGAGCAGACTCGCCAATAGCAATCGGGCCCACACGGTGCACAGCCCACAGGCGCACGCCATCGAGCTCAGCAGCAACCTCAGCGGCAACCTCGGCAATATACTCACGAGCCTGCGGATGCGCGCTATAGGACAGCCCACGCACCGCACTACCGTGATCGTGGTTGCGCACAATGCCGTCAAAAATTACCAGGGCACCCATAGCATCGGTCATAACCTCAGCCTTAGCCGCCGCGTACAGCGGTTCCAGGGGCGCCTCCGTAATATCGGTGAACACCACGGTCGAGCCGCTCGGCTCAGCACCGTGCGCACCCGAATGGTCCAGGGATTCTTCGTTCTGCGGCTTAGTGGTCATGGTAGTCCTCCATCTGGCGGCAAATGTGCTCGACGAGCGGGTCGAGGGTTGCCACGCCGTCCTTCACACCGCCGCGCGAACCGGGCAGGGTCATCACGAAGGTACGGTCAATCACGCCCGCCACACCGCGCGAAAGCACGGCTGCAGGAACGTTCTTCAGACCGTTCATCCAGAAAGCGTGCATGATGCCGGGTACTTCCTTATCCAGGTGGGGGCGAACCGCCTCCACGGTCTGGTCGTCAGAGTTCAGACCGGTACCACCGCTGGTCAGGATGAAGGTCGGCAGGTTACCGTTCTTCTTACCTTCGGTCACCAGGGTGTTGAAGTACTCGACAATATCGCGGTCCTCGATGACCACAGCGTCCGGGGTGTCGAAGCCGCGCGAGCGCAACCACTCCACGGCGATGGGACCGGACTTATCCTCGTACACGCCGCGGGCTGCGCGGGTGGAGGCTACAATGACCAGGCCGGTCAGGTTCTCCGGCATGGTGTACTCTTCGCTACTCATTGGAATTCCTTTTCTGCATTTACCAGATGGCGGTGGGGCGGTGTTCCGCCGGGGCTTAGGAGTCCTCGCGGACGGACCAGTCGCCGGACTTGCCGCCGCTCTTCTCCAGAACACGAATATCGGTAATAACGGCGTGCTTATCGACTGCCTTAATCATGTCGAACACGGTCAGTGCCGCCGAGGAGACGGCGGTAAGCGCCTCCATCTCCACACCGGTCACACCTCGGGTCTTCACGGATGCTTCAATACGCACGAAATCAGTGCCGCGCTCGAAATCCACCGTAATCTTGCCCAGGGGCAGCGGGTGGCAGAGAGGAATGATTTCCGGGGTACGCTTAGCACCCATAATGCCGGCGACGCGTGCGACGGGCAGTGCGTCGCCCTTGGGCAGGTCAGCGTCAAAAATCATGGCGATGACGTCTTCGCGGGTGCGCACAGTCGCCTCAGCCAGAGCGGTGCGGGTGGTGACTGACTTCTCCGTAACGTCTACCATGTGTGCCGAGCCATCGGCGCGCACGTGGGTCAGTTCCTGGTTGGGCTGAGAGGTAGAGGTCATCGTTTCTCCTGGCTTCTGCGCGGTGTTCTTCTGCCGCGAATCGTTAGTTAGTGTGAGTCTCAATTATTCCCTGCCGCTATTATTCACTGCTCTAAAGCAAGGAACAATGCGGGGGTGCGTCGCCTAGTTATCGGTGAGGCGGATGCGGTGGTAGGGTACCGCTTCTCCCCCGGTGTAGGTGGTTCCGGGCGCCAGCTCAATGAGCACATCCGCCTGTGCCGCGCGGTGCAGCAGGTGCGAGCCGGAGAGCACGTCGGGGTAGAGCTCCACCCGGTAGGTTCCGGGCTCCACCTCGACCATGGCGAGGGTACCGCGCAGGAACTGGCGCTTGGTCGCCGGTGCGGTGAGCGGGGCGTCGGTGACGAGCACGCCGCGCGGTGCGTTATTCAGCGTTGCTTGTTCGGAGGCAACCGCATAGGGCACACCGTAGGGGCCGCCTGCACGCAGGTAGGGGCGCAGAATCAGCGCGTACGAGATGAGGGTGCTCACCGGGTTGCCGGGGAAGGAAATCATGGGCACGCGGTGGCCCTTGAAATCGAGAACGTTTACACCCTGCGGTCCGCCGGGCTGCTGGCTGACGTGGCCGAACCAGGAGACGGGCACCAGGATGTCGGCTTCGTGTGCCTTGGCGATGGCGTTGCGCACCACTTCGTATTTGCCGTGGCTGATGCCTCCGGAGGTGATGATGATGTCCGGCTTGAAGCTCTCGTATTCTGCCGTGAGGCGGTGCAGCAGCTCGACGGGGTCATCACCAATAGCGATGCGTCGCACCTCCGCTCCGTCTTCTTGGAGCATGGCGGTGAGCATGGGGCCGTTGGCGTCAAAAATCTGGCCCTGAGCGAGTTCCTGAGTGGTGGCGCTTCCGTCTTCTTCAACGCCGGAGAGGATTTCGTCGCCGCCGGTGCACACGAGCACGCGGGGACCCGCCGCGACGGTCAGGCGCGCATAGCCCTGGGAGGCGAGCGCACCAAGCAGGGCGGGGGTGATGCGTTCACCGGCACGTGCGAGGACCTGACCGGTGACGACGTCTTCACCGCGGCGGCGGACGAACTGTCCGGGCTTGCCGGGAGCGAGTTTGACCTTTTCGCTGGGGCGGCCGAAGGATTCGGGTAGGTCGGGGTATTCGATGCGTTCGGACTGTTCGACGGGGATGACGGCATCGTAGCCCTTGGGCATAGGCGCGCCGGTCATGATGGGGTAGGTCAGGTCGTCGGAGGAGCGGGAACGCTGAAGGGGTCGGCCGGCGGGGATTTCACGTCCGACGGTGAAGATGCGGTCTTCGCGTTCGGCAGCTTCGGCGGTGAGGGCGTAACCGTCCATTTGGGAGTTGTCGAAGCTGGGTACGTCCATGCGTGCGGTGACGTCTTGGGCGAGGATGCGTCCTGCCGCGTGGTAGAGGGGAACCGTTTCTGCTGTGCCGATGAAGACTTCGCGCAGCAGTAGCGCCAGGTAGGCGCGGTATTCTTCGGTGCTGGGGGTTCCGTTGAATTCGGGGGAAATCATGTCGGTTCCAATCGTGCGGCGGCGGTTATGACTAGTGTAGGTGTGTGTTTGTGGGCTGGTAAATGGAGCTTGTCCTAAGGC
>NZ_JABZXW010000089.1 GCF_015265375.1 Rothia sp. (in: high G+C Gram-positive bacteria)
TCAACCCCCGAAAACAAGGAGTTCTCGTCATGACTGAGACTTCGAAGCCCCGAGTCGTGACCACCATTGCGGAGTTCCGCACGGCAATCACCGAATCTCTTGCCGCAGCGCAGGAGGAACTGGACCGGGCAGCCCGCCAGGAGGCGGAGCAGAACGGCACCGCAGTTCAGTACACGAACGCATCCCTGGGCTACGTGCCCACCATGGGCGCCCTGCACGACGGCCACGCAACCCTGTTGCGTCGCGCCACTGAACAGAATGATGTAGTGGTCGCCTCCATTTTTGTGAACCCGCTGCAGTTTGGCCCCGGCGAGGATTACGAAGCATACCCGCGCACCCTGGAGGCAGACGCTGCCCTGGCTGGTGCCGCCGGCGTGAGCATCATCTTCGCACCTTCTGTGGAGGAAATGTATCCCGACGGTGACCCGCTCATCCGCATTTCGAGCGGCGAGCTGGGCACCAAGTTTGAGGGTGCGACCCGCCCCGGCCACTTTGACGGTGTGCTGACCGTGGTGAATAAGTTCTTCAACATTATTCGCCCCGCTGCGGGTAACCACCCGGTGAATGCGTACTTCGGTCAGAAGGACGCTCAGCAGTACATCCTGATCCAGCGTATGGTTCACGATTTTAACCACGACGTGACCATGCGTCCGGTGGCGATTGTGCGCGACGATAACGGCCTGGCGCTGTCTTCGCGTAATAGCTACCTGTCGGATGAGGAGCGCGAGTCTGCCCTGGTGCTGTCCCGCACCCTGGCGATGCTGCGTGAGAATTCGCTGAACCGTGGTTTCCACGAGATTGATTTGGACGGTGCGCGTGAGCGTATCAACTCCACTCCGGGTGTGCGCCTTGACTACCTGGAACTGGTCGACCCGATGACTTTCGGTGAGCCGACTGAGGAGTCGGAGCGAGTGCTGGCACTGGTTGCTGCGTTCGTTGGACCGACCCGCCTGATTGACAACATGGACCTGCGCTAAGCGTTCGTTCGTTTAGAAGAGTCCCCAACACACTACACAGATAGGTATCACTGTGAGCACTGAGCACACTGCCGCACCGGCGATTGCTGATATGTCCGAGCAGATGCAGATTCGCCTGGAGAAGCGTGCGAAGCTGATCGAGTCGGGTCGCGAGGCATACCCGGTGGGTCTGCTGGATTCTGAGGGTAACCGCGTGGAGCCCAACCACATTGAGGATCTGCGCGCCGAGTACGATCCGAAGCTGGCTGCTGAGGAGCTGAAGGCTGGCGACGAGACTGACCGTGTGGTGCATGTTGGTGGCCGCGTGGTGTTCGTCCGTAACACCGGTAAGCTGTGCTTTGCGACCCTGCAGGGTGGTACCGAGGGTAAGCGCATCCAGGCGATGCTGTCGCTGGCTGAGGTGGGCGAGGAGTCCCTGTCTGAGTGGAAGTCCCTGGTTGACCTGGGTGACCACGTGTTCGTGACCGGCCGCGTGATTGTTTCTCGCCGCGGTGAGCTGTCCATTATGGTGACCGACTGGAAGATGGCGTCGAAGGCTCTTCGCCCCATGCCGGTTCTGCACAAGGACCTGAACGAGGAAACCCGTGTTCGCCAGCGTTACCTGGACCTGATGGTTCGCGAGGAGGCTCGCGAGCTGGTGAAGAAGCGCGCCCTGATTACCCGCACCGTCCGCCGCGTGCTGGAGGATCACGGCTACATTGAGGTTGAGACCCCCGTTCTGCAGCTGGTGCACGGTGGCGCGACGGCTCGCCCGTTCCGCACCCACCTGAACGCTTTTGACCAGCCGATGACCATGCGTATTGCGACCGAGCTGCCGCTCAAGCGTGCAGTGGTTGGTGGCATTGACCGCGTGTACGAGATTGGTCGCGTGTTCCGTAACGAGGGTGTGGACTCGACCCACAGCCCCGAGTTCACCACCCTGGAGTGCTACGAGACGTATGCTGACCAGTTTGTGATGGCTGAGCGCATGAAGGAGATTATCCAAAGCTGCGCGAAGGCTGTCGGTACCGAGCGTATTGAGACTGAGAACGGCACCATTGACCTGTTCGGTGAGTGGAAGTGGGTTGGCGTGTACCCGGGCCTGTCTGAGGCTGTGGGCGTTGAGATCACCCCCGAGACTGACGCTTCGGTTCTGCGTGAGATCGCTGAGAAGCATGAGGTGGACATCGACCCGAAGTGGGACGCTGAGAAGCTGGTGACCGAGCTCTTCGGTGAGATTGTTGAGCCGACCCTGGTGAACCCGACTTTCGTGTACGATTACCCGCCGAGCGCTCAGCCGCTGGCGCGTCCGCACCGTTCCGGTGAGCCGCTGATTGAGGCGTGGGACCTGATTATTGGCGGTATGGAGCGCGGTACTGCGTTCTCCGAGCTGATTGACCCGGTTATTCAGCGTGAGCGCCTGACCGCTCAGTCGCTGCTGGCTGCTGCCGGTGATGACGAGGCGATGGAGCTGGATGAGGACTTCCTGCGCGCCCTGGAGCACGGTGCACCCCCGATGGGTGGCCTGGGTCTGGGTATTGACCGTCTGATTATGCTGCTGGCGGGCGATCAGGATCCGGAGCGTCCGGGTACTGTGGTGCGTCAGCCCGGTATTCGTGAGACTATTCTCTTCCCCTTGATGAAGCCGGAAGCCTAAGCTTCTGACTTCTGCATGAGGTGATAATGCGGCGGGTGCCGCGGATACGCTTGTATCTGCGGCACCCGCCGTTTTCTGTGCACTCTTTTGCACGGTGTATAGCTTCCGAGGTGGGATTTTCTGTTTATTTGCACAAGTCAGGGGCTTTTTTCGGTGCTTTTTTGTTCTATTCTGGTGCTGATTTATGCTGCTCTATTCGTTCTGGTGGGGGTTTCTGTTCTTATACACGAATGTGTTGCGTAGAAAAGAATGAGCTGTTGGGATAGGACCAGAATTTCGCTTTTGAATAGCCTGGGAATACCTGGAGTGAATGGCGTATTGTGGGTGCCCGTGCGGATGATGTAATTCCTGGGGATTGTTGGTGGTGCCGTGTTGTGCATTGTTCGATATTGTCCCCATAGTGTGTGCCGGAGGAATCCAAAGTATTTGCACTCTAAACTGCGCATTAATGTGTGCGGGGTGGGTGAGGATTTAACGGAGATGAACGGAACGGATATATCGCTCAGGGCGATCAGCGCATTGTTTCAATATTCAGGAAGTTTTCGGAATCTTTAATATATTTCTGTTATTATGTGAAAGAAAATTAGTACATAAATATATCCGGCACACTATTTTCTCAATCTCCGATAGAGGCTTTTGGGTTTATCCACAGGATATATGCAACAGATGAGGAGGTGCCTCAATGGCACAGAAGGTTCGCATCATCCTTGAAGACGATCTCGACGGTGGCCCCGCAGACGAAACCATCCGTTTCGGCCTGGATGGCGCTCACTACGAGATCGACCTGTCCTCCGCTAACGCAGCTCGTCTGCGTGACGCTATCCGCCCCTTCGTGGCAAAGTCCCGCCGCGTGCAGGGTACCGCTACCCAGCGCACCCGTGCACCCCGCGGCACCGCTGCTCCGGTCAAGCGCAACCCCGAGACCGCAGCAATCCGCGAGTGGGCTAAGGCTAACGGCCACAAGGTCTCTGATCGCGGCCGCATCCACCAGGATATTCAGGACGCATACTACGAAGCAATGAAGGCTCAGGACTAAGGGTTCTACGCATTGCGTGTAGCCGGAGGGGTTGGTTCTTTAAGGTTCTAAACCTCCGGGTGCTTAGGGCGGACGGTGTTATCACCGTCCGCCTTTTGTTTTGCCCTCTTGTATGTGTTGTATGTTCTGCATATCTGAATGGGGCGGATGTTTTATGGCTAATTCCAATTAACTATTTACATGTAAAATATATTGAGCTGGTTGATGGGGCAATCGGTGCAATACCGAGAAGGGTATTGGTTGAACGCAGGGGCATAGTGCACATTTGGATTCTGCGTTCATTTAGATTTCATGCATCGGCAGGAACACTAAAGGTGTTGGCGCATTAATCTCTTTGATGCTGTTGTTATTCGCCGGGATATTCCCTCTGTGTGCGGTGTGGGGTCTACCCTGAATAGAGCCGAAAATAATAAGCATGCTACCGTGTGCTGTCGTGGAGATTTCCCCTGATACTTCCCCCGAAACCACGATGATTATCAGCGGAAATTCTGTTGCGGATTGCCTGGGATTTATGTGGAAATATTCTGCCAATAATCGAGCCGTATATATTTTTGCGAATTATTGAAATTTCTCACGCAAACATATAAATTTTTAAAAATTTCTGCAATATATTCACGCGCATGCAGAAAACTAGGGGTTCCTGTGTGGGTCTGTGTGGCTTCTTGTGTGTTCTGCTTTCCCGGGCATCCTCGTTTCGGCGCTACCTCCCCTCAGAGCCCACTCGTAGCCCCTCCCCGCAGTACATCCGGCGGTATTATGCGCACACTCTGCAGAGGCAACCCCTGCAAAAGCAACCACTATCGACCGGGCAGTGCTCATCTACCTTCAGGGTAGGTTCACCTGCGTGAGCTAGACCCCTCAAAACCACCCGCGGAACCCCCTCCTAAGCGCCCGAAAACACGCTCAAAACGCCCCGAACAGCTCATCTGTTCTCTTGATGGCGAACAGGCGCCCACACGCGGGGCATAAACCCGCAGCTCAACGTACTCTTGTATCAATAGGAAAATGCAAGGAGTGCGTAAATGTTTGAACGCTTTACCGATCGAGCTCGGCGCGTTGTGGTGCTTGCCCAGGAAGAGGCACGCATGCTCAACCACAACTACATCGGTACCGAACACCTGCTGCTCGGTCTGATTCACGAGGGCGAAGGCATCGGTGCTCGCGCCCTGGAATCATTGGGCGTTACCCTGAACGCAGTACGTGAACAGGTTCAGGACATCGTCGGCCCCGGCCCCCAGGCGCCTAACGGCCACATCCCCTTCACCCCCCGCGCGAAGAAGGTTCTCGAACTGTCCATGCGCGAGGCTATTCAGCTGAACCACGGCTACATCGGCACCGAACACATCCTGCTGGGCATGGTTCGTGCAAACGAGGGCGTGGCAAACCAGGTGCTGGTCAAGCTGGGCGCTGAGCCTGCCGCTGTGCGCCAGGCCGTCATGGACCTGATTTCCGGCTACCCCGGCAACAACTCCGGTGAGAAGGAAACCGCCGGCGTGGGTGCAGGTAACTCCCGCGAAGGCACTCCCGCGGGTTCGACCATCCTGGATCAGTTCGGCCGCAACCTCACCGCAGCAGCGCGTGAGGGCGAGCTGGACCCGGTCATCGGCCGCCACAAGGAGATGGAACGCGTTATGCAGGTCCTCTCCCGCCGTACCAAGAACAACCCCGTGCTGATTGGTGAGCCCGGCGTCGGTAAGACCGCCGTCGTGGAGGGCCTGGCACAGGCTATTGTGCACGGTGACGTCCCCGAGACCCTCAAGGACAAGCACCTGTACACCCTGGACCTCGGCTCCCTGGTCGCAGGTTCGCGCTACCGCGGTGACTTCGAAGAGCGCCTGAAGAAGGTCCTGAAGGAAATCCGCTCCCGCGGCGACATCATCCTGTTCATTGACGAGATTCACACCCTCGTCGGTGCGGGTG
>NZ_JABZXW010000017.1 GCF_015265375.1 Rothia sp. (in: high G+C Gram-positive bacteria)
CCCCCCCCCCACCGCTTTGCCGTAGAAACGCGTTAGCTGCGCGAAGCTTTACTTCGTGGTGCTGACAGCGTTCATGTCCACGTCACTGGTTTCGTGAGTGAGCAGGATGAAGACAACACTCAGAATCGAGGCGAATGCCAGGTAGCCGCCCACTGCAGCCACGCCGTAGGAGGTGTTCAGCCACACTGCCACGAACGGGGTCAGCGCCGCACCGAGGATGGACGCCACGTTGTAGGCGATACCGCTGGCGGTGTAACGCACGTTGGTGGGGTACAGCTCCGGCAGGTATGCGGACATGGAACCGAAGGACAGACCCATCAGGCACATGCCGATGAAGATGAAGAGGGTGACCACTGCGGCGTTTGCGTTTGCACCGGTACCGACGACGGAGGGGGAGATGAACAGGCCGAAGGACAGACCGAAGACAGCCATAGCGATGGTGGTCCACAGCTGCTGGGTGCGGCGGCCGTACTTGTCAGCCAGCCAACCCGAGATCGGGATGAAGATTGCGAAGCCAATGATGGAGATCAGCTGAATGATCAGGAACTCGCGGTAGGGGATAGCCAGGCCACCCTTGTCAGCCTTGCCGATACCGTAGGAGAGGACCCAAGCGGTCATCAGGTAGAACAGCACGTAGCATGCCACCATGATGAAGGTACCCTGAATCATGGGCCACCAAGCGACCTTGAACGCCTCAACGAGCGGGGTCTTAACCTTTTCGTTGTTAGCGGCAGCCTTGGCGAAGACGGGGGTCTCCTCCAGCTTGAAACGCACGTACAGGCCGACAGCAACCATCACGATGGACAGCAGGAACGGAATACGCCAACCCCAGATGAGGAAGGGGTGGTCAAGGGTCTTACCGTCGGTTGCGGAGTTGAAGGAAATCCAGCTGGTCAGCAGCAGCATAAAGCCGTTCGCAAGCACGAAGCCGATGGGCGCACCCAGCTGAGGCCACATGGCGGCGCGGGCGCGCTTGCCGTCCTCAGCGTACTCGCTGGCGAGCAGTGCCGCACCGGACCATTCGCCGCCCAGGCCCAGGCCCTGGCAGAAACGCATAATGGTCAGCATGGCCGGTGCCCACAGGCCAATCTGGTGGTAGGTGGGCAGCAGACCGATAATGAAGGTTGCCAGACCCATGGTGAGCAGTGCACCGACGAGGGTTGCCTTACGGCCAATCTTGTCGCCGAAGTGACCGAAGATCACGGAACCGAGGGGGCGTGCAATGAAGGCGACGCCGAAGGTCGCGAAGGACGCCAGAAGTTCGGTGGTTGCGTCCTTCGAGGGGAAGAACAGCACGGGGAACACAGCCACTGCTGCGGTGGCGTAAATGTAGAAATCGTAGAACTCGATGGTGGTACCAACGAGCGAGGCGAGAATAACTCGACTGCGAGGAGTCGTATTCTTCACCGATGCAGCAGACGCTTTCGTGTCGGGCGCAGAGGTGCTCATGAGGAAAACTCCCGAGATGGTGAATTTGTGTGTACACAAGGAGCCTGGGATAGGTGTTCCATGACCGGTCGGCGCGGGAGGCGGGTGTGCCGTAGGCGCGTACCGGGTGCCGTGACCGCACCGGATGGGGTGGGTGGGTGCCGGAATCTGAAAGGCTCCTCTAAAGTGCAACATTATAACTCTGTTCAGAAAAGACCCAACAAATACGGTCACTATCTGGACGTAATCGCAATAGGTACTCGCTCAAACCCCACAGAAACAGACAAGGGCGGACATAGAAAATCCCCCGGGAGGGTATGAGGTAATACCTCGTACCCTCCCGGGGGATTCATCAAACCTATGCGCTCGCGGTCGCAAAACCGCGGCATCGAGAGTTACTTGATGGTCGCCAGCACCGCACCGGAGGTGACGGTATCGCCCGGCTTAGCGGACAGACCCGAAACCTTACCCGCCTTGTGCGCGGTAATAGGCTGCTCCATCTTCATCGCCTCCAGCACCAGAATCAGGTCGCCCTCAGCGACGGTATCGCCGTCAGATGCGGCAACCTTCACGATGGTGCCCTGCATGGGGCTGGTCAGCTCGTCGCCGCCACCCTTTGCCGCGCTACGTGCCGAACGGGACTTGCGGGTCTTGGCTGCGGGCTTAGCGGCAGGCTTCGCGCCACCGCTCAGATCGGGCAGAGACACCTCCATACGCTTGCCGTTAACCTCAACGACCACGGTGGTGCGCTCATCCTCATCCGAATCCACGCTGCCGGGAGCGCCGGAGTACATGGGGATAGTGTTGTTGAACTCGGTCTCAATCCAGCGGGTATGCACCTTGAACTCGCCGCCCTCAGCCGGTGCGAAGGCGGGGTCATCCAGCACGACGCGGTGGAACGGGATGACGGTGGGCATACCCTCAATGCTCAGCTCAGCCAGGGCACGGCGGGCACGCTGCAGAGCCTGCTCGCGGTCCGCGCCGGTGACAATGAGCTTAGCCAGCATGGAGTCGAAGTTACCGCCGATAACGTCACCAGCCACGAAGCCGGAATCCCAGCGAACACCGGGGCCGGTGGGCACGGTCATCTTCTCGATGGTGCCGGGTGCGGGCATGAAGGAACGGCCCGCATCCTCACCGTTAATACGGAACTCGAAGGAGTGACCGCGCAGAACCGGGTCCTTCTCCTCAATCTTCTCGCCGCGAGCAATACGGAACTGCTCACGAACCAGGTCCAGACCGGAAATCTCCTCGGAAACCGGGTGCTCCACCTGCAGTCGAGTGTTCACCTCAAGGAAGGAGATGGTGCCGTCGGTACCGACCAGGAACTCGCAGGTGCCGGCACCCTGGTAGCCTGCCTCGCGCAGAATCGCGCGGGACGCCTCGTACAGGCGCTCGTTCTGCTCATCGCTCAGGTAGGGGGCGGGCGCCTCCTCAACGAGCTTCTGGTTACGGCGCTGCAGGGAGCAATCACGGGTGGAAACCACCACGACGTTGCCGTGCGCATCCGCCAGGCACTGGGTCTCAACGTGGCGGGGTGAATCCAGGAAACGCTCGATGAAGCACTCACCACGACCGAACGCCGCGGTCGCCTCGCGAACAGCGGATTCGTACATCTCAACAATGCTCTCGCGGTCGCGCGCCACCTTAATGCCGCGGCCACCGCCACCAAATGCGGCCTTCACCGCAATGGGCAGACCGTGCTCATCAGCGAACGCGACAACCTCATCGGCGGACTTGACCGGATCCTTGGTGCCGGGCACCAGGGGAGCGCCCACCTTCTGCGCGATGTGGCGTGCCGCCACCTTATCGCCCAGCTGGGTAATGGACTCGGGGGAGGGGCCAATCCAGGTCAGACCCGCGTCGATGCACTTCTGAGCGAACTGCGCGTTCTCAGACAGGAAACCGTAACCGGGGTGCACGGCGTCAGCGCCGGAGCGGATAGCAATCTCAATGAGCTTATCCATCACCAGGTAGGACTGCGCCGCAGTGGCACCGCCGAGAGCGTAGGCTTCATCGGCAAGCTTCACGTGCTGGGCGTCGCGGTCCGGGTCAGCGTAGACGGCGACGGTCTGCAGACCCTCATCGCGGGCTGCGCGAATCACGCGGACAGCAATTTCACCGCGGTTAGCGATCAGAATCTTGCTGACCGGGCCGGTGTGGCGGCCGGGGACTGCAGTAAATTTCTTGGCGGCTTCTGCCTGGTGCTGAGTCACTTAAAGCTCTCCTTTAATCTCCTGCCGAAAAGGATATCTAGAATCGGCGGGATTGGCGAATATAACGCGCATCATACTGTTCTATCTTATCGATTGGTGTTCAACAATGTATATTTCAGGGCGCGCTTTGAGACAGATTTATGCTGTGGGTTTATGCGGGGGGCGTGGTTCTAATTCTCTTCCTCGGGCGGTAGCCACAAATCGGTCACGGCAACCTCGCGGCGTCGCAGCATATCGCGTAGCGCGTGGATGGACAGACCCACCACCGTGTGGAACTCACCCTCAATACCGCGAATGAACGCGGAACCGTAACCGTCGAGGGTGAAGGATCCCGCCACCCAGAGTGGCTCGCCGGTGGCAATGTACGCTTCGATTTCTTCGGGGGTGAGCTCATCAAAGTGGACGGTGGCACTGCGCAGCTCAGAAACCGTGGGGAGCCCCGAAACCGTAGGAAGCTCAGAGCCGGTGAGCACCTCGGCACCGGGCTCAATACCGCGCAAATCCACGAGCACATGACCGGTATGCAGCACGCCGTGGTTGCCACTCATCGCACTGATGCGCTCGCGCGCCGCCTCGGCAGTGTGGGGCTTGCCGTAGGCGACACCCTCAAATTCGAACACCGAATCGCAGCCCAGAACCAGTGCATCGCGCACACCCTCGGCGGCAAGGTCGGCGGCAACTGCCTGCGCCTTCAGCTGCGCTAGTAGGGAGGCGGTTTCAGCCGGGGTGAGTCCCGCACGTCCCTGCGCTCGCGCCTGTTCATTGGCGGCGGCGAGCGCGGCGTCCTCGTCTACGGAGGAGACGCGCACCGTGAAGGCGATGCGGGAGTCTTCCAGGAGCTTGCGGCGCGCCGGGGATGCGGAGGCAAGAATCAATCGGGTCGGTGTGGTACTCATAGGTTCTATTTTAGAGCCTTGCGGGTGAGCCTTACCCTCGAGTGCAGATTGAAGGGTGTCAAAAAGCTGGGGGAATGGGCGGAAAAGTAAGGGGGGACGAAAAGAGCGTGTCCCATCCCCCTCAACCACGTAGGAGATGGAACACGCCGTTCAAAATCATAACTCTTCTCAAACGTTAAAGAAAAGAAGAATCAATCGTGACGTTTTTATGACGCTTGACAAATATATTTCGCTCATGCTGAGGCACGAAAGCGAGAAAGCTACACGGCGCTAAGCAGTACCGCCTAGCGCCGTGTAGCTTCAAGATTCGTCAGATTAGCGGCGTGCCGCGACGGTGTTGTCCTCCACCTCGTGAAGTCGCTGCGCCTCACCGGCGATGCGCTCATCGTAGAATTCCTGAGCCACGAAGCCGCCCTCCGAACGGGGAGCGTTGTAAAGCTCCTCATCCAGGATGCCCTCGCGGCGAGCCACAATCGCGGGAACCAGAGCCTGACCGGCAACGTTCAGGGCGGTACGGCCCATGTCAACGATCGGGTCAATCGCCAGGAGTAGACCCACACCGTCCAGCGGCAGACCCAGAGTGGAAAGGGTCAGGGTCAGCATCACGATAGCGCCGGTCGTACCGGCAGTCGCTGCCGAACCGAGCACGGACACCATCACAATCAGCAGGTACTGGGTGAAGTCCAGCTGAATACCGTAGAACTGAGCCACGAAAATTGCGGCAAGAGCCGGGTAAACCGAAGCGCAGCCGTCCATCTTAGTGGTCGCACCCAGCGGAACCGCGAAGGACGCGTACGCACGGGGCACACCCAGGTTGCGTTCGGCAACGGTCTGGGTCATCGGCATCGAACCCATCGAGGAGCGGGAGACGAAGCCCAGCTGAAGCGCCGGCCACACACCAGAGAAGTACTGGCGGACCGACAGGCCGTTCGCGCGAACAATAATCGGGTAGACCACCAGGAAGACCAGCAGCAGACCAATGTAGAGGGCGATAACGAACGCGACCAGCGAACCCATCGACGCCCAACCGTAGGCGAACACAGCCTTAGCAATCAGACCCACGGTACCCAGCGGTGCCAGACGAATAATCCACCACAGAATCTTCTGAATAATGGCAAGAGCGCTCTTGACCACGTCGATGAAGGGCTTAGCCGCCTCACCAACCTTCAGCGCGGCAATACCGACCGCACCGGAAATAACCAGAATCTGCAGCACGTTAAAGGAAGCGGAGGCGGTAATGCCGGAATCGCCGGACTTAGCGCTGACGCCCAGACCCAGGAAGTTCACCGGAATCAGACCGGTCAGGAACGCGGTCCACGAACCGGTCGAGCCGGTGTACGCCTTGCCCTGCACCTGCGCGCCCACGCCCGGCTGAACGATTAGGCCCATCGCAATACCGATGAGCACCGCGAAGAACGCGGTAATCGCAAACCAGATGAGCGTGTTAACCGCCAGACGTGCCGCGTTCGTCACCTGCGAAAGGTTCGAGATGGAGGCGACCACAGCGGTGAAAATCAGCGGAACAACAGCCGCCTTCAGCAGGGTGACGTAGGAGGAACCGATGGTATCCAGGGTCACCATGAGCCAGTTGGGGTTGCTCTTCGCGTCCCCGCCCAGTGCGAGGGCGAGCGCGCCGAGAACAATACCCAGGATGAGGGAGGCAATGATTTGGTTGCCGAAAGAAGTAGCCCACTTGGGCAGACGTGAAGGAGATGATGCATGCGGTGTAGACATGTGGCATACTCTAAAACTTTTGTGCACTCGCGCGCGAGTTTGTGTGAAGAAGTGTTTCAGCCAGGCGCAGGGCGGGGCTGATGTGACGAATCGTGACCTGCCGGTAGCCCAACCAACAGCACCGTTACCGGTGCCGCCAGCTGACCCCAGCAGGCGGTTAGAACGACTGATAGTTAATCGAGAGTCATCACAAAAGCAAACAGCAGGGAAACAACTGCGCAACAAGCGGCGAAGCTTACTGAGATTTTGCCGTCAGCTAATAATCCGAAAGCGAGGGCTTGATATGCTGGAATCACACCGATAGTCCGGCGAAAGTCGCCGGATGATGCTGTACCCACTCAGCTTCATGTACGCGTTGAGCGTTACGCCACGCACCACCCCTCAAGGAGAGATGCATGAGTTCTGCTCCCCAATACCCCGGCGGAACCACCACCCCCAACGGCCCGAAGAAGCCTCGCAACCGCATGGAAGCGGTCGCAGATTTCGCCACCCGCGCCGCACAGACCTCTGCCCAGCAGACCCTGAACCTGGGCGCGACCCGCCCCGGCATCGCCAAGATGATTGCCGTAGCTGGCGCCGGCGTGCTGCTGGTTGGCGGTGGCATCTTCGCCTACAACTCCATGCACCAGGAAGAGAACGCGTTCCTGTCGCAGGGCGAAGAGTACGCCCGCGTCTGCCAGGACGCGAAGACCGGCCTGCGCGTGGAAGATAGCGAATGCGAGAAGGCTGGCGTTCAGGAACCGACCGACTCGTCCAGCAGCGATTCCTCGGGCTCGTCGAACTCTTCGGGTTCCTCCAGCTCTTCCGGTTCGTCTGGTTCCTCGGGCTCATCTGGCTCGACCACCACCCACAATAATTCGAATGCGTTCCTCTGGTACTACCTGGGCCGCCAAAGTGCCGCTAATTCTTCTGGATCCCACTACATTCCTCCTGTAGGATCCAAGCTTTCCGGAGGCACCACCTCCCGCCCCAGCAACGGCACCGTCTACAGCGGCGTGTCTTCTAAGGGCGGCGGATTCGAAGACTCCTACCGCACCGCGAAGAAGTCCTCCACCGTCTCCTCCGGCAAGGTGACCAGCACCAACAACTCCGGTAAGACCTCCACGGTGCGTAATAAGACCACCGGCTCAGTCTCCAGCGGTAAGCAGGGCACCAGCAATAGCGGTAGCACCGGCTCCTACAGCAAGTCGAACACCTCGCAGTCCGGCTCCAAGTCGGGTTCGTCCTCGAAGTCTGGCTCTTCGTCCAAGTCTGGCTCTTCGTCGAAGTCCGGCAGCAAGGGCGGTTTCGGTGGCGGCTCCAAGTCCGGTGGCGGCCGCTCCGGAGGCTAAGCCATCAGCCATCACACTGAATGCGGGCAGGGACTGAACGGTCCCGCCCGCATTTTCCTCACCAGAACAGCCACACTTGCGGTGACGTAACAACACCGCTTTCCATTCACTACTTCGAAGGAGCCTAGCCCCTCATGCGCCGCGAAGAATTTCCCGTTGGCCGACCCGACTGGGAGAACGTCATTATTGAGGAAGGCCTCACCTACAGCGTGGACGGCCCCCACGACACCGACCACTACTGGAACGAATACGCCGCCTACATTTTCAGCCCGCAAGAGATGGATTCTGTGCGTGCCCAGGCGGAAGAAATGCACCGCATGTGCCTGGAAACCGTCGAATACATTGCCTCCGGTGCGTTCGGCACCCTCGGCCTGCCCCAAGCGGCATTCAACCTCGCCGTAGAATCCTGGAACCGCCGCGACGCCGACTTCTACGGCCGCTTCGACTTCACCTACTCGGGCGTGCCTGGCGACCCCATGAAACTGCTCGAATACAACGCCGACACCCCCACCGGCATTGTGGAGGCGGCAGTCAGCCAGAAAACCTGGGCGAAAGACCAGCGCCTCGACACCCGCGGCTACGCCCACTGGGGTGAAATCGGTGAAGCCTTCACCAACCGTTGGCGCCACATTTTCGCCCCCGAAATCACCGCGGGCGTGCAGCCCGTACTGCACCTGGCGCACGTGCCCCCCGAGATTGACGAGACCAACGAGGACTACAACAACCTCTGGCTCATCGCCTACTCGGCTCAGCAGGCGGGCATCAAAACCCACATGATTCCCATCGACGAAGTCATCTTCAACGAAGACACCAAGAGCTGGGAAGACGCACAGGGACGGCGCATCACCAACCTCTTCAAGCTCTACCCCTGGGAAGACCTGGTCACCGACAGCGAAGCAGGCTACGACAAGCTCCTCTTCGCCTACCACGGCGCCATGGATCGCTGGATCGAGCCGGCATGGAAGATGTTCCTCTCCAATAAGCTACTGCTCGCCGCGCTCTGGGATAAGTACCCCGGTCACCCGAACCTCGTACCCACCTACGCCGGTCACCGCGGAGGCATGCGCAACTGGGTTCGCAAGCCCCTCTTCGGCCGCGAAGGCGACGGCGTAGAAATCTACGCCCCCGACTACGACGTCTTCATCAAGCCCGAAGAGGACGACTTCTTCGCCAACGCCCCCGAAAGCGAATTCATCTACCAGGAATACATTCCGGCACCGCGCTACGAAGGCATTATCAACCCGGTTAGCCACCCCATCCTCGGCGTGTGGGTAGTTGACGGACGCACCGTAGGTGTGGGCATCCGCGAATCCAACGGCGCGCTCACCGACTACTGGTGCCGCTTCGCCCCGCACCTGGTGGATTTGAACGACTCCACCGGCATGGGTTTCGGTACCACGGACCCCGGCACCGCAAACTTCGGATAGCCGCCAAGAAGACACGAAAAACACAGTGAAGCCCCCGCCTCAGCCAAAGCTGAAGCGGGGGCTTCATCCCTAGAGCTCCTATTCAGAAGCTCAAGAAAACCACTCGGCGAAGAGCGAGCAAACTAGAAGCTACTCATCGTCCTCATCGTCGTCATCCTCAGTGTCCAGAGGAAGCATCATCTCATCGGTCAGCGCGCGGCGCAGAGTGTCCAGACCCACCGAACCGAGCAGAAGCGCACGCGTGTGGAATGCACGCATGTCATCGCCGCGGCGCACAGCCTGATCACGCAACTCCAGCCAGAGGCGCTCGCCAATCTTGTAGCTCGGCGCCTGACCCGGCCAACCCAGGTAACGCAGGAACTCGAAACGCAGGTGGCCCTCGGACTCGTCCAGGTTCAGCTTCAAGAACTCGTAACCCAGCTCAGATGTCCAGATGGTGCCCGGCTCAACGCCCAGCTGCTCAGCCCACTCATCGGGAATCGGCATCTCGCAGTGAACACCAATATCGAAGACCACGCGGGCGGCGCGCATACGCTGAGCGTTCAGCATGCCCATGCGGTCACCCGGATCCTTCAGGTAGCCCAGTTCCTCCATGAGGCGCTCGGCGTACAGCGCCCAGCCCTCACCGTGACCGGAAACCCACAGCATGTTCGTGCGCCAGGAGTTCATGGTGCCCTTCAGGGCCGTAGCGATAGCGATCTGCAGGTGGTGGCCCGGAACACCCTCGTGGTACACGGTGGAGGTTTCACGCCAGGTAGTGAACGTGTCCTCACCCTCGGGAACCGACCACCACATGCGGCCCGGACGCGAGAAATCGGGGGAGGGGCCGGTGTAGTAAATACCGCCCTCGTTCGTGGGCGCAATGCAACACTCAATGCGGCGCATGGGGCCGCCAATTTCAAAGTGGCTACCCGCCAGGTTCTCCACAGCGGCGTCGGCGAGCTTCTGCATCCACGCCTTCAGCTCATCGGTGCCGTGCAGCTGACGTGCCGGGTCCTCATCGAGCAGCTGCTTCGCGCGCTCAATGCTTGCGCCCGGCTCAATCTCCTCGGCAACCTCACGCTGACGAGCGATAATGCTCTCCAGCTCCTTCACACCCCAGGCGTAGGTTTCGTCCAGGTCAATGGTGGTGCCCAGGAACGAACGGGAGTGCAGGCTGTACGCCTTACGGCCCACAGCGTCGCGGGAGGGAGCGACCGGCTGCAGCTTCTCCACCAGGTAGCTGTTGAGGCGGCGGTAGCCTTCCTTGGCGGCCTCGGCACCTGCGGCAGCCTCGTCCTTCAGAGCGGGGACAGCCTCGGCGACCTCAGCCGCCAAATCGTCAAAGAAACCACCCGGAGCGTAGTACGCGGCGGTCTGCTCAATGACAATATCCACCTGGCGGCGCGGGGCGACCTTGCCCTCTTCACGAGCCGCCTCGAGGGTCTGGATGTAGCCCTCCAGAGCCTCGGTGACGCGGTGCATACGACCGACAATATGCTCCCAATCCTGCTGGGTGTTGCGCTTCATCAGGTCGAAGACCGAACGCACTTCCTGCGGTACGGACGCAATATTGTTCAGCTGCCAGCCGCCAAAACCAGCCTTGTGCTGCTTGCGGTACAGGCTCAGACGCTCCTGCAGAGCATCCAGGGTGACCAGGTCAACGTCATCAATAGGCAGGACGTTATCAACCTTCTTGAGGGTCTTCTTCGCAAGGCGCGCAAAAGCCTTCTCGCCGGCGGGCGAGTAATCGGGGTACAGGGTCTCTACGCCCTTACGACCAAGCTCGGTTGCATGGACGGGGTTCAGGTCGAGGACCTTTTCAAAGTATTCGTTAGCAATCTGATCGACGTCGGTCAGCGAGCGCTTCAATCGGTAGATGCTGGGAAGTTCCTGGTAAGTGCTCATGTTCATATCCTAACGCAGGGGTGTGCCTTCAACCACGATTTTCGGTGATTTAGCTCGCTTAAACCGGCAATATTACGGGCTGAGAAGCACCGAATGCGACAAAAAGGGCACACCTGTGGACAACTCCCAGGGGCGGATGCGCGAAAACGCCCCGGCTTTCTCCCTCCTGAACGTGCAGGAGAGGAAGACCGGGGCGCCTTCAAGAGGGGCTACAAGCTACTAGCAGGGGAGGCTAGCCGGCGAAGTATTCACCGTTCAGCTCCAGCAGACCGTTCGCACCCTCGACCACGCCGAGGCGGTGCGCAATGAGGCGGTCCTGCAGCTCATCACCGGACACCAAGTCCACCAGAATGTTCGGGTACTTGGTCGAGCAGCGGATGAACTCGTCGTACGCCTCATCGCTGAACGCGGCGTTCGTAATGAAGGTGCCGAGCTGGCCGCCGCGGGCGTGAATCGCCAGGAAGAACGCGGTAATGTCCTGCGGCTGAACGCCGGCGGACAGTACGCCGTTAGATGCCGGACGCAGAGTACGAACGTAGAACGCTCGCTCTTTTTCGCCGGTGGCGGGGGTAGCCACGCCGTCCACACCCCGAGCCTCCAGAGCCTCCACGGTGTAGCCGCGCATCAGGAACAGGTCGAAACCAATGCTGCGGAAACGCTCTTCAGACACCTGCGCCAGGGCGGGTGCCAGAGCCTCGCGGCGGAAGACCTGACGGTAACGCTTCAGAGCCTCACGCACCTGAGCGGCAGCAACCTGCAGCGCGGTCGAGGGCTCAGCAGCAGAAACAGCAGGAGCGGAAACAACCGGCTGAACGGGAGCCACAACGGGTGCAGAAACAGCGGGCGCAGCCGGCTCAACAACCGGAGCCGCGGAAACAACCGGCGCAGCCGCCGGAACCTCAGCGGGAGCCTGCGTAGCAGCCGCCACCGGCGAACCAGCCGGACGCGCCAACAACGCCGGAGAAGCACCCGGTACCGGAGCCAACGGCTCACGACCCTCACGGGCCGCCAGACGAGCCTGACGCTCCGCGGCACGCGCCTCCTTGGCAGCCTGAAGAGCCTCCTCACGAGCCTGCAGTTCAGCGGCAATATCCTGAGGCAGCTTGTGCTTGAGCGACTGGGGCGGCAGCGGCGCCATGCGGGCGGTCACCGCCTCCGGAGCGCCCTCCGGGAAACGCTTGAGCAGTTCCTTACCCGCCTCGCTCAGCTCGTAACGCTCCGGGTTCTTGCGGGAAGTACGACCGGTACCCTCACGCAGAGCGTTCAGGTAGCGCTCGCCCTTCAGCACGTGCATCGCCACCGAATAGCGGTTACGCAGACGCGGGGTCAGCTTGTAACGGTGCGGAGCGACCTCACCCTGCAGGTACGGGATGTCCAGGGCAATCTTCAGCTCATCGTAAATGTCGTAGTAGGAGATGCGCGGGTTCTCCTCCACGAGCTTCAGAATCGGGTACAGCAGCTGATGCGGGTACGGCAGAGCATCCACAGCGGCAGGATCCAGCAGAGCCGAAGCCACCAGCTTCTGAACGCTCGGCTCAGCCATCTGCGCCAGGGTGGGCGCAAACGCGGAACCCAGCGAGTAGACGGTCTCACGCTCGGACAGGTAGTGGTGCGCGGTCAGCACATCGTAGATGTAATCCTGCGCGTCAATCTGCACAAAATAGGGGTTCGAGGACGCCTGCTGAATACGCTCGTCGCGGTCAAAGACCTGCTCCAGGCTCGGAAGGCTCAGCTCCACATCGGCGCCGTGGTCGTTGAGAGTATCGAGCAGAAGCACGCCCATGTGGGTCAGCAGAGCGTCGGTTGCGGCAATATCCTCAGCGGTAATCGAGGTGCCCTCATCCTTCACCAACGCCAGCACGGAGCTCAGCTCGCTCGCCGGCACGCCGGTCTCCTCATGACGAGCCACCAGCTCCTTCGCAGACGGGGACAGCGAGTACAGAGTCAGCGGCGAATCCGTGTGCTCGTGAATGGTCTTGGTGCGCAGGTAGCCCTCACGGGTCAGCAGGCTCAATGCCTGAGCAATCACCGGCTCAACAATGCGCTGCTCCAGGTACGACAGGCCGTACCAGCCCTGCACAAAACCGCACTCGCGCAGCACCAGCTCACGAATCTTCACCGGAGCCGCCGCGGGGTAAGACGGGGTAACGCTCAGGACGATGGGCAGAAGCTCACGCACCGTAATGTGCGAGAGCAGAACCGGGTAGAACTGCTTCAAGTAGTAGAGGTACACGCCGCTGAGGAGGGGCAGAACCGGCAAGAGAGCCTGAGCCTGTTGCTCCTTCGGGGTACCCAACAGCTCGCGGCCAGCCTCGCTCAGAGTGTAGTGCAGATTGCCCGGATGCAGCTGACTGAGGGACACCTCAAGATAATCAGCGTTGACCAGCGCCGCAATCAGCTTATTAAGCGCCTCACGGAAGAGGACATTGTCACCCACAGCGATGAAACGCTGAGTCATATTGAAACCCAGGTCTACGCCAACCGGGGTGTACATATCGGGGAAGAAAACCTTCTCGCCACGATCCTGCGCGCGCTCAAAATGGCGGAGCAGAGAGAAAGCCGCCGCAACGCTGAGAGTGCGTGCTTCCTCGGGTAGAGCCTCCCACGAGGTTTCCTGCTGCAAAGAGTGCAATTCGGAATGATCGATATGGAGCATTGTTTTATTCACAAAAGCCACGCCGGGCTCCTTATCTAGTGTTATTTATCGTGCAGGCGTTCTTCATGAAGTGCAGTCATTTGAGCGGGAAAATAATCACGAAAGTGAGCGGCACCATCTTTATTTTTGGGCCGGCACTTTGAAATCCCGCTGTGAAGAGAAGCAAGGTAGGTAGTTTTTTCTCAACCCGTCCCGCTTACGCACCGTCTTCTATGACGCGCACTCAGAAAGAACGCTATAAATTGGGGTGAAGTGTCTAGACCGTCACGGGTATATACACTTCGTGAAATAATGCGAAGAATATATAACGCACTACCTTCTCATTGTATCGGCTGGTTCGAGAAATAACCTAGATTTCTAAAACCAGCCGATATGTGAAAAATATCCTCAAGGAAAAGTGAAAATACATTAAGTGAAATGACGCGGGAAATGCGCGAAGATCAGAGATATTCGGAGAGAAATACTCGCCCCAGAAACACCCCCGGCTACTCCATGCCACGGGCAAAATACTCCTCGTCAATGCGGTAACCGCACTCGCCCTCACCATCAAGAACACCCACACGGTGACGAATCATCAGCTCCACCAGCTGGTGCCGATCAACCAGCGCAATATTGCGAGCGCCCGGCAAACCTTGCAAATACTCGGGAACCGGCTGCGCAAAAGCACCGCAGGTCACCAAAACACCCTGCAGGCCGCCGTGCAAAAGCACTGCACCGGCAAGCTTCTGAATCTCGTTCGGGGTGACCTTCATGGTTCCGCAATAATGCTTCACCTGAATATAAATCGGCGCAAAATCCAGACCGTCAGAATAGCGGGCAATAACATCCACGCCCTTATCGTCGGCGCCGCCGGTTACCTCGGTCGTAAAACCGAGAGCCGTAAAAATATCGGCAACAATCTGCTCAAAGTACTCCGGCGTCACCGCGTGAATATGTTGAATCAAATCCTGCGTAAAATGCTCCGCAAACTCAGCCTGAGCGTGAATGACCGGCGAATCGCTGGCGCGCAAAATAATATCCAGGGGAGACTGACCGGCGGGCCAGGACCCCGCAGCCTCCGCAGTGCCCGCAGAATTCAACGCGTTTACAAGGTGCTCTGCACCGGGTGCTTTATGGGCGGGGGCAGAATCCCCGGTATCGGGGAGGAACGGTTCCATGCCTGTGCCCGCGTCACTATCAGACGCACCAAAAATGAGGCGATGCTCCGCCTCCGCAGTCTCCAGCAGGGCATTCGCCTGCTTCTTCAGCTTCTTCGTGGTCCTCGCCGTCAGACTCTGAGCACACAGAGCCTGCACCTGCTTCACTACACGCGGCGGCACCGAACCGTGCAGATGCGGGGTGCAGGTCAGCTCAGCACCCAGGGGAGTGAGCAGGTACTTCCTCTTCTCCCACGGGGTCAGACGAGGCATCAACTGGGCATAACGAAGCGCCACCAAGATTTTCAAGGTGGTACGTACAGCCACCGCAAAATCGGTGGACTCAAGATCAGGAAGGTTCTTCTTCGACCCCAACGCCTTAGTCTGCTGCCGCAACTGCTCACTAACATAGGCTGCGGTGCGAGGTACAGTCTTCGACAAGCGCCGTAGCGTCGGCAACAGAAGTGCGATATAGACATCCGGTGGGGGCCTATGGTTTTTATTCAGCATCTTTGCCATGGTCCCTGCCAATTTATTAACACTAATGTGATGGTATATACATCGTAGCATCAGTACGTATCATCATGACTTTATCGTTTCTAATATGACGAAACCACAAGAATCAGCGCATTAGATGTTGAATAACGCAATATAAATCTTGAATTTGAGGCAAAACAATAAATTCCCGCCGCACCAGCCGGTGCAACGGGAAATTATTATTCACATCAAGCAACCCACACTACATGGGGCGGGCACGCCTCCACGAACCGGGGCCCGGACGCAAGGACGCACCCAGACGCTGGCGACGGTTCAGCAGACGCGATGCCGCACCCACCAGCGAGTTCTGCTCCTGCTTCGCGGCGCTCGCCTGCATCATCGCCACCACGGCGGTCAGCGCGGCAATCTCCTCCGGAGTGGGGGAGCCCTTGACCACCTTCAGCAGCGGCTCCTGTTCAGCGTCAGTATCTACCGAAGACTGAACGGGTTCCTTCGTTGCGCTGGATGCGGTAGCCGAGCGCGCCGAAGACCGAGCGGAGCCGCGCTCAAGCCGCTCGGAACCCTCAGCGGACTCCGAACTATCCTTCTTCTTACCGAACGAGAAATAACTCAGCGGATTGTAGCCTGCCAAAGGCACGCCTCCTTAGAAAACCTAAAATCGTGCGAACGCCTGCACCACAAACGGTGCGGGCACAACGGAAGCCTACAGCGGGATGTTGCCGTGCTTCTTTGCCGGGGTTGCCGCACGCTTATCGTGCAGGGCGCGCAGCGAAGAAATGATGCGCACGCGAGTCTCGCTCGGGGCGATGACCTCGTCAATGTAGCCCAGCTCGGCAGCCTGGTACGGGTTCAGCAGCTCTTCCTCGTACTTGGCAATCAGCTCAGCGCGGCGAGCCTCAATGTCGCCGCCCTCGGCCGCCAGCGCAGCCAGCTCGCGGCGGTACAGAATGTTCACCGCACCCTGAGCACCCATCACACCAATCTGAGCGGTGGGCCATGCCAGGTTAATGTCAGCGCCCAGCTTCTTCGAACCCATCACAATGTACGCACCGCCGTACGCTTTGCGGGTAATGACGGTGACCAGCGGAACGGTCGCCTCCGCGTAAGCGTAGAGCAGCTTAGCGCCGCGGCGAATAATGCCGTTGAACTCCTGGTCGGTGCCGGGCAGGAAGCCGGGAACATCCACAAAAGTCAGAATCGGAATGTTGAACGCATCGCAATGGCGCACGAAGCGGGCAGCCTTTTCGGAGGCAGAAATGTCCAGGCAGCCAGCGAACTGCATCGGCTGGTTCGCCACAATACCGACCGTGCGGCCCTCAACGCGGGCGTAACCAATCATCACGTTCGGAGCATAGAGCGCCTGCATCTCCAGGAAGTGGCCGTCATCCACCACAGACTCAATGACCGCGCGCATGTCATAAGGCTGGTTCGCCGAATCCGGAATCAGGGTGTCCAGATCCAGATCGTCTACGGTCACCACGGGCTCCTGGTCGTGCTCCAGGGGCAGGGGCTCAGCAAGGTTGTTCGAGGGCAGGAACTCCAGAAGCTCACGCACAAAGTCGAACGCGTCTTCCTCATCCTCAGCCAGGTAGGTGCTGGTACCGGTCACAGAGTTGTGCTGACGCGCGCCACCCAGGGTTTCCATGTCCACGTCCTCGCCGGTAACGGTCTTAATGACGTCCGGGCCGGTAATGAACATGTGCGAAGTCTTGTCCACCATGATGATGTAGTCAGTCAGAGCGGGGGAGTACGCGGCACCGCCAGCGCAGGGGCCCATAATGACCGAAATCTGCGGAACCACACCGGAGGCGCGCACGTTCATACGGAAAATATCAGCAAACATCGCCAGGGAAGCCACGCCCTCCTGAATACGGGCGCCACCACCATCGTTAATGCCAATAACCGGGCAGCCGTTCTTCAGGGCGAACTTCTGCACCTTCACAATCTTCTCGCCGTTCACTTGCGAGAGAGAACCACCGTAGACGGTGAAATCCTGCGAATACACGGCAACCAGGCGACCATCCACGGTGCCGTAACCGGAGACCAGGCCGTCACCCAGAGGCTTCTTCGCCTCCATGCCGAATGCGGTGGTGCGGTGGCGGGCGAGTGCATCAAACTCTACGAAAGAACCCTCGTCCAGAAGCATATCGATGCGCTCGCGGGCGGTGTTCTTGCCGCGTGCGTGCTGCTTCTCAATAGCTGCCTCACCGCTGGGCGCGAAGCTGCGCTCTCGACGTGCATAAAAATCAGCGAGCTTACCGGCGGTGGTGCTCAAGTCAAAATCCTGCTGGAGGTTCTCGGACATTATTCCTCGTTCCTGCTCCACCCGATTGTCGGGAGCCAGTGGTTGCGGTGATGGTTGTTCAGAAGGCCCCGAAGAGCACTCTTGAACAATGTGCATATCCCTCAACTATAGTGCGAACTAGGGCACATATGCCAGGTGAGAAGCCAGAATATCAACACTAGATACACTTTTATGCACCCAGCACCCAAGAAGGTGCATACAGTGAACGAAAAGCGCGAAAGAACCGCTCAAAAGAGCGCAGAAAACCCCCCTTCCGCCTCGGCAATCCTTGCCTGCGGAAGGGGGTCTACGTTCAAGCTTTCAACGTGAAATGACGCTTAGATGGTGCCCAGGACCGGGTTCCACTCGGTGACGGTGTGAGACAGAACCGCGCCACCAATGTTCATCGGGTCGTTAGCCACAATCTTTTCGGCTGCCTCAGCGGAGTCAACCTTTGCAATCAGCAGAGCGCCGGCGGGGGTCTCGCCATCCAGCAGGGGACCGGAAACAATCAGGTTGCCCGCCTCAATCTGCGAACCAAGGTACTCGCGGTGAGCCGGACGGTACTTCGCCTGCTCCTCGGGAGCTGCGTAAACGTAAGTAATTGCGTAATAAGCCATAACGGTCTTCTTTCGAGCAGGGCGGAGGAACCTCCGCAGCCGGTCGGTGCTTGGTGCACCCTCACTGTCTAATGTACCGTCTCGGGCGCCGAGCGGGCATCACCGGCGGCAAGAAATTGATATGGTGAGAAATCAACGTGACTCGACTGAAGTCCGCAGGTTTCGGTGACGGGTCGGCGTATTGCAGGGTTGATTGAGGTAGGACAGAAAGGTACCGGCTATGGAGAAGAACATGAACACCCAGAGTGATCATTCGGTTTTGGATGCGCCGCGCATCCGCACCGTGGCGCTGGACGCGGGCTACTCCAGCGTGAACCTCTACGACGAAGTGGACTCCACCACCACCCGCGCCCGCGAGCTACTCATGGGCGGCACCGACCCCGAACGCGAACAGCTCGGCGAGCTCTCCGTCTACGCCAGCCTCTACCAAAGCGCCGGACGCGGCCGCCTCGCCCGCCCCTGGACCGCCCCTCCCGGAGCCTGCCTCGCCGCGAGCATCGTGGTGCGCCCGCACGCCTCCACCGACCCGCTGACCCGAGAACTACCCGAAGACAGCTATCACTGGCTGACCCTCATCGCCGGGCTCAGCGTGGTCGATATTTGGCGCGGCTACGGCGTGAATGCCGCCCTCAAATGGCCCAACGACGTCATCGCGCAGGGCGCTAAGGGCTGCGGAATCCTCGCCCAGCTCGTCCCCGAAAGCGGCGCTAACGAGGGGCAGCGCAGCATCATCGTGGGCATCGGTCAGAACACGAATATGTCCGCCGAGCAGCTGCCTGTACCCACCGCCACGAGCCTGAGCCTGTGCACCGGTGCCGCGGTTGACTCCTCCGAGGTGCTCACCCGACTGCTGAGCATCTTCGCTCGACGCTACCGCGCCTTCGTGCGTGCCGGTGGCGACCCCGAACGCCCCGACCCGCTCAACCCGGAGAGCCTCAGCCTGCTCGACCAGGCACGCGCCGCCACCGCCACCCTCGGCGCCAGCGTGCGCATGAGCCTACCCGACGGAAGCACCGTGGAAGGCGTTGCCGAAGACCTCGACGCGCAGGGGCGCATCCTCATTCGCCGCGAGGACGGCACGCTAGAGCCCTACGCGGTGGGCGATATTGAGCACCTTCGCCCCGCCAACGGTAGCTACGGAGATTTTCAGCAGGCACACTAGAACCAACCACTAAAAATTCAGCCAAAAAATCAGCCCAAAACAATCAGCCCGGCACGGCAACCTCATCAACCCGCACCACCTCAACCAGCACAGCTAAGGAACACCATGCGTTTGCGCGGAAAACTCAACCCCGGTGAGCATGTCATCATTGCGACCCGACAGCACTACGGTGCCCTGCTGCCCACGCTTGCCTACCTGCTGGTTGCTATTGCGGCGGCGACGTTCGCCTCCACTGCGGCTTCTTCGCCCATCCTGAGGACCCTCGGAACCCTCAGCGCGCTGGGTACCCTATTCGGGGCGGTACGCACCGCCTGGCGGTGGGCAACCACCTACTACCTGCTGACCACCCACCGGCTCGTGGTGCGCCGCGGCGTGATGACCCGCAGCGGAGACGAATCCCTCTACCTGGATTCCATGGGGGAGCGTTGGGCAAAACAGCGCGGCCCGGGCGCCTGGCTGGGTTACGGTTCGGTGTACGTGGTCTGCCGCGGGGTGCATCACCGCCTTACCTATGTGCCCGACCCGAAGCGCTTTGAAAAAGAAATTAAGGCCGCCCGACGCGACTACTACGCCCTGCGCGCTCGCTATATTTAGGGCTTCTTCGCCTCTGTCACCGACCCGGGCGGGAACTGTCGGGTTGGCTCAGAGCCTAAACCCGCCGCTAAATCTGCCGAAAAAATGCGGATTAGAGTATTCTTAAATGTGAATTACTCCACTAAACTATCCTGGGGTGCGGGCGCTTTTGTGACCCAAACACCACCGCGGAGGGGTATATTAACAAGGCGCTACACGGTGAGCATCATCGCAGCGACGCAATGCGAAACCCGCAGAGCACAACGAGGTACCACGTAACCTAGCGCCACCACGGTATAGAC
Organism: Rothia sp. (in: high G+C Gram-positive bacteria); assembly: GCF_015265375.1. GTDB lineage: Bacteria > Actinomycetota > Actinomycetes > Actinomycetales > Micrococcaceae > Rothia. The sequence continues at coordinate 20,151 of NZ_JABZXW010000017.1, forward strand.
CAGACAGTATTTTCCGGCAGGGATGAAAGGAGCGGCAGCGGCAATGAGCACGGCAGACCGCCACGAACCTGCGCACTCGCCGCAGGACACCGGCGCCACCATGGGCCCCGAAACCCAAATGCTCAACCTCCGAATCCTCCAGAACCTCGCCCAGAACAATATCTATCGAGACGAGGAATCTAAGGCAGGAATCCGAGAGCTCGAAAAATCCCTTCTGGGCCAAGGCCGCCGCTACACTCCCGTACAGGCTGCCGAATACGCCGGAATTCCCCTCGAAACCGCACAGCGCATCTGGCACAACATGGGCTTCCCGACCATCGCCGAGCACGCGCCCTACTTCACTGAAACCGACGTGCAGATGCTCGCCGACCTGCAGAAGCTGGATGAATCCGGCGATATTCGCATGGAGTACGTAGCGTCCCTGGTTCGTGCCGAAGGCCAACTGACCGACCGTACCGTTGCCTGGCAGATTGAGGCGCTGGTGCACAACATTATGGTCACCGAAAACCTCGACGACAATGATGCCCGCCGCAAGCTCCTTAAAGACTTCCCGCGCTACCTCGAGGTTCTCGAGCGCCTGGCGCTGTACGCGTACCGCCGTCAGATGTACGCCGGAATCCTGCGCCTGGGATTGCGTGAGAACAATGTGACCACCTCCGGCCTCTCCCGCCTGCCCCTGGTACGCGGCGTGGGATTCGTGGATCTGGTCTCGTACACCTCCCTGGTGCGCAACCTGGACGCCGCAGCCCTTTCCCAGCTCATCAACCACTTTGAGCAGAGCTGCCTGGACGTCATCGCGCCCCTGGGCGGTCGCATTATTAAGACTCTCGGTGACGAAGTTTTCTTCCTCACCGAAACCCCGGACGCTATCGCAGAAATTAGCCTGCGTCTGTCCGAAAAAATCGGTGCCGACCCGCAGCTGCCGGATGCACGCGTCGCCTTCATTTGGGGCGAGGTTCTGGCGAACCGCGGTGACGTGTACGGCTCCAGCGTGAACCTGGCCGCGCGCCTGGTCTCCCTGGCCGAACCGGGTACCGTGCTGACCGATAATGAGACAGCAAACACGCTCCGACAGGTGGGAAATCGCTACAATCTCACCTCTCAGGGAACGCGAAACGTTAGAAGCTTTGGTAACGTAGACCCCGTGGCGGTGACTCGTCGCGTGAACTACACAATGGAGATAGACCTCTCATGACTGAACTGAAACTACGTACCGGTGGTGCAACGCACCGCGGCGCACATCGAGAAAACAACGAAGATTCGATGGTCGTCGCCGGTTCCCTTTGCGTGGTCGCGGACGGCATGGGAGGCCACGAGGCAGGCGAGGTTGCTTCGCGCCTGTGCGTGCGTCAGCTCGCCTACTCGCCCTTCTTCACTATGCCCGGTGGCCGTAGCGAAGAGGAACAGCAGACATATGCTGAGCGTCTCGCCGCTATTGACGAGGAAGACCCCACCAAGCGCCGCCGCCGCGCGAACACCCTGCTCAACAACGAAATTGTGGGCACCCTCAACCGCCTGCACGACATCATTGGCGAAACCAACGAGGAGATTAAGCAGGCGCTTTCCCGCTCCGGAGGTACGACTGTGACGGGTGCCTGGTTGACTCGCATTGGCGACCGTAACCTGTGGGTTATCTTCAACGTGGGTGATTCCCGCACCTACCGCCTGCTGCGTGAGGACGAAGGTATTCACCACTCCGCCATGGAGAAGCTGCCCGGTTCCGAGGGCTCCGCCTCGCTGGAGCAGGTCACTAGCGACCACTCCGAGGTGCAGTACCTGGTTGACGAGGGTCAGATTACCGCCCTGGAGGCGCTGACCCACCCGCGCCGTAACGTGATTACCCGCGCGCTGGGTACCGGCAACTACTGGGAACCGGACTTCTGGGTTCTGCCTGCCCGCCCCGGTGACCGCCTGATGCTCTGCTCCGACGGTCTTTCCGGTGAACTGTCGCACGAGTACATGGCGCGTGTACTCACTTCGATTCGCCACCCGCAGGACGCCGCTGATGTTCTTCAGCACGAGGCGCTGCGCTCGGGCGGCCGCGACAACATTACGGTGATTGTTGCCGACGCTGTCGAAGCCTAAACGTTATACTCTGTGATTCACCCCGCTCTCTTCGGGTGCTCGTGAGAGTACCTGTAGGAGGCGGGGGTGAACTGTATCTGCGTTCAGCATTGCTGAGAGTAGATTGCTGGGCGTAGATGCGGCGATTATGCGCTCGCGGCCCCAGCAATATGACGAGCGATAGGGGAGCGGCGCGGCAAAAACGTTAAACTGGACGGGTGACTGAGAACAACACCACCCAGCAGACTGCCCCCGCAAAGACTGCGGCGGAGAGCCCCGCCGAGAGCACCGCAGAAAACTCCGCGGAGATTACCGAGGCTCTGCGTGCCGAGTACGCGGAACTGACCGATAAGATTCGTGCCGCCCGCCGCGCCTACTACAACGAGGACGCACCCTTCCTCTCTGACGCCGAGTACGACGCGCTCTACCGCCGCCTCGAAATCATTGAGGCGGAGCACCCGCACCTGATTGCGAACGACTCGCCCACCCAGGAAGTCGGCGGCGAAGCTATCGAGGCCTTCGCGCCCGTCACCCATCTGCAGCGCATGTACTCCCTCGAGGACGTCTTCTCCTTCGAGGAGCTGCGCGCCTGGCTGACCAAGACCGATGAGAGCGTCCGTACCCTCATCGGTGCCGCACCGCAGTGGCTGACCGAGCTGAAGATTGACGGCCTCGCCGTGAACCTGCTCTACCGCAACGGCACCCTCGTGCGCGCGGCAACCCGTGGCGACGGCACCACCGGTGAAGACGTCACCCACAATGTACGCACCATTGCGAGCATCCCGCAGCAGCTGAGCGGCGAGAACCACCCCGAAGAGATTGAAATCCGCGGCGAGGTGTTCATCTCCTCCGCCGATTTTGAGAAGCTCAACGAATCCATGATTGCCGCCGGCAAGAACCCCTTCGCGAACCCGCGTAACGCCGCGGCAGGCTCGCTGCGCCAGAAGGACGCTGCGGTGACTGCCTCGCGCCCGCTGAGCATGTACGTGCACGGCATCGGTTCGCGCACCGGCCTGGATATTGCCACCCAGTACGAGACCTACGATCTGCTCGCTTCCTGGGGCCTGCCTGTGAGCCCCTACAGCGAAATCGCCGCCAACACCGAGGCGGTGTTCGACTTCATTAATAAGTACGGCGAGCAGCGCCACTCCCTGGTGCACGAAATCGACGGCATCGTCATTAAGGTCAACGACTTCGCGACCCAGGCTCAGCTGGGCTACACCTCCCGCGTGCCGCGCTGGGCGGTGGCGTACAAGTACCCGCCCGAAGAGGTGCACACCAAGCTGCTGGACATCCGCGTGGACGTGGGACGCACCGGCCGCGTGACCCCCTACGGTGTTATGGAGCCCGTGTTCGTCTCCGGTTCGACCGTGGAACGCGCCACCCTGCACAACCAGGATGTGGTCAAGGCCAAGGGCGTGCTCATCGGTGACACCGTGGTGCTGCGCAAAGCAGGCGACGTGATCCCAGAGATCGTCGCCCCCGTGGTTGCCCTCCGTGACGGCACCGAACGAGAGTTCGTCATGCCCAGCGAATGCCCCTCCTGCGGCTCGCCCCTGGCACCCGGCAAGGAAGGCGACGTGGACCTGCGCTGCACGAACCCCCGCTCCTGCCCGGCGCAGCTGACCGAGCGCGTGTACTATGCGGCAAGCCGCGGAGCCTTCGACATTGAGGCGCTCGGCTTCGAAGCCGCGAAGGCACTCACCAGCCCCGCAACCCCGGACACCCCTCCGCTAACCACCGAAGCGCACCTGTTCAGCCTCAACATTGAGGACCTGCGCGAGGTCACCATCGAGCGTGAGAAGAAGGCCAAGGGCGTGGGCACCGGAAAGATGGAGCGCGTGCCCTACTTCTACACCAAGCCGACCAAGGCACGCCCCGAGCCGAAGCCCACGAAGAACACTCTGAACCTCTTTGCCGAGCTGGAGAAAGCAAAGCAGCAGCCGCTGTGGCGTGTGCTGGTTGCCCTCTCGATTCGTCACGTGGGCCCGACCGCCGCCCGTGCGCTCGCCGCCGAGTTCGGTTCGATGCAGGCGATCCGTGAGGCTGACCGTGAGCGCCTTGCCGCCGTGGACGGTGTGGGAACCACGATTGCCGACTCGATTATTGAGTGGTTCGCCGAGGACTGGCACGCCGAGGTCGTGGACTCCTGGGCTGCCGCCGGCGTGCGCATGGAAGATTCTCGCGACGAGTCTGTGGAGCGCACCCTGGAGGGCCTGACCGTGGTGGTGACCGGCACGCTGAACGGCTACACCCGTGACGGCGCGAAGGAAGCCATTATTTCTCGCGGCGGCAAGGCGTCCGGCTCGGTATCGAAGAAGACCCACTTTGTGGTTGCCGGTGCGAACGCCGGTTCGAAGCTAGATAAGGCTCAGCAGCTGGGTCTGAAGATTCTGGATGAGGAGGGCTTCACCGCCCTGCTCGAGGGTGGCCCGGAGGCGGTTGAGACTGCCGCGGAGTAGACCCGGTAGCTGGGGCATCTGAATCTGACCCCTGCAATGTATAGAGCATTCAGGCTCTGGAGTGCGTGCTCCAGGGCCTGAATGCCAATTTTTGGCATTTGTAATTACCACAGCTTTTAAGGTGGAAGCGCCATAAAACACTCCCAAAGCGAAGAAATATTTAAAAAATATTTACACGCTGTTCAAAACCCTTAAAGGTGGCGCTCGCCAACCCCGAATCAGAAAGCTCGGCGGGGGAGTGCCTTCCGGATCAAACCCCTAGAAAACCCCGAAATTCCGGGGAAAAACCCTTAAGGTGCGCGGGGTTCAAGGTCCCCATTAATGTTTCCTTCACTTTTAACCTGAAAGAACCCTGGGAGAAGCCGGGGCGTTCGCTGTGAACTTGAAATTGGGTTGGAATCGTAAAAAACCTCGGCTATCTTTGAGACCAGATAGATTCTCGCAAGGGAATCGCCTGTGTGGTTTCAAGCTTGGAATGCTTGAAACGATGCCCGGTTCTACCGCACGTCCCCATCGAGGAAGTACCACCCGGATTCCGCACACTAGTGCAGAATCGCTCACGGTGACATGAAATCGGTGGAGAGCCGCTCACATGGTAGAGCCAGAACATGAGTAACCTACTTCGTTATCAAAGGGTGAGCGGCGGCGCGCTAGAGTTCCGGGGACGGAACGAGCGGGGACGGCCCCAAGGAGCATTATGAAGAACACTTCCATTCGTCGTACCGCAGCAGCTCTCGCCATCGGTGGCGTTGCAGCAGCTACCATGTCGATGCCTGCTGCAAACGCAGTAGACGGTGCTACCTGGGACGCACTGGCACAGTGCGAGTCCGGTGGTAACTGGTCCATCAACACCGGTAACGGCTTCTACGGCGGTCTGCAGTTCACCCAGCAGTCCTGGAACGGCGTCGGCATGTCCGGCTCCCCCGCGACCGCTACCCGTGCACAGCAGATCGAGGCTGGCGAGCGTCTGCTCGCTATCCAGGGCTGGGGCGCATGGCCCGCATGCTCCGCTAAGCTTGGCCTCTACGGCAAGACCGGCGCAGCTCCCACCTACACCGAGCCCACCACCACCGTGGCTGCACAGTCGCAGACCCAGCAGACCTACACCGCTCCCGCGGCACAGGCTGCACCCGCAGCTCAGGCTGCACCCGCAGCAGTTGAGGCTCCCGCAGCTGCACCGGCAGCTCAGGCAGCACCTGCAGCAGTCGAGGCTCCCGCAGCAGCACCCGCTGCACCGGCAGTTGAGGCTCCCGCAGCAGCAGCCCCCGCGGCTGCACCCGTTGCAGCTCCCAAGGCTGCAGCAGGCACCTACACCGTGGTTCCCGGTGACTCCCTCTCGCTGATCGCTGCAAAGCTCGGCGTTGCAGGTGGCTACCAGGCAATCGCAGCTGCGAACACCGACATCATCTACAACGTTGACCTGATCTTCCCCGGCCAGGTTCTGACCATCCCCGCCTAAGGATTAACCCTGAAGCGTAACGTGGAAACGTTGTAGCCCAACGCCCCGCACCTCACACGAGGAGCGGGGCGTTGAGCATTTAACCCCAAAACAGGGGAGAGAAACACCGCCTGAACACACAAACCAGCAGGTAAACCCTCCAACCCCCAATGAGACGGAACACGCAACCTCCACTACACTAGAGAAGAGACAAGAAAACAAACTACGGGAGAACCATGTCTGCCATCACCTTTGAACAGGTCAAGCACCTGGCATCGCTGGCACTCATTGAGATGACCGATGAAGAACTCACCGCGATGGCGTCTGAGCTGGACGTCATCGTCGCATCCGTTGAGACCATGTCGCAGAAAGCAACTGCCGACATCCCCGCGACCAGCCACCCCATCCCCCTCGAGAACGTCTTCCGCGAAGACGTACCCGTCACCACCCTCACCCAGGAAGAGGCGCTCTCCGGCGCCCCCGACGCACAGGACGGCAAGTTCCGCGTGCCGGCAATCCTCGACGAAGACTAAGAGGAGAACAACCAAGTGAACGAACTGATCCAGCTCACCGCCGCAGAAGCAGCAGAAAAGCTCGCATCCGGCGAAATCACCTCCGTCGAGCTCACCCAGGCACACCTGGACCGCATCGCAGCCACCGACGGCGCACCCCTCAGCGACAACCGCGCAGACGGCAAGAGCGGCCTCAACGCCTTCCTGCACATCAACGCCGAAGAAGCACTCGCCACCGCAGCAGCAGTGGACGCAGACCGCGCAGCAGGCAAGGAACTGCCCCCGCTCGCAGGCGTACCCATCGCCGTCAAGGACCTCATCGTCACCAAGGGCCAGCCCACCACCGCAGCATCGCGCATGCTCGAAGGCTGGATGAGCCCCTACGACGGCACCGTCACCCGCAAGGTCCGCGAAGCACGCATGCCCATCCTCGGCAAGACCAACCTCGACGAATTCGCAATGGGCTCCTCCAACGAGCACTCCGCATTCGGCGTAGTACGCAACCCCTGGGCACTCGACCGCGCACCCGGCGGCTCCGGCGGCGGCTCCGCAGCAGCCGTCACCGCCTTCCAGGCACCCCTGGCGCTCGGCACCGACACCGGTGGCTCCATCCGCCAGCCCGCAGCACTGACCGGTAGCGTCGGCGTCAAGCCCACCTACGGCTCCGTCTCCCGTTACGGCGTCATCGCCATGGCGTCCTCCCTCGACCAGGTAGGCCCCGTCGCCCGCACCGTCCTGGACACCGCGCTGCTCCACGAAGCAATCGCAGGCCACGACCCGCTCGACGCAACCTCCCTGCCCGATGAGCCCGGCAACTTCGTTGAAGAAGCCAAGGCAGGCGCAGAAGCAGCACGCAAGCGCGACCTGTCCGGCCTGCGCATCGGCGTCATCAAGGAACTCGGCGGCGGCGACGGCGAAGGCTTCGAAGCAGGCGTCCTCGCACGCTTCCGCGAATCCGTCGAAGAGCTTCGTGCCGCAGGCGCAGAGATCATCGAGGTCTCCCTGCCCTCCGTCACCGAAGCCATCAGCGCCTACTACATGATCATGTCCTCCGAGGTGTCCTCCAACCTGGCACGCTACGACGGCGTCCGCTACGGCCTGCGCGTCGTACCCGAAGACGGCCCCGTCACCATCGAACGCGTCATGTCCGCAACCCGCTCCGCAGGTTTCGGCCACGAGGTCAAGCGCCGCATCATCCTCGGCACCTACGCACTGTCCGCAGGTAACTTCGACGCCTACTACGGCGCCGCACTGCGCGTCCGCACTCTCATCCAGCGTGACTACGCAGCAGCCTTCGAAAAGTGCGACGTGCTGATCTCCCCGACCGCGCCCTCCACCGCGTTCAAGCTCGGCGAGAAGACCGAAGGCGACCCCATGGCAATGTACCTGGGCGACGTCGCAACCGTGCCCGTCAACCTGGCAGGCGTCCCGGCGCTCTCCCTGCCCGGCGGCCTCTCCGAAGAGAACAACCTGCCCGTCGGCATCCAGTTCACCGCACCCGCACGCGAAGACGCACGCCTCTACCGCGTCGGCGCAGCACTCGAAGAACTGCTCACCGCAAAATGGGGCGCACCGCTCTACAAGAGCCTGCCCGACACCGAAACTCTGATCCGCGACTTTGACTTTGGGGGAACCAAGTAATGAGTGAAGAAGTCCTCAGCTTCGAAGAAGCCATCGAAAAGTACGACCCGGTCCTCGGCTTCGAGGTGCACGTCGAGCTGAACACCAAGACCAAGATGTTCGACTCCGCACCCAACGAGTTCGGCGATACGCCCAACACCAACGTCACCCCCGTATCGCTCGGTCTGCCCGGTGCGCTGCCCATGGTGAACAAGACCGCTGTTGAGTCCGCTATCAAGCTCGGCCTGGCACTGGGTTGCGACATCGCAGACAAGTCCTACTTCGCCCGCAAGAACTACTTCTACCCGGACTCCCCGAAGAACTTCCAGACCTCCCAGGCTGGCGGCCCCATCGCGGAAAACGGCTCCCTGGACGTAGAACTCGAAGACGGCACCATCTTCACCGTCGAAATTGAGCGCGCCCACATGGAAGAAGACGCAGGCAAGCTCACCCACGTCGGCGGCGCAGACGGCCGAATCCAGGGTGCAACCTCCTCGCTGGTCGACTATAACCGCGCAGGCGTGCCCCTCATCGAGATCGTCACCCGACCCATCGTCGGCGCCGGCGAACGCGCACCCGAACTGGCACGAGCCTACGTCGCCGCAATCCGCGACATCGTCCGCTCCCTCGGCATCTCCGACGCCCGCATGGAACGCGGTAACGTCCGCTGCGACGCCAACGTCTCCCTCATGCCCAAGGGCGCAGAGAAGTTCGGCACCCGCTCCGAAACCAAGAACGTGAACTCCCTCCGTTCCGTCGAGCGCGCCGTCCGCTACGAGATCCGCCGCCACGCCGCAATCCTCGAACGCGGCGAAAAGGTCACCCAGGAGACCCGCCACTGGCACGAAGACACCCGCGAAACCTCCTCGGGTCGCCCCAAGTCCGACGCCGACGACTACCGCTACTTCCCCGAACCGGACCTGGTCCCGGTCGTCACCAACAGCGAATGGATTGAGCGTCTGCGCGCCGAACTGCCCGAACCCCCGGCAGAGCGCCGCCGCCGCCTCAAGAATGAGTGGGGCTACTCTGACGAAGAGTTCCGCGACGTAGTCAACGCCGGCGCACTCGACGTCATCGAAGAGACCGTCGCAGCAGGCGCAACCGCAGCAGCAGCCCGCAAGTGGTGGATGGGCGAAATCGCCCGCCGCGCAAAGCAGGCTGAAGTTGAGCTCACCGCCCTCGGCGTGGAGCCCGCAACCGTGGTCGCCCTCGAAGCACTCATCTCCGAAGGCAAGATCAACGACAAGATTGCCCGCCAGGTGCTCGAGTTCGTCCTCGCCGGTGAAGGCACCCCCGCCGAAATCGTTGAGGCACGCGGCCTCGCCGTGGTCTCCGACGACGGCGCGCTCACCGCAGCCGTTCAGGAAGCACTGGCAGCAATGCCCGACGTCGCCGACAAGATTCGTGCCGGCAAGATTCAGGCAGCTGGCGCTATCGTCGGTCAGGTCATGAAGGCTACCCGCGGTCAGGCTGACGCCGCCCGCGTGCGTGAGCTGATCCTGGCTGAGTGCGGCGTGGAAGGCTAAGCTTTTCCGCTGACCCGGCTCTAACGAAAGAGGCGCTGTCTCCCGTGTGGGAGGCGGCGCCTCTTTTGCTCTTTTACCTCATGCCAGGTTCTGCGCGGGATGCACGGTTCCGCCTGGACTCTGCACGGAAAGCGGTATTCGTCCTCGTTCCTACAGGGGCACCCGCCCTCGCTTCGCTTCGGGCACCCTGATGTCACTTTCGGACGATACCGCCTTTCCGCGCTGGGGTACTGTGCGGGTGCGGCCGCGTTTTCCGGATGCGCCCTCAGGGTGTCAGCCGGGCGCTCTCACCCCCAGCTGGAGCGTGTCGGTGCACCTTCCGGAAGCGACATCAGGGTACCCTCTCGGGTGCTCTCCGCAGCGAAGCAAGGAGAGAGCGGAGCGCCCGAGAGGGTGGGTTCCCCTGTAGGAGCGTAGGAAGGTGCGCACCGGCCGCATCATTAGGTAAGGGGAGAGGAACGAGGACGAACACCGTCCCCCCCCCCGCGTAGCGCAACGTGCTGAAACGAAGAACGCTCCGTCCGTATCACTTGGATACAGACGGAGCGTTCTATTTAAGAGATGAGTTACTCAGTAACGCCGAGGTTGGTCAGCAGGAACGCGTAATCCCACGCGATTTCACGCCAACGTGTGTACCTGCCGGAACCACCACCGTGACCGCCCGACATGTCAATCTTCAGCAGCGGCACCGGCGACGACGGGTCAATCTGCTCACGCAGCGCCGCAATCCACTTGGCGGGCTCCACGTAGAGCACGCGGGTGTCGTGCAGGCTCGTCACCGCAGCAATTGCCGGGTAGCGGACCGGGCGGATGTTCTCGTACGGGGTGTACGACTTCATGTAGGCGTAGACCTCGGGGTCCTCAATCGGGTTGCCCCATTCTTCCCACTCCATCGCCGACAGCGGCAGCTCCGGGTCGAGGATGGTGGTCAGCGCATCCACGAACGGCACGGCAGCCAGGCAGGCGGCGTACTTTTCGGGGGCGAGGTTCAGCACGGCGCCCATGAGCAGGCCGCCCGCGCTACCGCCGTAGCAGCCGATACGCGCCTCATCAGCCCACGGCTTAGCCGCAATGTAGCTGGTGACGTCCACAAAGTCGGTGAAGGTGTTCTTCTTCGCGAGCTTCTTGCCGTTCTGGTACCAGGAGCGTCCCATCTCGCCGCCGCCGCGAATATGCGCGATGACGTAGATGACGCCGCGGTCCAGGATCGACAGCATCGGGATGGAGAACATCGGGTCCATGGACGACTCGTACGAGCCGTAACCGTACTGGATGACCGGGTGCGGCTTGCTCATGTCCAGGTCGGCGCGGTGAATCACCGAGATCGGGATGAGCGTGCCGTCCGCGGCCGGTGCCCAGTCGCGGTAGGCGCGGTAGTCCTCGCGGTTGTAGCCGCCCAGCACCGGGGTTTCGCGGCGTAGCAGCAGGGTCTGCGACATGGGGAAGTAATCGTAGACGCGGCGCGGAGTCAGGTACGAGGTGTAAGCGATGCGCAGCACGGGGGAGTAGTTCTCGGCACGCAGTACGGAGGCGGTGTACAGCTCCTCGTCGAAACCGGCAGGTTCCATGAAGGTCACGCCGGCGGGTCGGCGGCGGCGCCACTGGATGGGCAGCTGCTCACGCGGTGCCAGGAAGATGCGGGTGGTCGTGTCTGCGCGGGCGGTAACGACCAGGTGCGTTGCGGTGAAGGTGAAGCCCTCCAGACGCACATGTTCGCTGTGGCGGATGACCGGCACCCAACGCTGTGCGTACTCCTCGAGGCTTTCGCCTTCGCGCGGCATGTCAGCGAGGACCAGCTCGGAGTTCAACGCATTGTAGTCGTGCTGAATCAGCAGGTGCTGCTCGCCGGCAATGTTGAGCGGCTCGGCGTAGTATTCGATGCCCGCGCTCTTGGGGATGAGCAGGGTCGGCTCGCCCTTGGGTTCGCGGGTGGGGACGATGCGCACCTCGGTGTACTCGGAGTTCGAGCTGGTGAGCACCACGGAGGAACGGTCGGAGCTCATAGCGGCGGAGAGCCACATGGTGTTGTCCGGCTCTTCGTAGATGAGGTGGTCTTCGGTGCCCTGTCCGACGTCGTGCACGTAGACACGCCAGGGGCGCCAGGAGTCGTCGGGGACCACGTAGATGAGCTGCTCGGCGTGGTTGATGAAGAAGGAGCCAGCCGCAATGTTGGGGATGGTGTCTTCGAGGAAAGTGCCGGTTTCCATGTTGAGGAAGCGCTGCTCGTAGCGTTCGTCACCCTTCTCGTCCACGGAGATGCTCAGCAGCTTGCCGTTACGCGCAGGCTGGAAGCTACCGAGGGAGAAGAACTCCATGTCCTTGGCGTATTCGTTGCAGTCGAGGATGACGACCTCACCCTCGAGTACTTCGCCGGGGGTGACGGTCGGCGGGGTGTAGCGCACCACCTCGTCGCCTTCGTGCAGGGCGGGGTAGCGGTAGAAGACGGGGTACTGGCCGCCGGGCACCATACGGCTGTAGTACCACCAGTCACCGATACGGTTCGGGACGGTCAGATCCGACAGCAGGGTGCGGTTCTTAATCTCGTTGAAGATGGACTCGCGGAGGGGCTGCTGGTCTGCGGTGACAGCTTCGGTGTATTCGGCTTCTGCCTTGAGGTAGTTGAGGACCTCTTCGCTTTCCTTGTCGCGGAGCCATTCGTAGTGGTCGATGAAGACGTCGCCGTGGTGTTCGCGGCGGTGCTCGACCTTCTTCGGTACGGGCGGGGTGAGGTTCTGTTCAGCCATGCTGCCACCTCTTTCAATGAGTTATGGGTTTGTGAATGGTGTGTGCCGTCTGCGCCCGCCTCTTCAGCCTCCGAGGTGAGGGGGCGGGGACTGTGGGCACGCCTAGTTCTAGTGTATCGAAGAGTGAGGGAGGCTACTATATTGCCGCCTGCGCGGGGTTGCCCGGCTCAGCCTGTGGAAGCCCCGCCGAAGTCTCACCGAAACCTCGCCGCAACGTGCGCTTCCGGCGGCTAGTTGGCGCGCCCCTTAATGGACATGAGGGTGCGGCGGCCCGCCTTGTTCGCCTTCGTGAAGGCGCGGTTACTCTGCCGGTACTCGCGCTCCTGGGAGCGCAGGCGCAGGCGCGCGGATTCCGCCATCATCCTGCGGTAGCGTTCAAAACGCTCGGGGTCGAGGGAGCCGTCGGCGAGCGCCTGCTGCACCGCGCATCCGGGTTCGGAGCCGTGGGAGCAGTCGCTGTACCGGCAGGAGGAGGCGTAGCTGGAGACGTCATCGAAGGTCTCATCAATGGCGGCGCTATCGCTCGTGGCGGCGAGGGCTCGCACGCCTGGGGTATCAATCAGCACTGTGCCAAGTGAGGGCTCTGTGCCGGATTCTCCAGCACCGGGCAGAACAATCATTTGGCGGCTGGTGGTGGTGTGGCGCCCCTTGCCGTCAGCATCGCGGACCGCGAAAGTCGCCTGCACCTGGTTCTCTGAAGCATCTTCGCGGGGGTCGGTTCCGGGGTTGAGTAGGGCGTTGACGAGGGTAGATTTTCCGGCGCCGCTGCGGCCCAGGAACGCGGCGGTACGCCCGGCGACGAGCTCAGCAACCGGGGCAGGGTCGTAGCCGTTATCCGTGCAGACGGTGAGCACCGCATCCACGCCGCTACCCAGGGATTCCCGATACCCGGCGAGCTGTTCCGCCGTCACCAAATCACCCTTGGTGAGAATCAGCGAGACCTGCACCCCGGAAGCATGCGCCAGGGCGGTGTAGCGTTCGATTCGCCCGATGGACGGCTCGGGGAAGCACGGCTCAACGATGCAGAGCATATCCACGTTGGCGGCGACAGACTGATCTGCGGATTCGCGGGTGGCGCTGGGGCGGGTGAGGTAGCTTCGGCGGGGCAGAATCGCGAGGGGCTTATGCTCCGCGGGCTGGCTATCGCTACCGGTTCCGGGGATAGGCTGAGCCAGCACCCAGTCGCCCACGACGGGGTACTCTTCTTCACCGTAGTCATTTTCGACCGAGCGCAGGGGAGCGGAGATCTTCACGAGTTCGCCCCGCTCACAGGTCAGCAGCTCGCAACGGGTGCGGTGCACGGCGCTGACGCGGGCGAGGGTGAAATCCTCGAGAGTACCGTCGAGGGTGAACGCGGCGCGGATTGCTGAGCCCTGCCAGGAGGGGTCGAAGCCGAGGGTCTCTAAGGTGTATGAGGCGGGAGTAATGGTCACAGGAATAGTCTTTCAAGGTTGTGGCGCCCGGTTGGTTGTCATGCCCGGATAGCGCGC
>NZ_JABZXW010000018.1 GCF_015265375.1 Rothia sp. (in: high G+C Gram-positive bacteria)
CTCCTGCCCCCGATAATGACCCGATACCGCCCGTGACAAAAACCCCCGCCAAAAACACAGTCGGGACCGTCTCGCACGCAGGCTCGAAAAGTGCGAGAATGGAGCAGAAAAGAAAACTACGAAAGAAGATACTTTCATGCTTATTCTCGTTGTGAACGCTGGTTCTTCCTCCCTGAAGTACCAGGTGCGTGACACCTCCCTGCCCGAGGCAGAGCAGATGCTGACCTCCGGCCTTGTCGAAAACATCGGCACCGACGTCCCCAACCACGAAGTCGCATTCGACATCATGTCTGAGAAGCTCGAGCCCGTCCTGCACGGCCGCGAGCTGCAGGCAGTCGGCCACCGCGTGGTGCAGGGTGCAGAGAAGTTCACCCACCCCACCCTGCTCACCGAGGAAGTTGTCCAGCAGATCGACGACCTCTCCCCGCTGGCACCGCTGCACAACCCCGCACACGTTCAGGGCATGCGCGCAGCAATGCACAAGTGGCCCTCCCTGCCGCAGGTTGCTATCTTCGACACCGCGTTCCACTCCACCATGCCCGAAGAAGCATGGCGCTACGCAATCCCCTACGACCTGGCTGACAAGTACAGCATCCGCCGCTACGGCTTCCACGGCACCAGCCACGAGTACGTCTCCCACGTTGCAGCTGACATGCTCGGCATCGCACGCGACGAGTTCAACGGCATCGTTGCTCACCTCGGTAACGGCGCGTCCGTGACCGCTGTGAAGGGCGGCAAGTCCGTCGACACCTCCATGGGCTACACCCCCCTGGCTGGCCTAATCATGGGTACCCGCTCCGGCGACATCGACCCCTCGGCACTGACCACCATCCTGTCCCGTGAGGGCATTGACGGTGAACGCCTGGACACCATCCTGAACAAGGAGTCCGGCCTGCTCGCACTGGCTGGCTCCAACGACATGCGTAAGGTCGTTGAGGCTGCACAGTCCGGCGACGAGCGTGCACAGCTCGCACTGGACATGACCTCCTACCGCCTGATGAAGTACATCGGCGGCTACAACCTGGTCGTTGGCGGCGCACAGGCCCTGATCTTCACCGCAGGTATCGGTGAGAACTCCGGCGACTTCCGCAAGCTGGTCCTGGACCGCCTCGGCGCACTGGGCATCAAGTACAACGAGGAGGAGAACGCTAAGCGTTCCCCCGAGCCCCGCGTGATTTCCACCGAGGATTCCGCAATCAAGGTGCTGGTCATCCCCACCAACGAGGAGAAGGCTATCGCTGAGGCTACCGAGGAACTCGTCAAGAGCCTCTAAGCCCCGCGCACCCCGCCGTGTAGGCGGTACCGCGTAACGTTATCCGCCGTGGCGCCCGTCCTGTATGGGTGCCGCGGCGGATTACTTTATGCCCGTCTTATGCCCGCGAGGTGGTGCGCTCCTTACGCTGTGGCGCACTGTAGCGTCGCGAATGGGCATTCTATGAGAAAAAGCGTATTCACATTCACTAGTAAGTGCCCAAAAACGATAGAGTGGAATCAGATAACACTCGATACGAAGCGGACGAGACATGACTCAACCTCCTGAAAACCACCAGCAGCCCGGCGGGCAGTTCAATGCCCAGCCCGGCCAGCAGGCATTCCGTGCCCCCGGTGAGCCCCTCCCGCAGGACCTCTCCGCCGGCTGGCTCCCCGAAGACGAGCGCCAGAAGCCGGTCAGCCCCCTGCCCCAGCCGAAGCTCTTCGCCTACCAGTCGATGCTGCCGCCGAAGGTGCTGCACGCGCTGCGTCACCCCTCCGAAATTCCGTGGCTGGTCGCCGCCTACGCGGTCACCGCGGTCGGCTACATTGTGCTGTTCATGGCGCTTGCCGACCTGTTCAGCTCGATGATGCGTTACGTCTTCAGCTCAACCGGTGAAGGTTCGGTTCGAGTACCTTCTTCCGGTAGCACCTCCGCGAGCCTGGAAGACCTGATTTTCCAGACGGTTGGCCTGCTCATCCTGGGTCCGATTGCCGTCTTCATCGTTCGTGCAATCTACTACGCTCAGCAGCGTGTTCACGGTGTGCGCATCACCCCGACCCAGTTCCCCGAGGCGTACCAGATGCTCGCTGAAGCAGCTGAGGCTGCGGGTCTGCGCCGTGTGCCGGATGCGTACGTCATCCTCG
This sequence comes from Rothia sp. (in: high G+C Gram-positive bacteria), assembly GCF_015265375.1. GTDB lineage: Bacteria > Actinomycetota > Actinomycetes > Actinomycetales > Micrococcaceae > Rothia. The sequence continues at coordinate 2,119 of NZ_JABZXW010000018.1, forward strand.
GTAACGGCACCATGAACGCTTTCGCGGCAGGTCACGGCTTCCGCCGCTACATCTGCCTGTACTCCGACCTGTTCGAAATCGGTGGCAAGTCCCGTGACCCGCAGGCGCTGCGCTTCATTATCGGCCACGAGGTTGGCCACATCGCCGCAGGTCACGTCGGCTATTTCCGTCTGATTTTCACTACGCTGTTCAACCAGATTCCGGCGCTGTCGAGTGCGCTGTCCCGCTCGCAGGAGTACACCGCCGACAACTTCGGCTACCGCTTCTGCCCCGAGGGCGCTGAGGGCGCCGTCAAGGTGCTTGCGGCGGGTAAGTACCTGAACAAGCAGGTTAACTTCGATGAGCTTGCCGACCGTGCGGTGACCGACCGCGGCCTTGCCGTCTGGTACGTGAACCTGCTGGCAAGCCACCCGATTCTCACCTGGCGTGCGCATGCGCTGCGTGACCGCACCCAGCCGGGCCGCCTGTTCTGGCGCCCGACGGAGAACCCGGTCAAGGATGCCGCACCGCGTGTTCCTGTGCTGATTCCGGCGTCTGAGCCGGTACACATGTGGCCCGACCCGATTCAGTCCACCGAGTTCATGCGTGAGCACCAGGACACCTGGGCTGACCACACCCTGGAGACCGTGGACGTGTACTCCAAGCCTGAGAACGCCCCCAAGTTCGATGCGAACTCTACGCTGTTCGCTGGCTGGCTCACCGAGCAGGCTCGTGCCTTCCACGGTCAGCGTTGGGATGCGTACGCCGCCGCTGGTGGCATGCCGGCACCGGGTGCGCCCGGTGGCCCGCAGGCACCCGCGCCGGGTCAGCCGTCTTACGGTCAGCAGCCCGGCTTCGGTCAGCCTGCAGCTGGTCAGAACGGTGCAGCTCAGAATGGTGCAGGTCAGTCTGCTCCCGAGCAGCCTTCTACCGGTCAGCCTAACGGCCAGCCCGAGCAGTACGGTTACGGCCAGTACGGCAACAACTCCTCTGAGGACGGCTCGTACGGTTACGGCTTCGACGGCGACAAGAAGTAGCCGCTGAGCCTACTCTGACCGCCTCATCTGAGCCGTACAACTCAATAACCTTCACGAACCCGTCGGGGTGCTAAGGCGCTCCGGCGGGTTCGGCTGTTAACCGCCTCCTGAGCACTCCTAAGCTCTCCCCGCGTGACCCCCAGGTGAGAAGGCACGCCCGCCACTGCATCCGCCGTGTGCCGCAGTTCTAGAATGGAAACCATGCTTTCATCACTTCGCTCCATCAAACTCGACCCGCTGCTGACCATGCTCATTACCGCGGTCATCCTCGCCATTATCGTGCCTGCGCGCGGCGACTTCGCCGAATGGTTCAGCGCCGGAACGAAGTTCGCGGTCGCCCTGCTGTTCTACCTGTACGGCGCTCGCCTCTCCACCGCGGAGGCTATTCGCGGCCTGACCCACTGGCGTCTGCACCTGATGATTTTGAGCTGCACTTTCGTGCTGTTCCCCCTGGTTGGTTTGGCGCTCTCACCGCTGCGTTTTGTGCTCGGTGATGGGCTGTACATGGGCATTCTGTTCTTGACCTTTGTGCCCTCGACCGTGCAGGCGTCCATCGCGTTTACATCTATTGCGGGCGGTAACGTGGCGGCGGCGATTGTGAGCGCCTCGCTCTCTTCGATTGTGGGTGTGGTAGCGACCCCGCTGCTCGCCATGCTGCTGATGAACACGGGCCATATTGAGTTCTCCGGCACCGTCTTTCTGGATATCGCCATTCAGCTGTTCTTGCCGTTCGTGCTCGGTCAGCTGACGCGCCGCTGGGTGGGGGAATTCGCCAAGAAGCCGACCACCAAGTGGCTTGATAAGTTCTCGGTCATGATGATTGTGTATTCGGCGTTCTCCGCCTCCGTGGTGCAGGGCGTGTGGACGCGCGTGGCGTGGTGGCAGATTGTGCTGCTGATTGTGCTCATGGCGATCATTGTGGTGTTCATGCTGTGGCTGACCGACCAGCTGGCTAAGCGTCTGGGCTTCAACCGCGCCGACCGCATTACGATTCAGTTCTGCGGTTCGAAGAAGTCGCTGGCGGCCGGCCTGCCGATGGCGATCATTATTTTTGGTGCGGGTTCGCTGGGTCTGATGATGCTGCCAATCATGATTTTCCACCAGGTTCAGCTGATGATTTGCACCTGGCTTGCGGGCCGCTATGCGCGCCTGGATGTGGTGGGTGCCGCCTCCGCGAAGGAAGTTCAGTAGGGGGTTTGAAACCTGTCTGCTGGGGTGCTTGCCGGGGTGGTTGCTGGGCTCTTTGGCTGGCTCCCTGATGGGCGCTCCGACGGATACGCGCGGGCACCTCTGAACCTGTGAGATAAGCCTCTGATGAGGGGTTTTAATGGGTTCTTTGGGTCTGGATGATCTGTCTATGAAGTGATATAGCGCGCACTCATCGAAAAACTCTCTGACTAGTGCATTTACGTGCAAAATGTGGCATTAGTACTTGTCAGTTGGTTTTCTGTGGGTTATCTGCACTCTATTGCACCAAAGTGACCGGCGAGACAATCAACACTATCGGGTGTTGAGCGGCGAAAAATCCCCGATTTTGCCCTAGAATGTTTTGTCGATGGGTTAGACAGATTTGCATCCTGTATGCAAGAATTTATGACTCATATGGGAACGGTTGAGATTCACTCCCTCACACCGCCCACGAGCATTGATGCAGCGGATTCACTCCCCGCCCGCATCCCACACCGGAAGAGACTCACTCCCTCAACCGGAAGGAAGCTCAAAACCACTTATTCACTCAAACACAACTGGATACACTCAGCTTAATGACGCGCGTAGAAGACACTATCTATGCGCTAATCGCTGTTCTGTATCCGCCAAGAAAGAGGACACTCCATGGCTACCATCATGAGCGTGAACGTATGCGATTCCAAGTACAACGCTGATCCGACCGGCGTACGAGACTCCACTAGCGCTATCCAGAAGGCTATCGACGATGTTGCTGCCCAGGGCGGCGGCTCCGTGGAGATTCCCGGCGGCATGTACCGCGTCTCCTACCCCTTCCTTGAGATGAAGCACCGCGTCGAGATTTTCGGCCACGGTCAGGCAACCCGAATCGTCGCTTTCACCGACAAGGGTATCCCCTCCACCAAGAACGGTAGCTACGAATGCACCGGCGTTTTCCACACCGGTAGCTACACCACCCCCATGAGCGGTGGCACCAACCAGAACAAGCCCATGCGTATGGGCGTGCGTGACCTGTTCATCCGCACTAACAAGTACAACCTGCCGCTGGATTCTAAGAGCAACCAGATTTTCCTGGAGAAGCACACCCAGCCCGTCGACAACGTTGCAGGTGTCATCTTCCACACCCGCATTGCGGACGCTAATCCCGGTGAGCCGGACGCAGTGCCCACCCTGTCCAACATCGAGATTTGGGACACCGCCATCGGCGTTGCAATCCTGGGCCTGGACGACCAGGGCATGAAGATTGACAAGCTGCGCATCCGCCAGACCCTGCGCCAGGGCCTGCTGGTCGGTAAGCCCGTCGGCCACCCGCTGCGTGCCCGTGAGGGTGACACCCCCGGTGCGGCAGATAACAAGTTCTCCATGATTGACGTCTCTGACGCAAACATGAGCTTCGGCACCTACGCGGGTATTGAGATTTACACTTCTCAGTCCAAGTTCGAGGCGTCCACCAGCTGGTTCAACAAGCGCAACCAGGGTAAGAACGCCCTGTACGAGGTGAAGACCCGCCACGTGGGTGCAGGCTGGTTCATTCAGGGCACCCGCAACATGTTCATTGGCTGCACCGCCCAGGAGAACGCCGGTCACGGCTGGCTCGTGGAGTGGGGTAACAACCAGTTCATTGGTTGCCTGGGTGAGTCTTCGAGCTTCCAGGATGCTGTTACCGGCGCTGCTCGAGGTGACGAGGCGGCGAACTGGTACATTGGCCGTAACGCACGCGGTAGCCGCTTCGTGGCTCCTCGTTCGCACAACCCTTACAGCTGGGCGAAGGCTTCCCTGTACGGTTTCTACATTGAGAACAACATTCGCGATATGCACATTACGACTGCGTCCGCGAAGGATGACCGTATTGGTGAGAACAACATGATTGGCCGCCGTGTTCACGTGACCGGTGCTATGGGCGATAACGTGCTCATCGAGGTGGATCATATTCGCCACGCGACTTTCGCGCCGAAGCAGCTGGAGAAGCGCGGCAACGGCGTGTTCATGGGCTAATCCTCGCGGGTTAGGCTCTGTGAGCTGAGGCTCGTGACCACAAAATCTTAAAACGCATACGCCGAGGGGCGGGGAGTAATCCCCGCCCCTCAGACGTATGCATCATATTTTATTTGTGGGTTCCGACGACCTGGTACCCGGAAGTATGAAAATCTCGAATCATTGAATATACCGTCCTCCTGTCAAGGATGGTGGTGGGTTTAGCGGTCTTGAGATTATCCGGTTCGTTTTCGTTAACGGGTACCTTGGGGTACGGAGCGATAGCTACGGTGTACCAGGAAGTTTCTTTCCAGAAAGGTTTTCCGATGGGGGTAATATCTTTAGCTGCGTAATTGTAATGTTCCCATGTGCGGTACCACAGCTTTTGTGGGCTACCGGCAGCACGGTAGAGGAAAGCGATGACGGTGCTGGTAGTTGCATAATCATTGGGATGGAACTTGCCATCAGACCAGCCACTTGTAATTCCCTCACGTGATGCCCAGATAGCAAGAGGGTAGGTTGGGTCATAGGTCTCCACGTCTGCGTATGGGGATACTTCAGGTAGGTTTTTGACTTCAGGGTATCCTGCTAGACGGTATAAAGCAGCGATAACGTCCATTCTGCTGGCAGAACTATTGGGAATTTCGTAAACGTTTGTAGAAATCAAGCCATTACAATATGCCCAGATATCTGCTATCTGGCCGCGTCCGTATTGCTTATCCAGGAGACAGTCACTAACTGCGCCAGTATAAAATTTACTGGGGTTGCGGTAGAGGTTGTTCCCTTCCGCATGTGCGGGGAGGGGTGCCAGCATCAAGGATGCGGCAATACCTGCTACCCCCAATGCTTTGAGGGGGCGAGGGAGGGGGGTCATGTTACTCTCCAGAAATCGGTGATGTGAGAACGACATGTTGAGTGAATCAGCTAAATACTAGCACCACATTAAGGAATCTGAACCCCGTTGCATGTAGGCAATGTGTCACTTGTATCTTTGCCTGTCAGAGATTAAAAGGTGAAAGTATAATCCTCACCTTTAGGATTTATAAAAAATAACCCTCATGTGGAAGATGATATGAATTTATATCTAAGTGCATAAATACCCCATTGATTTCTCGGATATTGCAGTAAACTACCCATATAAGCTGCTGACTAGCAGATATATTCACTCACTACTTCTTGAATTGAGGATTCATGGCCTCTGAGAAAACAAGCCCTATGGCGGTCAATGTTCTTAACTATGACGCTGACCCTACGGGGGCTAAAGATTCCACCGCCGCTATTCAAAAAGCTATTAATGATGTAGCGGCACGAGGCGGTGGCTCAGTGGAGATTCCTGGTGGTATTTATCGTGTCACCTACCCCTTCATTGAGTTGAAGCATCGTGTAGAGGTGTTTGGGCACGGTCAGGCAACCCGCATTATTGCCACGGGTGAGAAAACCGTTGAATTTACAACTGGGGTTTTCCACACGGGAACATATAGCGTACCTATGACAAACCCAAATAAGGGTGAAAACAAACCTATGCGTATGGGCGTTCGAGACTTATTTATCCGTACAAACCCGTCTAATCTGTCTCTCTCAGACCCTAATGGATCATTTTGGAAGGAGCTTCATACGACTCCTCTTATGCCCAAGGTCGTGGGAGTCCTGTTTCACACTGAGATGCCAGATAAATCCTCAAATGAACCTGATGCTGTTCCTTTACTTTCTAACGTTGAAATCTGGGGTACTGATATTGGAGTAGCTATTCTCGGAAAAGACGACCAAGGTATGAAGGTGCACAATCTCCGTATCCGAAAGGCCCTCCGTCAAGGTTTACTAGTCGGCAAGCCTGTTGGTCATCCGTTGCGAAAGTCTAAAGACCAGAACGCTGATGGTGCGGACAATAAGTTCTCCATGATTGACGTCTCTGGGACAAATCAGTCCGGTGGTGTATACGCTGGCATTGAGGTGTACGCTTCCCAAACGAAATTTGAACTCTCCAGCAGCTGGTATAACCACCGCACCCTCCCTAAAAGCACCATATACTCTCCTGAGAATGCTCATGCCGGTGCCGGGTGGCTCAACCGTGGTGAACGAAACATGTACATTGGTTGCACCGCCCAGGAAAATGGGGGCCACGGCTGGGTTCTGCGTCTCGGTAAAAGCCAGTTCATCGGCTGTCTAGGTGAGTCCTCCAGCTTTCAGGGAGCTTCGGTAGGAGGTCAAGCACAACCGATGGAGGCCGCGAATTGGTACATTATGAACGGAGCAACGGGTTTACGGCTTGTGGCTCCACGCTCACATAACCCTAAAGACGATCGCAATGCTTCACTGTATGGGTTTTATATTGAGGGTGGAACGAAGGACCTGCAAATTATTGGTGGCTCAGTCATTGACGAGCGAATGAGCGAGAGCAACCTGAAGAATCGTAGGGTCTGTGCGGCTGGACCCCTTGGCAACCAAGTCATCTTGCAGATTGATGCGCTACAGTACCAAAAATTTACTACTGAAACCCTTAAAGAACTCCCTGGTGGTACCTGGGTCTACTAATTTACAAAATATTTAAACGTCTGAGGGGCGGGGAGTAATCCCCGCCCCTCAGACGTTTAACCCGCACCCAAAACAGCCGAAAAACTGTAGAAAAACGGGGTAGGGGAGCAGGCATCACAGTGCCCGGTCATCGCCTCCACACGCCCAATGCGGTACCCTTGAGCAGGGAGGCAGGTCTGCCGGTGCACAGACTCGCACACGCCAACACATCCGCAGAAATGCGCCCAACACACCGCACCACACAAACTCAACACTGCACCCACGCAGCACCGTATTCACCGCTGCCGTATTCACTTACAGCCGTATTCACTCAATTCACTCACCCGCGCCGCCTTCAGCACCGAACGCGGTACCCATCGAAAGAATTGAGCCCCTCATGCCCGATACGCCCATGAGCATCAACGCCATCAACTACGGCGCAGACCCCACCGGTGCCAAAGACTCCACCGCAGCCATCCAGAAAGCCGTCGACGCTGTCGCCGCACGCGGCGGCGGATCCGTAGAACTGCCCCGCGGCATCTACCGCGTCTCCTACCCCTTCATCGACATCAAGCACCGCGTCGAAATCTTCGGCTACGGCTCCTCAACCGTCGTCATCGCGCACTCCGACCGCGCCATCCCCACCACCACCAACGGCCACATCGAATACACCGGCGTGTTCCACGTCGGCAGCTACACCACCCCCGTCTACGGCAACTACAACGCCAACAAGCCCATGCGCATGGGCGTACGCAACCTGCACATCCGCACCAACGCCGCAAACACCCCCATCAGCAGCTACCCGCTCGATGCGCACACCGCCCCGCTGAATAACGTCGCCGGCGTCATCTTCCACACCCACCTGACCGGCGACATGCTCAACGAACCGGACATCGTGCCCGTTATCGCCGGTGTGGAAGTCTGGGACACCGCCATCGGCGTTGCCGTGCTCGGCCTGGACGACCAGGGCATGAAAATTGACGACGTGACCATCCGCCGCACCCTCAACCAGGGCCTGCTGCTCGGCAAGCCCGCCGGTCACCCCCGCCGCCCCAACGAAGGCCAGAACTCCGGCGCGGCAGACAACAAGCTGCGCGGCGTAGACGTTGCCGAAGCGAACCTCAGCGGCGGCTCCTACGCCGGTATCGAGGTGTACGCGGCGCAGGCTAAGTTCGAGAACTGCTCCAGCAACAGCAACCACCGCACCAGCAATAAGTACGCCCTCTACGAGCCCGCCACCCGCCACGCCGGCGCAGGCTGGATTGTGCAGGGTGAACGCAACATGTTCATCGGCTGCACCGCACGCTCCAACGCGGGTCACGGCTGGATCGTTGAGTGGGCGCACAACGTCTTCATCGGATGCGAAGCGGAAGGCTCCAGCTGGGCTGGCACCGTCAGCGGTGCCGCAGGTGCCGACGAGGCCGCCAACTGGTACATCAGCCGTAACGCGCGCGGTACCCGCATGGTCGCGCCCGTCTCCTACAACCCGCCGGAGAAGCCCGCCTCCCTGTACGGCTTCTACATTGAAAACAAGATTTACGACCTGCGCATCACTGAAGGTACCGCCAAGGACGACCGCATCGGTGAGGGTAATATGCTCGGCCGCCGCGTGTACATCACCGGCGAGATTGGCGCGAACGTGGTCATTGAGGTTGAGGAACTGCGCCACTCCACCTCGCCCGCCGGTCAGCTCACCAAGGAAGCTTATAACGTGATGCGCGGCTAGTAGAGGCTGACGGTCGCTACTAGACACGCCCGAACCGGTTCGGGACTTTCCTGTGAATCGCGGGGGAGGTGCGTGTGCCCTAGTGGGTGCGTTATACCGCTATATATCAGCTAAAAATCAAAGCAGCTGTGAATGGAATACATACCATTCGCAGCTGCTTTGTCATTTAGAACAATGTTTAATTTTTAGTTGATAAAAGTCTCAATTAAATATTGAATAAAATATCAATATGTACTTTAAACTTTCTATGGTGGTGTAAAACAGTCCATTCACTGTGCACCACCATAGCCGTGCGACAGCATGCGAAATAGCTACCCGTAGCACACACAAAAACCGCATCGCCGCACGTCAGCCCCTATTCATTGCCGCTTCTTACTATTCCTCAACGAAAGCTTTCCTCCCTTTTCCTATTCGCTCCATTTGGCGACACCACGGTCGACCCAAAAATCGGTTCCTTCCGGCCGGTTCCCAACCACAATTACATAAGGACAACCCATGTTTCCGGTTATTTCTCGAGCGCTCACACCCGCTCCCCGCGCACGCCGCATCTTTGCCCTCAGCCTCGCACTCGCCCTCGGTGCCGTACCCGTAGGCACCTCCGCCATCGCCTCCCACCAGGCTGTAGCTCACGCCGCCGAACCTGCCGCAGCCAACGGCCTCATCAAACTTCACCAGCCCAAGGACGACCCCAGCTACGCCGAATGCGTCGCTACGTTCCTAGGCACCATGAGCGCCACCCCCGGCGTGTGGGCGGTCTGCCACGGCTACCTCGGCAGCGAAGAATACACCGTCACCCGCCGCCACAGCAGCGCAAGCGTCACCCGCGGCCAGCTGGTGCGAATGCTCTACCGCATGGCGGGATCGCCGACCGTCAAGGACCTCCCGAAAACCTCGCCCTACAAGGACGTGCCCACCACCGACCCCAACTATGCTGCGTACATTTGGGCCGCGGACGCGGGTATCACCTCCGGCTGGGATGACGGGCTCTTCCACCCGGACGATTACGCCACCCGCCACACCCTCGCCGCGTTCCTGTATCGTGCCGCAGGTAGCCCCGACGGTGCCGCACACCTGCGCCAGATCCGCCGTCCGCTACGTGCCGAAGCTAAGAAGGTTGAGCAGTTCAAGGCTGAAAACCGTTGGGCAGCCCGCACCCTGGGTGCATACCCTGAGGTTGACCGCAATGGCGATGGTGTAGCAGACGTGGTGAACCCTGCCAGCCCCCTGTACTTCTCCGACGCCCTGTACATGCTCAAGGCGTACGGCGATAAGGGCCTGAAGGTTGTGGGCACTCCCACCGTTGACTAGGAGGCCGTTGACTAGGAGTAATACCGACTAGATTCAGTGCTCTAACTAGATTCAGTGCTGACTAGCGCATATATTCACCGCCCGCCGGTGCGACCCAATGGGTCGTGCAGGCGGGCGGTGTGCTGTTCTGGTTGGTTGCGTGCGCCCGTGCCGCCGCGCAATCGCCTCCGTGCAATGAAGGGCGCCTGCTCTGCACCCGCTAAGCTAGAAGGCATGAAGATTGCCACCTGGAACATCAACTCAATCCGCGCCCGCGAGAACCGCGTCGAAGACTGGCTCGACGAACACGACGTTGACGTGCTGGCCCTGCAAGAAACCAAAACCAAGGACGAAACCTTCCCCTTCGACCTTTTCGAATTCATGGGCTACGAGGTTGCGCACTTTGGCCTGAATCAGTGGAATGGCGTGGCAATCGCCTCCCGAGTTGGCCTCGAAGACGTGCAGCGCGGCTTCGATAACCAGCCGCACTTCGGCAAGCCCGGCGAACCCGAGGTGCTGGAGGCGCGCGCTATCGGTGCGACCTGCGGCGGCGTGCGCGTTTGGAGCCTCTACGTGCCCAACGGCCGCGGCCTGACCGACCCGCATATGGACTATAAGCTCCACTGGATGGAGGCGCTGTGCCAGAACGTGCACAACGAACTGGCTGCTAACCCGCAGTCGCAGCTTGCCCTGGTCGGTGACTGGAACGTCGCCCCCGAGGATGCCGACGTGTGGGATATAGACTACTTCCTGCGCAACGAAATGACCCACGTTTCCGAACCCGAACGCCGCGCCTTCGCCGCCCTACTCGAAGAGGGCATGGTGGACGTAGTACGCCCGCACACTCCGGGCGAGTACACCTACTGGGACTACCAGGCGGGCCGCTTCACCAAGGATGAGGGCATGCGCATTGACTTTCAGCTGTTCTCGCCCGCGCTCGCCGCACGCGTGGAACGTGCCTGGATCGATAAGGTGGAACGCGCCGGTGAAGGCGCAAGCGACCACACGCCGGTCGTGGTTGAGATTGCCGACTAATCCGAGCGTATAGCTTGCCGTAGAACCGCGTGTAGTAAGGAGGCGGGGGAGGGGTCCCTCGCCTCCTTGCTGTATCTGTAGGTACTTCTGTGTCTGTACTTCTGCCTTTGCGTGCCTGTTCCTGCGCGCCTGCCCCTGGGTTTCTGTCAATATTTCAAGGTTTTCTGTATGGCTTAGTTGAAAAGTTCGCCTAGCCGAACTATTGTTAAATTCCGCCCGGGACGACAGGCAAAAGCGCATTATGATGCCTGCGCAGACACCACCGTGTCCCTAGCGTCCCGGCGCGGCACATCCCACACATCAACCACATACTCAAACCCGTGACTTCCAATGAAGGATGCCTCATGAACGCTCTCACCCCCGCAGGCAGCAACGCACGCCGCCTCGTCCAGGCGCTCTGCGCCGCCCTCGCACTCACCCTGCTACTCGTGCTCACCGGCTGCGGCAACACTGCCAGCACCACCGACAGCGCTAAGAGCAGCAGTAGCAAGAAGACCGTGCTCACCACCTTCACCGTGCTCGCAGACATCGCCCGCAACGTGGCAGGCGACGACCTGAACGTCGAATCCCTCACCAAGCCCGGCGCAGAGATCCACGAGTACGAGCCCACCCCCTCCGACCTGAAGAAGGCGCACGCCGCCGACCTGGTGCTCGACAACGGCCTGAACCTCGAATCCTGGTTCGCGAAGTTCGTGGAAGAGTCCCACGCCAAGCACGTGACCGTCTCCGAGGGGGTTACGCCCATCTCCATTACCGAGGACGCTTACGCGGGCAAGCCCAACCCCCACGCCTGGATGAGCCCCAGCAACGTGCAAAAGTACGTGGACGTGATGATTCGCGAATTTAGCGCCCTCGACCCGGCCCACGCCGCCGACTACAAAACCCGCGGCGAAGCCTACAAGAAGCAGCTGCAGGGCGTGCGTGACGAGCTCGTCAAGGAAATCTCCACCCTGCCCGAGAACCAGCGCGCACTCGTCACCTGCGAAGGCGCCTTCTCCTACCTGGCGGCAGACGCTGGCCTGAAGGAAAAGTACATTTGGGCGGTCAACTCCGAACAGCAGGCGACCCCCTCGCAGATTTCCTCCGCGATCGATTACGTGCGCGAGAACCAGGTACCCGCCGTGTTCTGCGAATCCACCGTCTCCGACAACCCGATGCGCCAGGTTGCTGACGCTACCGGCGCACGATTCGGCGGCGTGCTCTACGTGGACTCCCTCTCCGAGGCGAACGGCCCCGTGCCCACCTACCTGGACATGATCCGCTACGACGCACGCACCATCGTGGCGGGCCTCAAGGGCAACTCCTAAACCCCGCATCGAAAACCCCGGGTAAACCCTATACCCCCGATAGGATAGGAGGGGCGGTCGCCTTCTTGGCTCCGCTCCTCCCACGCCGTTAACACCCACTTACACAAGCAACTCATCAACACACCGAAGAAACCCCGAAAGAGCCACCGAATGTCACTTCTCACCTGCGATAACGTGCACGTGAACTACGGGCCAGTCCGCGCCCTCACCGGCGCATCCTTCACCCTGGGCGCCGGGCGTATCTGCGGCCTGATCGGCATGAACGGCTCCGGCAAGTCCACCCTCTTCAAAGCCATCATGGGTGTCGTGCCCATGCACGTCGGTAGTATCACCCTCGACGGGCAGCCCGTCGGCGGTAACCGCGGCAGCCGCGGCAAGAACGCCGACCATCACCGCGCCGGGCTCGTCAGCTACGTGCCGCAGAGCGAAGAAATTGACTGGACCTTCCCCATCTCCGTGCGCGAGGTCGTCAGCATGGGCCGCTACCGCAACCTCGGCATCACCCGCCGCCTGCGTGCCGCAGACCGTGCCGCCGTGGATGAGGCGCTCGCCCGCGTGGAACTGACCGACCTTGCCGACCGCCAGATCGGGGCGCTCTCGGGCGGCCAGCGTAAGCGCGCCTTCGTGGCTCGCGCTATCGCCCAGGGTGCCCAGCTACTGCTACTGGACGAGCCTTTCGCCGGCGTGGACAAGCGTAGCGAGGCGATGCTGATTCAGGTCATCGAGCAGCTGCGCGACGAGGGTGCGACCGTGCTGGTTTCCACGCACGACTTGGCGACTCTGCGCCAGTTCGCCGACGAGGCGCTACTGCTGCGCGGTGAGATTCTGATGCACGACACCCCCGAGAAGGTGCTCGCCCCCGAGAACCTGGTGCGTGCCTTCGGCATGGAGGTGGACGCCGGCGCCCCGGTTGCTACCGGCACTACTACAATCAGCTCTGCGGAAGGGAAGAACTAAATGGACATCCTCAACTTTCTGGTGGAGCCGCTGACCCTGCCCTTCATGCTCCGCGCATTCGTGGTCACCGTCATTGCCGCCGCCGTCTGCGCCCTGCTCTCCTGCTGGCTCGTGCTGCTCGGCTGGTCGCTCATGGGTGACGCAATCTCGCACGCGGTGCTGCCCGGCGTGGTGCTCGCCTACATTTTTGGTGCACCTTTCGCGGTGGGTGCGGTCGTTGCCGCGCTCGTGGCGGTGGCGCTCATCGGCGGGGTGCGGCGTAGCGGCCGCGTGCGCGAAGACGCCGCAATCGGCATCGTGTTCACGACCATGTTCGCGTTCGGTCTGGTGCTGATTTCGGTCACGCCGTCGAATACCGACCTGAACCATATTCTCTTCGGTAACGTGCTGGGTGTGTCCTGGTCGGACGTCTGGCAGGTCGCTATCCTCGCGGTGATTGTTGCCGCCGTGCTACTGGTCAAGCGCCGCGACTTCGTGCTGTACGCCTTCGACCCGGGCTTCGCACAGGCGGTGGGGTTGCGTCCGCGTCTGCTCGGCGCACTGCTGCTGATTATGCTGGCACTGACCTCCGTGGTGGCGTTGCAGATTGTGGGCGTGGTGCTGGTCGTGGCGATGCTGGTTATCCCCGGCTCCACTGCGCGCCTCATTACCGACCGGTTCGTGCCCATGCTCGCGGTGAGCGTGGGAGTGTCCCTGGTGGGCACGCTGACCGGCCTGTACGCCAGTTACCACGCGGATGTGTCTCCCGGCGGTGCCGTGGTCGTCACGCAGGGCATACTGTTCGCCCTGGCGTACGTGTTCGCCCCGCGCTACGGTCTGCTGGGCAGGATGCGCGCCCGCCGGCTCAGCACTGTTGCGACAGAAACTGAGCCGTCAGCTTCATAAGGAAGCCCACTGAATACACTCACCAAATACAGCACTAGGCGGAAAGTCCCACCGTGGGGCTTTCCGCCTAGTGCTGTCTTCTGAAGTTCTTGGGGGCGCGTGCCCGCCCGGATTGCCGGGCTAGAAACCCGCCGCTACCGCCCTGTATCTAGCGCACCGTGCGGGACACAAACAGGGAGGCGGTCGCCTCCGCACCCAACGGAATGATGGTGCCGCCGGGCTTGACCGCACCGGCCGCGTCGGTCTCGTGCAGGTTGCCGGAACCAGCACCGACCACGCTCACGTTCACCGCCTCCGAGAAGGGCGCACCCTCCTCAATGTGCAGGCGCACGCCGGGCACAAAGCCGTGGCCCTGCAGGTAGCGCAGCAGGCGCGGGTCGTCATCGTTAATGCGTTCAAGCACGACTGTTTCGCCGGGTTCGCACTGGCTCAGCGGCACGGTCTGCGGAAAACTAATATGCCCCGAAGAGTCCGGGATCGGGTCGCCGTGCGGGTCGCGGGTCGGGTGCCCCAGCAGGGTGTCGATGCGGTCCACCATGAAGTCGGAGACCGCGTGCTCCAGAACCTCCGCCTCGTCGTGCACACGGTCCCACGTGTAGCCGAGAGTCTCCACGAGGAACGTCTCAATGAGGCGGTGGCGGCGAATCATCGCCAGCGCGTAGGAGCGGCCGGTTTCAGTGAGCTCAATAGCGCCGTAGGGCTGATGCTCGATCAGGTCGGCGGCGGCGAGGCGCTTGAGGCCGTCAGATACCGAAGAAATGCGCAGGCCCATGCGCTCTGCCAGGGCGGATGCGGTGGCAGGGGTTTTGGTCCATTCTTCGAGGCTCCAGATTTCCTTGAGGTAGTTCTGGGTGCTGACGGAAAGTTCTGAAAGAGGCATAAAGATAAGTTTACCTTTTCTCTGGTTTTGCCCGCCGGGGAAGTGGTTACGGGAGCGCGCGGCGAGCCAGGGGAGAAGCTAGCCGCCGTACATTCAGCGCGGGTTTAAAAAGCGTCCCGCCCGGCGGTTCACCCCTGGCAGGGGGCGACCATCACGGGCGGGATTAGGTGTTCGGTTCCGCGCTGACAGGCACGAAAGGCTGGCAGGCACGAAAGAATGAGGGATGCGCGGCGGCGTTAGGTGGCGCGGCGGCGCGAACGGTCAATGCGGGTCAGCAGCTCAATGAGCGCACCGCGTGCCGCCTGCTCCTCATGCCAGAGGGAACGGACGAGGGTGCGGCTGACCGCCTGGGTGGTGATGCCGAGCGCGGTTGCGGCGGCTTTCTGCTGGCCGCGCACACCGGGTACGAGCAGGTTGACGACGCGCCATTCGGCGTCGGTGCGGTCGGCGCATACGCGGTAGAGCAGGCGTGCGGATCCTGCGGCGAGGTCGGCGAGGTGGCGGTTGTCGGCGCTGACGCTGATGCAGCGTACGGGTGCGCCTCCCTGTGCTTCTTCGACGGCGAGGCGTGAGAATTCGAGGGCGTCGCCGGTGCAGTCGGTGGTGCTGACGGCGCCGAGTGCGCCTGCGAAGCGGGGGATGTTGAGCTCGCCGATTCCGATGCCGACCCAGAAGCCGTTATCGCGCGCGGCAATGAGCGCCGCGTGTAGTGCGTCGCTGGCGCGGTCGAAGGCGCCCTGAATTTCGTCAGGGTATGTCTGGGCGAAGGCAACACGCGGGTTGAGCTTTGCGAGTTCGTCCGACAGTGCAGTGAGTGAGTGCTGTGCGGAACGTTGAATAAAGGTTAGAACGAACACCTTCTTATTATGCCGTAAAACCTTCAACAACCGGCGTAAGGTTCGCCGTAATACCGACAACATTTAAACCCCGTAAAATACGCATTGATAAGGGGAATTATCGGGAGCGTGCACTGTGTGCAGAAATCCTCAAAAGGAGGTAGAACACCCCCGAAAGGAAAATAATTTTCATGCAAGTGCACGTTGAATTATTCGCTTTCGGGGGCGTTGAGATGAGTTGATAGACGGCGCTACCGCGGAACTATTGCGCGTTCGTTACCTGCGAGATATGGGGCAGCTGACGCAGCGGCTTCTGGAACACCATCACCACCAGCGACAGGAAAATGAACACCGCGTAGAACAGCGCCGTGTACGTAATACCCCAATCAACAATGAGGAAACCAGCCAGCAGGACAGCCAGCGGGGTCAGCGCCATGTTCGGGATGCCCTGCACCGAATGCACGCGACCAATCATGTGCTCCGGGGTGGAGGCGTTGATGTACGCAATGATGCTCGAATTGAAGGAGGGGAGCACGACGCCCGCCAGCACAATCAGTAGGCAGACTGCCCACAGCATCGAATGAACCACCGGCAGCAACAGATAGCAGACCGACATGATGGCAAGTGAGGTAATGCCCAGCGGGCCGAGCGCAAACTTCTCGGTTAGTGGGCCGACCAGGAACGAGCCGAGCAGCACGCCCACGCCGAAGGCGCTCGCAAAGATGCCGATGAAGAGCGGGTGCGCACCCTCCAGGGTGTAGTAGTAGATGAAGGTCAGCGGAATACCGACCGTGCCAAAGTTCGCAAGCGTTGAAACGAACGCGATGGACACCAGCACCTTGTTCTTCAGGATGTACTCGAAACCGGCTTTTGAGTCCTGCCAGAAGCTGGTTTTCTCGCCCTCTTCCTCTTCTGCGGGCTGCCGACTAGCACCGTAGCTCTTGGGTGCGACGATGAACGCCAGCAGGTTAACGACCGCGTGAACGGCAGTCATGAGCACAGTGGAGAAGCCGATAATAATGCCGGCGACCGGGCCGCCCAGCAGGTTGGCAGTGGACTCACGCGTCTCGCCCATACCGGAGGCGTACCCCAGGTGTTCCTTGGGTACCACGCGGGTGATGATGGACTGCTCGCTCGGGTAGTCGAAGGTGGAAATGATGGCGGCGAGAGAAATCGTAATCACCAAAACGTAAATATTGGTGACGTTGAAAACGAGGTAGAGAAGAATTGCCACCCAGGACAGCGCCTGGCCAATGCAGGACAGTGCCAGGCACTTTGAGGGGCCGATTCTGTCGACCCACGTTCCAGATACCGCTCCGGCGCAGGTGGCGAGAACACCCGCGACGAAGAGGGTGATGCTCGCAGCTTCGGGGGAGCCGGTCAGCGCCAAAATAATGATGGGCGTGGTGATATAGCTCATCGAGTCTGAGAGCTGGTTGGCTCCAATGGCGAAAAGAGTATTTCGAAAATCTCTATTCTTGAGTAGCTCGGTGTTGACACTCATGGGGGACCTCCACGATGGGGTTTATGGTGTCGCGCGGTGTGCAATCCGCTGTGCGTAATCCGTGAGAGTGAATACCTCGACGGGCTACTGCGCCCGCCGGTAACGATAGGGTGGTTGAGGACGCACGGGGCGGCTCATTGGGAGCCACCTCCCCCGCACAAATAGTGTGTCGCGCGATACTTTAGATTCTATGAGAGATGTGAATCATATGCATGAGGGCACGTCGAAAAACTTTCCTCATTTTGAGTATTGACATTAGGGTTAGGGTGACTATAATTCAGTCTTGGTGCTTCCGCACGACTAAGCCTTGGCTGAACCCGGCTAAACCCAATTTGGGCTAAGTCCGAATCAGGGCACGCCAAAGGCACCCGCTACCAGGCTCCGCCAGACCCCGCAACGCAGCGGGCGGGGGAGTGTAGAAGAGCGCAGAATAAGGGCCGCACTAGGCGCGCTACTCCACCAGGCCCGCGAAACCCGACAGAGCCAGCACCTCCTCAACATCCTGCGGCACCGAACGCGCCACCAGCGGCGAATGCACCAACACCGCCCGCCATTGACCGCGCGAAACCGCCACATTCAAACGATTCGGCGAGAGCACAAACCCCGCACCGCGCCCGGAATCAACCCGCGACGACGCCAACGACACCAGCACCACCGCGGCCTCCTGACCCTGGAACTTATCCACCGTGCCCACGCGCACGCCAGCACCCGAAGAATCCGCCAAATCAGCCGCAATCAGCGCCTCACGCACACAATCAACCTGCGCGTTATACGCCGCCACCACAATGCAATCCTCAGCCGCCAGCGGGCGCGGCTCAGCGCCAGCCGCCGGAACCCACTCACTGCCCAACAACTCGCGCACGCAATCCACCACCGCCTGCGCCTCCTGCACAGAACGCACCGAACAGCCCGCATGCTCCACCGGATACGACACCACACCCGGCTTAACACCCTGCAGGGCACGACCAGCCGTCGCCGCCGCGCTCGCCAATGCCCCATCATAAGACAGCCACGAAACGCGCTCGCACAGCGCCGAATCCATACGCCACGACTCACCCAAGAAATAGCCAAAACGAGGATCCAACGCCGCCGCGCCGTCAGACAACCAGCCCAGCGCCGAAACATCCACCGGGTACGGATGCACACCCGTCGACACCTGCGGCAACTGCTGCGGATCCCCCAGTAGCAGCACCGAACGCGCCGCTCGAGCCGCCGCCACCGTATTCGTCAGCGAGAACTGGCCCGCCTCATCAACCACCAGCACATCCAACGACCCGGCGGGCACGCGACGCTCACTCACGTAATCCCACACCGTGCCGCCAAAGAGCAGACCGCCCTCACCGGAAATCAGCTCCACCAGCTCAGAATCAGACACCTCAGACCACGGGGCGTCCGGGGTCACCGACTTGCCGCGCAGACGCACCGCGCGCGAAACATCAAAACCATCACGGGCGCAGCACGCCAACATGAGATTCTCAATCACCGCATGCGACTGAGCCACCACGCCCACCTTCGCGCCCTCAGCCACCAGACGCGCAATCACGTGCGAAGCGAGGAAGGTCTTACCCGCACCGGGAGGGCCTTGAACCGCCACATAGGAGCGGTCGAGAGCGCGAACCGCCGCGTGCACGGCATCAACCGTGGGCAGGTCAGAGCCGGAAAAATCAACCTCAAGGGGTAGATTTTCTGCATTTTTGGCGTTCGAGTCGCTCTTCTTGAGGCGCGGCGCGCGACGGAACAGCAGGTCCGCGGAGGCGCTCTCCACCCCCGTCAGCGAAGCCGACGCATCGAGCACGCTCGGCAGGTTGCTCGGCAGGGTGCGGGGCGGGGCGGGAGCATCGGAAGCCCCGGAATCCTCGGCGGGCATGGGGCTGCTAGGCATGAGGGCGCCGTTGAACAGCAGCCCGTGCACATCGGCCTGCAGAGCCGCCTCAATCGTCGCCGTAGACACCGGATCGCCCGGACCAACACCCGAAGGCAGAGCACTGTGCGGCTCATCCTTTACGCGGATGCGCTCCTGCAGAAGCACCTCCAGGAACTCGCCGGTCGACTCTTCGGTCGACTCTTCGGGATTCGTGGAATCCGCGGACTCGGCACTAAAACCGCCCTGTACCACCGCCAGCACACGCATGCCAAAGAAGCCCGTCGCCGCCAACTCGGCAGGCACACGCTCACCCGGGTTCGACGCACGGAAATAATTCAGCTGCGACTCCATGCGGTCCAACGCAATCTGCGGGCTCAACCCCGCCTCATACGCACAAAAAACCGCATGATCCGACGGCGCAATCACCAGGCTCGGATCAGCCTCAATTCGCGCACGCAACAGGCGCACCTGCGCGCCGCGCACACGATACCAACCGGGGGCGTCCGGCACCTCGGCGGGTTCCTTCATGGCGGCGGCAAGCGCCTCCAGGTCGGCGGGGGTGTTCAGAAGAGCATGCGCATGCTCGGTGGTGAGCACCTGCACTCGGTCAAGGTACGCATAATCGCGGCTCGCCACCCACGCCGTCGGGCCGTCCTCCAGACGGCGAATATGCTCGCGCCAGAACGGGGCGCGCTCGCGGCGGTGGTAATTCGTCATGGACAGCAGCATTGCCGCCTCAAGCTCGCCGGCACCCCAGCCGCGCTCCGCCGCATGCTCCTCCAGGGAGGCGAGCTGCGCATCCAGCAGGCACTGCAGTCGGTACTGTTCGCTGTCGTTCTCCACGGCGGCGGGCACCCGATACATGACCGGATGCTCCTCAGTTTCCGTATTCTCGGCGGTATCTTCGGCAGTGTCTTCGGTGACGAGTTCCGGGGCTTCGGACGCAAGGGCAAGGGAAGCCGCCGCGTTCAGGCATGCCGGGCACTCGTTGCAGGTCAGAAAATGCGGGATGCGCCCGGCAAGTTCTGCCGGTTCCGTACCCTCGTTCAGCGCCTGGGTGAGCAGGAGGAGGCGCTGCTCCTGTAGGCGAATCAGCGGCAGAATACGCGCCGAATCAACCCGGTGAGGTTGAGGAACGGGGGAGTGGTGCTCAGTGGGCTCTGATTCGGACCCCGCGCTGTACTCATCCACGCCGTGCTCCAGATGAAGGTCGAGGCGCCTCGCATTCTCGGCGCTCTTGGTTGCACTAGCGGTCAGCAGGTGCGCCGCCAGGGCACCGCGCAGCAGCGCCCGATGCGCCGCCTCGCCCAGGTGCGGGGTGCAGATGATTTGGGCGGTATTGCTCTCGGCGGTGCTGTTCTCAGGCGAGTACTCCAGACGGTAGAGCTCCACCGTGTAGGTCAGCCCCGCCGCGGAGGTCGCCACCAGGGGCACCGGGCGCGCCGTACCACCCGCATGCTCACTGCTGACTACTCCACTGCCAACTACTGCACTGCCGATCATTCCTCCGGCGGTCAGCGCTCGCAGGCACTCGCGGTACGCTTCGCGGGCGCGCTCCAACTTCTCGGGGGCTGGGCGTGCAGACTGCTTCTGCGCACGCTCTCGAAGCTCGGTGTAGAGCCGCAACTCGCAGGCGGAGGTGGCGGTCAAATCAGCGAGGGTGAAGGTGAGGTTCATGGCGACTTTTCTGCTGGAGGAGAGAGAAACAAGGCGGGTGTGAAACCCTGCCGGGTGAGCGGGCGCGAGCCCCGGTGGAGAGAGGTGTGAGTACCCTACGCCACCCCTCGCCCCGAGAGGTTGATTTTCAGGTTTCACGTGAAACACTACAGAAAATCAACCTGCACGGGATGATTTAGGGGGTCTTTAGTGCTTCCGCAGTAGCTTCCGGCGCACTAGAAGCACTCGGCGCGGTCGAACGGTTCGCAATCGCCGCCGCCGCCGCGTCCACGCGTTCCTTCGCGGCGGGCAGCGCATCCGCACCGCCCAGATCGTTCAGAATAATCGCGAAGATCAGGCGGGTGCCGTCGGGTCGGGTCGCCACGCCGCACAGCGAAGACACCGTGTACAGGGTGCCGGTCTTCGCCTGCACAAAAGTGCGCGCGTGCACGGCATTCGCCGCACCAAAGCGATCGGACAGGGTGCCGCTCACGCCCGCGACCGGGAACGTGCTCATCAGCTGCTCCGCATGCTCATCAGCATTCAGCAGAGCCACAACCTGCACGAGGGTTCGGGCGGTCACGCGGTCCGTCAAGGACATGCCGCACACGTCTGCCTGCACCAGGTTTTCAATGTTCACGCCGGCATCCACGAGTGCCTGGCGCACGGTCTGCTGTGCCGCTTCGCCGCTGCCTTCCTTACCGGCGGCGATGGCGGCGCAACGGCCAAGCACCTCAGCCAGGGCGTTATCGGATTCGAGCATCATGTGCTGTGCCTGCTCCAGCAGGGTTGCCGATTCGACAGCGGCGATTTCGACCGCTTCCGCGGGGGCGGTGCGGCGTTCCGCGAGGGTGAAGCTCATGCCGGACTCCTTGCCGGCGGTGTTGAGCGCATCCACGAACGCCTGCTGGGCGGCAACCGCGGCATCGTCTGGACGTACCGGGTTGCTTGCGGTCGACTTGCCCGGCACCGTGTGCGATTCGAGCGCAATCGGGTGAATGGGCGTGATCTGGCCGGACGCCACGTCGGCTTCTTCCCAGCCGGGGTTCACGCCGGGGCCGGTGAAGAAGGTGCCGTCCAGGTAGACGGGTAGCGCGGCAGTCGGCTTTTCGCCCTCGTTCAGCGCCTTCACGGTCAGCTCAGCGAGGGTGCCCAGGCCTGCGCGTCCCACAATCTGCTTCGGGTTGGAGGCGCCCGCACCGAGCAGGGTGTCGCCGCCCGCCACGAGGTACAGTCCGGCGGCGTCGCGGGTGACGCGGGTGCGCAGGCGCGCCTGCAGGTTCGCGTAGTGGTTGAGTGCGAATAGGGTCAGGATTTTGAACGTGGAGGCGGGCACGCGCGCGGTGTCGGCGTTGGCGGCGTACAGGTCGGCGGGTGCGGTGGTCGCCTTGATGCTGGGCAGGTTGCCGTCCATGCCGGTGACGAGCAGGCTGTACTGCGGGTAGGTGCCGTCCGCGAAGAGCGCGGTGAGGGCGTTGCGCAGCTGCTCCTGTTCGGCTTCGGGCAGTGCGGGTGCGAGGGTCGGGGTGGCGCTCGGAGTTGCGGAGGCGGTCGCCTCCGCGGTGCCGGATGCGCTGCCGCTGGGGCTTGCGGAACCTTCGGGGCGTTTCTGTTCGGTTGCGGCGGATCCGCAGGCGGTGAGGAGGAACATGCCGCCGAGGGTGAGAGCGGCGCGGCGGGTGAGGGTGGTGGTCTGGGTGTTGTGCTTGTTGGAAGGCATCTTTTGAGCATAGCGGGCGGATGGGGTGCCTATCGAATTTACGCGCCGGTGCTGTGATACTCCTGCCGCGTTCCTCCCGCCCTTCACGAACCCTATCTGACCTGCCCGGCACGGTGGCGGGTCGCGTTGGCGGGTGCGGGACTAGGCGGAACGTTAACAGTGGTGTGAGCGTGGTAAATTACGCTGGTTTTGGCGCCGAATACGCGGTTTCGGTGTGTGCGAACGGGTTACAATGGGTGAGTTCAACACCTAACTTTCGCACCTTGCGCGCCGAAGTCGCCGCGAAAGTGACTCTAACTCACGAGAAAGAAGGTTCCGATGGAACTCGACGTCACTATTGAAATCCCCCGCGGCTCCCGCGTGAAGTACGAAGTGGACCACGAGACCGGCCGCCTGCGCCTGGACCGCGTGCTGTTCACCTCCATGCAGTACCCCACCGCTTACGGCTACTTCGAGAACACCCTGGGTGAGGACGGCGACCCGCTGGACGCCATGCTGATCCTGGACGTTGACGTTGTTCCCGGCGTGCTGGTTGAGGCTCGCCCCGTTGCAGTGTTCAACATGACCGACGAGGCTGGCGGCGACGCTAAGGTTCTGTGCGTTCCCACCGACAAGCGCTACGACCACATCAAGTCCCTGGCTGATGTTCCCGAGCAGCTGAAGGCTGAGATTCAGCACTTCTTCGAGCGTTACAAGGACCTGGAGCCCGGCAAGTGGGTTAAGGGCGAGGGCTGGGAAGACCTGGCTGCTGCTGAGAAGATGGTCCAGGAGGCTATCGACCGTTTCGCAGCTGAGGGTCACTAAGCTGCCGCACCGTTAGGTGCACCCGGTTTTTATCAGGGGGGCGTGTTCCCTGCGTTTGGTTCGTGCGATTTTTCGTGCGTTCTGGAGGCGGCGGACACGCCCCCTTTTGTTGTGTCTTTCGCCGCATCTGCCTGCACGCCGGGCGTAGTTGATTGCGCGAGGTGCAGATTCCGGGTATGGTCAAAGGGATTCACTCTTCTTCTAATCTCACACCTTTCACCGAGGATAGAAAATGAAGAAAAACCTTTCGACCCGCGGCGCGGCGGCACTGTTGGCGCTGACTATGGGGTATATGGGTCAGGGTGTAGCCCAGGCGGCATACATTCAGCCGAAATCTGCACAGCCTATTGAAGAGCTGGAATTTGATGTTAATTGTTTTGACATGCAAGCGCATTATGGGAAGTATCAAATCAACGGTGTGGATTGGGCAGAGTGTAGCGGCCTGATTACGAAGAAGCAGGTTATTGGGCTGATTAATACCCGTGAGTGGGATTTACCGAACGGGATTATGACCATTTCGCGTGGCCGCTTGCTGGAGTACCTGTACCATCTGGCGGGTTCACCCGAGGTGAAGAATCTGCCGGAGAAGTCCCCGTACACCGACCTGACTCCGGGCGATGCTCGTTATAAGGTTGCTATTTGGGCGACCCGTGTAGGTTTGAGCGCTGGTTGGTCTGATGGTTCCTTCCACTATGACACTCCGGCGAGCCGTGGCGCCTACTTTACCTTCCTTTATCGTGCTGCGGGTAGCCCCAAGGTGACTCTGGAATCTCTGGATGCGGCGAATGCTGTGCGTGCTGAGAAGGGTGCTGCTCCCATTAAGGAAGGGAGTGAGTTGCATCGAGCAATGAGTTGGGTGTATCAGCATGCGCTGGCAAAGGTAGAAGAGGACCGGGGGTATGACAATAACTTCCTCACTAACGGGTACAGGCCGGCGGATTTCAATAAAACACCCGATTTCTATTACGTTTCGTACTCCACTATTTTCACTCCTCTCATGGTTCTTGATTACCACGAGGAGTTGGCGCCCATTGTGGCTCGTCTGCAGTCGCTGTCCTAGCGGCAGGTGAGCGGAGGGCTTGCTGGGGGCGTGTTCCCTGCATCTGGTTCGTGCGAGTTTTCGTGCGTGCTGGAGGCGGCGGGCACGCCCCCTTTTTTTGTATTCCTTGGCTGTGTTTGGGGGTGCCGGAAAGGCGTGCTTAACCGAACTATTCTTCGGAAAATAGCCTCAGAGAGCTTCTTGGGGTGCTAATATGGGCATATTGCGAAGAATAGTTCGTATAACCTGAGGTTCTGTAGCGGTGAGGAGGGAACCCCTATGGCATTCGACGCAACAGGGTTCGCGCAAGAATTTGGTGCGCAGGTTCGTGCCGTCCGCAAGTACGAAAAAATCACCCAAATGGAGTTGGCGTGGATGGTTGGACTCAGTGATAAAACAATCCGCGATATTGAGCGTGGGCTACCCGGCCCGTCAATTGGTGCGGTCCTCAAGGTCGCCCAAGAGCTCGGCATTGAGCTGGCCATTACTAACCCTCTCACCTAACCCCTCCCGCACACTGCGATAGAAAACAGAACCTGGAGAAAAGCCATGACAGATGAACTTATGGCAGATGTCTATAAAGATGGTGTTCTCGCCGCATATTTGAGGCGAGACGCCAACGGGATGATTCATTTCACCTACCGGGCAGATTATAAAGGCCCGGCAATTGCCACGAGCCTGCCTTTAGAGGCGGAATATACCGCAGAATCAATTCCCCCTTTCTTCCAGAATCTTTTGCCCGAAGGCTATAGGCTCGACGTTGTCAGTTCCGAGAAAAAAATCAGCAAAAATAACACCCTGGGCTTATTGCTGGTGATTGGTTCTGACGTTCCAGGCGATGTGCAAATTATTGAGCACGGGCGGGAACTGTACACCGCTCCTGCCGCATTGGTGAACAACCCTGAGGTTGTTTCCTTTGCAGAACTTATGGGCACGGTTGACCGCCGAGGACTGCCTGGCGTTCAAGAAAAGCTGAGTGCCGTCATGAAAACCCTGCCCGTGCATTGGACGGGCGCTGGATACGATGCGCTTCTGAAAATCAGCCCGCAACGCATGCCCGGGCTCGTAGAAAACGAAGCTGCCCACCTCACGGCGGCCGCACTCATGGGGATTCCTGTAGCTCAGCATGAGCTTGTCTATGATCGAGACGGCGTATCAGGTTTGATGGTCTCCCGTTTCGACCGAACACCCTCCGGGGGGCGCATCGCCATGGAGGATGGTGCACAGATTTTGGGTGTTCCTTCGGGTGAGAAATACACGGAAGATAACCCTGCTGTGACAACAGAAAGTGTCATTCAAGCAATGGTGAAAATCGCTGCTTCCCCGGCTATTGCCCGCAGGAATCTTTACATGCACTTTCTCTACGCTTGGCTGACTGGCAACGGTGACCTACACGCAAAAAATATCTCGCTCCTCAAGGGACGCCGTGGATGGGAAGTAGCTCCTATCTACGACATCCCCTGTTCGCTCGTGCACATTAAATCTCTATCCATGGCGCTTAGCGTCAACGGAAAAGATAATTCGAATCCCGGTGACGGTTCGCCGCCCGAAGATTGGAAGATTACTGTTGACGATTGGCTTGCTCTCGCAGAGACTATCGGTCTTCCGACTAAGGTGCAGAAAGACGCTCTAACGCGTGCTCTCAAAGCGGCTCGAGCAGTTCGCTGGCCCACAGACCGAGCCGCCCCGGGGTATATTTTCAACTCGAATGCCTCACCGTTTAAGGCCATGCAGAAAGAGTTGGAACGCCGCCAGGACGAGTTTGAAGAGTACCTTCATCCGAGCTCCTCGCGTTCCTAAGACTCCTGAGACTCCTGACTTCTTGAGCCTCCGTTATTTCTAAATTCTCCTCGTGAAGTAAGTATCTACCTACATAGACACTTCGCAATTTCTATAAAGGAACCACTATGCAGAATGGACGCGCAGGACGCCTGCACCCCGCCGTCGGCACTGCCCGCCGCCACCTCGCCGCCGCCCTTGAAAAGCTCCTCGGCGCAGGAAGCATCAAAGCTACCGGGCGCTCCCGCACCGCCTCCACCGCGGATGCCGCCGACCTGCCCCTGCTCCTGGTCGCCTGCAGCGGCGGCCCCGACTCCCTCGCGCTGGCAGCCATTGCCGCGCACTTCACACGCCGCAGCGACGTACGCGTAGGCGCCATCATCGTCGACCACGGCCTGCAAGAAGACTCCGCCGCGGTCGCCGCGCAGACCGCGCAGACCCTCACCGACCTGGGGCTTCACCCCGTCATCACCGAAAAAGTGCAGGTTCCCGTCGGCAACATGGGCCCCGAAATGGCGGCACGCACCGCCCGCTACGCAGCCTTCAAGAAGGCTGTTGAAGCCACCGGCGCCCGCGCCGTACTGCTCGGCCACACCCTCGACGACCAGGCAGAAACCGTGCTGCTCGGCCTGAGCCGCGGCTCCGGCACGCGCTCCCTGGCGGGCATGCCGCCCGTGCGCGTCGAAGGGGGCGTCACCTACCTGCGTCCCTTCCTCGGCCTGCGCCGCACCGACATGCTCGACATCTGCGACGCCGAAACCCTCACCCCCTGGATCGACCCGACCAACGCCGACCAGTCCCTCATGCGTGCCCGCATCCGCCACAGCGTGCTGCCCTACCTGGAGGAGCACCTCGGCGGGGACGTCGCCCGCTCCCTGGCGCGCACCGCCTCCGTAGCTGGCCCCGATGCCGAATACCTCGACGAACAGGCGCAGGCCGCCTACAAGCAGGCGCTCCTACCCGCCGGAACCGCCGTGCGCGGCATCGAACGTGAGGACGCCGTGCTGCTGGACCGTGCGCAGGTGGCGGCGCTGCATCCGGCGCTTCGTCTGCGTGTGCTTGCTGCCGCCTGCAAGGCTGCCGGGGGAGAGAACCCCGGCTTCGAGCGACTGCAGGCGCTGGATTCTTTCGCCGCCGAATACGCGGTAGCTGGGCCCGTTCAGATGCCCGGTCACGTGAGTGCGTACCGCCGCCGCAAGGTTGCGTATCCGGTGACCGGTGAACGCCTGGACGTGCTCGTATTAGTGCCAACTCGACCCTAACTAGGTGCCCAGCTAGGTGCCCGCGGAGCATCCTCAGCACACACTATCTGCGTGGTGAGGTGCGCCGCGGCGCCGTTTTAAGCCATACTTAAGGCGAACACCATCCACATTATCCGCCGTGGGAAGGCATGAAACCCCGCACCTGGGGACCGCAGCGGAGGCGCAGAGCGTCTAAAAGAATACGAAGGAATACATCGTGCAGGCTATCGACGTGCAGGACGATATCAAGAACGTTCTCTTCAGCAAGGAAGAGATTAATGCGAAGGTCGCCGAACTGGCGGCGCGCATCGACGAAGACTACGCCGGTAAGGACGTGCTGTTGGTGGGTGTTCTCAAGGGCGCCATCATGATCATGGCTGACCTTTCCCGCGCTCTCAAGGGCCACTACACCATGGACTGGATGGCTGTTTCCTCCTACGGTTCCGGCACCAAGTCCTCCGGTGTTGTGCGTATTCTCAAGGACCTGGACACCGACCTGGTGGGCCGCAACGTCCTGATTGTTGAAGACATCATTGACTCCGGTCTGACCCTGGCGTGGCTGCAGCAGAACCTGATTTCTCGCGGTGCAGCTTCCGTTGAGATTTGCACCCTTCTGCGCAAGCCCAAGGTCGTCAAGGCTGACGTTGAGGTCAAGTACGTCGGCTGGGACATCGAGCCCGAGTTCGTTGTTGGTTACGGCCTGGACTTCGCTGAGAAGTACCGCAACCTGGACTGCGTCGCAACCCTGCACCCGCACGTTTACTCCTAAGCCTTCACCACGGCAGCCATGCTGTTAGGTGGTCACGCCCCGCCTCCTCACGCTTGTGGGGGAGCGGGGCGTTGCTGTACCCGGCGGTATGCGGTGGATGCGGCAGGCACAGCCGCCATGATGCGCCGCCGCAGATACTCGGGGCCACGGATACCCGCCGCCGCGGATACACGATAAAGAAGATGCACTTTCAGCCCCTCCGAGTGCTACAACCCTTTAGCCCGCAGGTGAAATGCCCGCCCTGTGCCTAGCCCAAAGCCGGGGTAGGGTACATTTAAGGTTGCATCGTTGGGTGTTCTGGCTGGCATGCCGCAACCCCCGACGGGTTACAGCCGCAACGTAAGGACAAAGCATTGGCTCAAAACCCCAATACTCCGCAGAAAGGCTCGGAGGGCTTCCTGAAGAAGCTGATTAACGGCCCCTGGTTCTGGCCGGGCGCAGCCGTCATCATCATGTTGGCTTTCCTCATGACTTCCCTCTTCACTCAGCCCTCGCGTCAGGTGGACACCAACGTGGGCCTTCAGCTGCTCAACGACCACCAGGTCAAGAGCGCAAAGATCTACGACGGCGACCAGCGCGTCGAACTGCAGCTTAAGGACGACTACAAGAAGGGCAACGACAACTACGGTAAGTCGGTGCGCTTCTACTACGTGCAGCCCCGCGGCGAGGAAGTGGTCAAGGCCATGGACTCCGCCCAGCTGGAAAGCTACACGGACCAGCCGGTTGAGCACAGCTTCCTGAGCTCCCTGGTTTCGCTCTTGCTGCCGATTCTGCTCTTTGGTGTGCTGTTCTGGTTCCTGATGGGACGAGTCGGAGGCGGCTCCTCCGTCATGAGCTTCTCCAAGTCCCGCGCGAAGAAGTTCACCAAGGACAAGCCGGAGGTTCGCTTCAGCGACGTCGCCGGCGTGGATGAGGCGCTCGCCGAGCTGGAAGAAGTCCGCGAGTTCCTGGCTGAACCCGAGAAGTTCACCCGCCTGGGTGCAAAGATTCCCAAGGGCGTGCTGCTGTACGGCCCTCCCGGCACCGGTAAGACCCTGCTCGCCAAGGCTGTGGCGGGCGAGGCTGGCGTGCCCTTCTACTCGATTTCTGGCTCTGACTTCGTTGAAATGTTCGTGGGTGTGGGTGCGTCCCGCGTGCGCGACCTGTTCAAGGAAGCGAAGAGCGACCCCGCCGCCATCGTCTTCGTCGACGAGATTGACGCTGTTGGCCGCCGCCGCGGCGTCGGCATGGGTGGCGGTAATGACGAGCGTGAGCAGACCCTGAACCAGCTGCTGGTTGAGATGGACGGCTTCGACGGCAACTCGAACGTCATCGTCATTGCGGCAACGAACCGACCCGACGTTCTGGACCCGGCGCTGCTGCGTCCCGGCCGTTTTGACCGCCAGATTGGCGTGGACGCCCCCGATATGAAGGGCCGCGAGCAGATTCTGCGCGTGCACGCCGCAGGCAAGCCGATCGCTAACACCGTGGACCTGGCTCAGGTCGCTAAGCGCACCCCCGGCTTCACCGGTGCTGACCTGGCGAATGTCATGAACGAGGCGGCTCTGCTGACCGCCCGCGATAACGGCAACGTGATTGACGACCGCGCTATTGATGAGGCAATCGACCGCGTTATGGCTGGTCCGCAGCGTTCCTCGCGCATCATGAACGAGCACGAGCGTAAGGTCACCGCATACCACGAGGGCGGTCACGCCCTGGTTGCGGCGGCACTGCGTAACTCCGCGCCGGTCACCAAGATTACGATTCTTCCGCGCGGTCGCGCCCTGGGTTACACCATGGTCATGCCGCAGGACGACAAGTACTCCACGACCCGCCACGAACTGCTCGATCAGATGGCGTACGCGATGGGTGGCCGTGCGGCTGAGGAGATTGTCTTCCATGACCCGTCCACCGGTGCGTCTAACGACATTCAGAAGGCGACCGATACCGCCCGCAAGATGGTCACCGACTACGGCATGAGCTCCGTGATTGGTTCCGTGAAGCTTGGTGGCGAAGACACCGAACCGTTCCTCGGTGGTGGCGGCGCTTCGGCACGCAACTACTCGGACGAGACCGCGGCAAAGGTCGACGCTGAGATTCGCGCCCTACTGGAGCAGGCACACGACGAGGCATTCCAGATTCTGCTGGAAAACCGCGATATTCTGGACCGCCTGGC
Source organism: Rothia sp. (in: high G+C Gram-positive bacteria) (assembly GCF_015265375.1). Taxonomy (GTDB): domain Bacteria; phylum Actinomycetota; class Actinomycetes; order Actinomycetales; family Micrococcaceae; genus Rothia. The sequence continues at coordinate 32,249 of NZ_JABZXW010000018.1, forward strand.
GTTCGCCCTGCTCGAGAAGGAAACCCTGCTCGAGAACGAGATTGCCGAAATCTTCAAGGACGTTCGTAAGCGCCCCGAGCGTGAGTACTGGTACTCCAAGCCGACCCGCGAGCGCACCGACATCCCGCCGGTGAAGGCACCGAGCGAGCTGGCTCAGGAGGCGCAGAAGGCTGAGGAAGCACCTGCCGAAGCACCGACTGTCCCCGTAGCGCCGACCGTTCCTGTAGCACCGGCAGCACCCGCACAGCAGGTTCCGACCCAGCAGGCACCGGTAGCACCTACCCAGCCTCTACCGCCTCAGGCGCCCCTCAGCGACCCGGACGCCGACCCGACCGTCGCAATGCCCACCCAGCAGTACCCGAACTACCCCGCCCCTCCGGCGCAGCGCCCGGAGAACGGCACCCCGAACCAGAATGGAGCAGAGAATGAGCGAGGCTAAGAACGCCGTCGACCAGCCGCGTATTGAGGCTGCCGTCCGTGAGATTCTGCTCGCGATCGGTGAGGACCCGGACCGTGACGGCCTGCAGCAGACCCCGGCCCGCGTGGCGCGCGCCTACGCGGAGTTCTTCTCGGGCCTGCACCAGGACGCCGGCGAGATTCTGGGTACGACTTTCGACATTGCCCACTCTGAGATGGTGCTGGTGAAGGACATCCCGTTCTACTCGACCTGTGAGCACCACCTGGTGCCGTTCCACGGTGTGGCGCATGTGGGTTACATCCCCGGCCCGGACGGCAAGGTCACCGGCCTGAGCAAGCTTGCTCGCGTGGTGGACCTGTACGCCCGCCGCCCGCAGGTGCAGGAGCGTCTGACTACGCAGGTGGTGGAGGCTCTGGAGGAGCACCTGAACCCGCGCGGCGCGATTGTGGTGATTGAGGCTGAGCACATGTGCATGTCGATGCGCGGTGTGCGTAAGCCGGGCGCGAAGACCGTGACCAGCGCGGTGCGCGGTGCGCTGATGAACACCGCAACTCGTGCGGAGGCGATGAGCCTGATCTTCTCGCAACGCTAAGCATTCGGGATGAGCATATAGCTATATGACAGGGGGCAGGATTCTAAGGAATCCTGCCCCCTGCGCTGTGCGGTCGCATTTGTTGGGCTGTATGACGAGAGCCCTTGCGTGAAGAGCATCATCAGCTGTAGAGTAGTACCACTAGTACCGGCACCACTCCTTCGGGAGTACAGGACCGGTCTTCTTTTTACTTATTGCATAAATTACTGGTAGTTCTTGTTGTTCATTTTGCAAAAGTCAAGTACTATATATGTATACATATCATGATTGCTTCCCTCCAATATGTGTGGAGGATGGAGCAATCGCGGCCGGTTCCGCTCCCTTAGGAGTCCAGGGCCGGTCATCTTTTTATAGCTCTTCATAAGTAACTTAGTCTCTTGCGTGTGTAGAATCATTTGCCCTGATATGATATATACGTCCCAGTGCATACAATGGAGTTATGATGCCTTCGAACCCCAAACCTTTCAAAACTCATGAAGAGCAATTTGGTATCTTATCGCGACGTGGCATGACCACTGTTTCCCACGAGAATGCCATCAAGTTTTTGGAAGGGGTTAACTACTATCGCTTGAGTGGTTATTGGTACTCGTTCAGAGTCAAGGCTAAGAAGAGTTCCAAACAGAAATCCAACCGAAACAAGCGTTTGGATAAGTTTGAAGTAGGGACAACTTTTGATGATGTTGTAAGCCTCTACCGCTTTGACGCGT
>NZ_JABZXW010000090.1 GCF_015265375.1 Rothia sp. (in: high G+C Gram-positive bacteria)
GTGAATACGATGCCGTAGCTGCCGCTAAGAAGAACGTGTAGACAAGGATAAGTCTCTGTGGGGCGCCGGAGAACATGTATTGGATACCGTCAAACATGCGGTGAATAAACCCATGTTGTGCGGTTTCGCGTTGCTCAGTTTTAGTTTCCATCTCTACGGATGGCAACGTTGCGTATGAAATAGTTGCCGCTCCGAAAAGGAGCACCGGGACGATAAGACCGACCGTTGCACCCGCGACAAGAACAATAAATCCTGCTGTAGGGGGTGCAATGATTGCGGATATTCCCTCGCAAATTTCACGACGTGCATTGTACGAAAGAAGGTTTTCTCGTCCGAGAAGCTGCGGAATATATCCTGCTTCTGAGGCAGCAGCCAGTTCGGAGAAGACACCGCTCACAAATCCTAGTGCGGCGATGGTGAACCATGACAGCATATGCTGCTCAATCATCAACGCCAAGGTAAGGATACTGAGGATGTTTGCTGCCCCGGCAATCACAATCATAGGTTTTCGAGGCAGACTATCCGATAGGGTTGCTAGTGGATATGCCAAGGCGATATTGGGGATTTGCATGGCTACCGCCATTACGCCAGCCAACCCAATTTCGCCTGTACTAGCGAGAATCGCGATGGGTAGGGCGAAGGAATATATTCCTGTACCTACCAGAGAGCCAATAAGGGCTACGTAGATTCTCCAGGGTATTTTATGTGTTGTCATGCTTTGCTCCTTCCAGGACGCATCAAAATAGCGCCCAAGAATTGCGATGAACACAATGAGCCTAGTTCACAGAAAAATGGCATGCCTTAAAGATTTATAGGCAGAGTAAAAGGAAAGCGACTACGCTCACCAGAACATCACGTGAACGAATCTTTCTCGGGTTACTGACTAATACGGGGCCGTCACTCCCAATGTAACCCGTGTCATATATAAAGCATCTCATGTACACCACTCATAACTCGATACACAGACGCAACTTAAGGTAAAGAAGACAAAAACAAAATAAAACCACGGCAACCTTTAGGCTTCCAGTCCCCCACTCCCACAGAAAAACAGGAAGAACCACCCAATAACATGTAACAAACTGTCATAAAAATGCTGGGAGGGGCGACTCGCCATGACGGCGGGTCGCCCCTCCTTCTGTATGTACAGGTTTAGTTCGGCAGCTTTTACTCAGTCCCAGTAACCGGTCTAGAGCTCTTCCGGCGGCACCGACTCCAAACCAAAACGGCAGTGGCCGTTATAGTTCAGCGCCGCATCAATACGGTCCAGCATCCGATCCGAAAGCAACGCACGCTCCGCCGGGTCAGACACATCCACCCAACGCACCTGCGAAGACTCCTCGTCGTTCACCTTCGCCTCACCAGAAACCCAGCGGCACAAGAACGTATGATCCAAGAACTGGCAGCGGTCACCATTACCGAACTGCATCGGCGGGTCAGCCTTCACCTGCGCCAGCTCCAGCACCTCAATCTGCACGTTCGCCTCCTCCTGCGCCTCACGCAGGCAGGTCAGTGCGGGGCTCTCCCCCGGGTCCACAATGCCCGTAATCGGGGTCCACGCCCCGTTATCGCTACGGCGCACCAGTAGCACCTTAGAATCCTGCTCACGGTACACCACAGCCGTCGCACCGGACAGCCACAGGTAATCCGATCCAATCTGCTCACGCAGCTTACGGATATAGGGAGGAGTAGGCATAACATCAACCTTTCAAAAGCCCCGGCAAGTCTATCGGGAATAGGTGCTAGAGAGCAGAGCGAACAGCCACGAGCCGCACAAAGAACGAGCCCGCCACCTAGCCGGACGGTCACCCTACTTCGGAATCTACCACAGAGAATACGCCGGAGCCGCCAACGCCACCAGCGCGCCCAAAAGCATAAACGGGCCGAACGCAATGCGGGTGCTACCGCGCGCCTTCGTGAACAGCACCAGCGCCAGGGACACCAGACCACCGGCAAGGAACGTCACCAGCGACGCCCAGCCCAGATTTGCCCAGGACAGGTACCCAAGCACGCCACCCAGAATGCCGGCGAGCTTCACGTCCCCGCGGCCCAGCGCGCCAAAGGACAGAATACGCAGAAGCAGGTAGCAGAACCAGAGCACCAAACCGGCACCAATCACGCGCCAAATATCGGCTGGGCGACCTGCAAAAAGCAAAGACACCGGCAGAGCCGTATAGGTGGCAATAGCCAGCGGAATCAGGATGCGGTGCGGCAGGCGGTGCTCCCGCACGTCAATACACCACAGCCGCAGGGCGCACCACAGGAAGTACAGCAGGTAGCTGCCGAGCACCAGCGCGGCAATAACGGAGGCGCCGCCTGCGTGGTAGAGGCGGGAAAGCTCAGCGAGCATAGAACGTCCATTCTGTAATGCTGGAGGCTGTAACGTTGGAAACTGTACTACCGGAGGCTGCCAGTCGGGAGCACAACCCGACGGCGCTAGAGCGCACAGGTTCTAGGAACCGAAGCGGCGGGAACGGTTCGCGTAATCCCGCAGGGCACGCAGAAAATCAACGCGTGTGAAATCCGGCCACAGGGCGCGGCAGAAGTAAAACTCAGAATACGCACTCTGCCAGGTCATGAAACCGGACAGGCGCTGCTCGCCCGAAGTGCGAATCAGCAGGTCCGGGTCGGGCATATCGGCGGTGTACAGGTGCGAAGAAATATCCTCCACGCTCAGCTGTTCGGCAAGCGAGTCCAAGGATGCCCCCTCAGCGGCAGCCTCGCGCAGAACCGAGCGGACCGCGTCCACAATCTCCTGGCGGCCGCCGTAACCGACCGCAATGTTCACGCGAACACCGGGCAGGTGCGCAGTCTGCTCAATCGCCCAGTCCAGGCGCTCGTGCAGCTGGCGAGGAATCAGGTCAATATTGCCGATAGCGCGCACCGGACCGCAGGCGGACTCCACCAGACGCACCAAGAACGCATCAATCACAGCGACCAGACCGGTCAGTTCCTTCTCGGGGCGTTTCAGGTTCTCGGTGGAGAGCATGTACAGGCTCACCTGCGGAATCGACAGCTCAGTACACCAGGCAAGAAAATCAATAATTCGCTCCGCACCGGCGGCGTGGCCCTCACGGGTGCTCAAGCCGCGCTGAGCCGCCCAGCGACGGTTACCGTCCACCAGCACTCCAATATGTGCCGGCAGGGATTCGGGGCTCAGCGAGCGCGCCAGAGCCTGCTCATAGATGGTAGGCTCAGTGACAGTGCCGGGGTTGCTGGCGTGGCCGTGCACAGTAATCACGGGCAGGGCGTTGGCGCTCATAGCTCATACCTCATTCGGCTGTCGTGGCAGATAATTCAGCGGGCTCATAACGAAAGAGTCCAAGCTCTTATTCTACGCCGCCGCGCCGTACCTTCGCGGCAATCAGCATCGCGGTTGGGCTGAGAATCGGCTCAAAATTTGTGGCGGCTGGTGGCGGTATCCGGGGGTGCGTACAGGGGCTGCACGCATCGCGCGCCTAAGAATGGATGATGCCCTTCACCTACAACTCATATCGTGGGTGAAGGGCATCATTGTAACGCGCGGGGCGATGCACCCCAGCCTAGATAACGTAGTAGTCGCTCAGGCCCTCGTCCAGGCTAGATTCGGGCAGCTGAACCTCAGCGTGCGAGGCGGCCAGCGTGTAGTCCTCCCAGGGCCAAATATCCTTCAGCTGTTCGCTGGGAACGGCGAAGAACACGCCGTTCGGGTCCACCTGCGAGGCGTGCGCGCGCAAAGCCTGATCGCGCTGCTCAAAGTGCTCGTGAACCAGGATGCGGGTCGTAGTCTCGTGGCGAGGCGCCTCCCCCGAGGAGGCGCGGTGCGCGAGGTTCTCAATCCAGCCGCTCAGCAGGCTCTCACCGTGCGTATCGAGCAGATGCTCGTGCAGGGCGAGGGTGCGTTCGGGGTTGAATGCGCGGTCGTAGTAGAGCTTCAGCGGGGTCCAGGGCTCGCCCTCACCCACGTACGCTTCGGGGTCGCCTGCATTCTCGAATGCTTCCACGGCAACCTTGTGAGTCATGATGTGGTCGGGGTGCGGGTAGCCGCCAATCTCGTCATAGGTGATGATGATGTGCGGGCGGTACTCACGCACCAGACGCACGAGCGGCGCGGCGGCACGGTCCAGGGGTATGGTGCCAAAGCTACCGAAGGGAAGCGGCGGCATGGGGTCGCCCTCGGGCAGACCAGAGTCGAAGAAGCCAATCCAGCGGTGCTCAATGCCCATAATCTCGCGGGCAGCCGCCATCTCGGAGCGGCGCAGACCCGGCAGGTCACGGTGCGCGCGCGGGCTGTTAGCAATCTCCTCGTTCAGGATGTCGCCGCGCTCGCCGCCGGTCATCGTCGCCACCATGAAGCGGGCACCGCGGGCAATATACGCCGACGCAGTGCCAGCGCCCTTAGAGGACTCATCATCCGGGTGAGCATGCACCGCGAGGATGCGCAGGCCAGTGTAGTCCTCCTCCAGCGGTTTGATAGAGTCCACGGGAGGGTGAGTCGGCAGGTTTGCCTTCAGCTGTTCAATGGCTTCGCTCACGGTGGTCTCCTTTAGGTGATGCGCCAGGGGTCGATGATGTGTCTGTGACTCGCGAATACGAGCGCTACACGGCAGAAATTTTACGGTTGTAGCTTCTCGTATGATACCCAAGGATAGCGCCGGTGCACTAGCGCAGATGACGCCGTGTGACATCGTGAAACGTGCCGTCATATCGGCAGATTCACGGGCAAGAAACAGTCTGATGCTGGCGGAGTGTTCAGCTACCGGCGTGCGTACCGACGAAGATGCGTTCAGAGGGGAAGATACGACCGGCATAACAGCCGAAAATCCTCCGGTGCTCTAGAATAGGTCTGTTGATTCATTCCGTTACCGGCACCGCCGCGCATTGAACGCGGCACGCGGTAGCGGGTTTATTCGTTTCGCACCGGCAGAGCCGGCGCATAAGCAAAGGACACGCATGGCTGAAAACACCGGTGCATGGCTCACTCAGGACGCCTTCGACCGCCTCACCCAGGAGCTGGAGCACCTCTCCGGTCCGTACCGTCAGGAAATCGTTGACCGCATCGCCCAGGCGCGCGATGAGGGTGACCTCCGCGAGAACGGCGGCTACCACGCGGCACGCGATGAGCAGGCTAAGAACGAGGCGCGCATCAAGCAGCTTAAGCACCTGCTCGAAACCGCACAGATTGGTGAGGCGCCCGTTGATGACGGCGTGGTAAGCCACGGCATGGTCATCGAGGCTGAGGTTGCAGGCCGCACCCTGAAGTTCCTGCTCGGCTCCCGCGAAATTGAGGACACCCTCCCTGCCGGCACCGACCTGAAGGTCTTCTCCGAGAAGTCCCCGCTGGGTGCCGCAATCATGGGTGCTAAGCAGGGCGACGAGGTTTCCTACACCGCTCCGAACGGTAAGGAACTGAGCGCCAAGATTGTCTCCGTGACCCCTTACCAGGGCTAAAAGACAAAAGTAGTTTTACAACAAAACAGTGCGGGGTGCTGACCGTTGATGG